>JBDTRF010000019.1:0-25632 GCA_039931815.1 Gemmatimonadota bacterium
TGATCCACGCCTGTCAGTAACATCTGAATGGCGACTGTAATCAGGATCATCCCCATCAGCCGCTCCACGGCCACGAGCACCTTCTCGCCCAGGAGTCTTCCCAGGCTGCTCGCGAAGTACACAATCACCGCCGTTCCCAGCCAGGCCAGCAACACCGCCGCGAGCCATGTCATCCACCGGTGGGGTTCCTGGGTCATGAGAAGGAGTTCGGTGGCGAGCGCCGACGGTCCAGCGACGTAGGGGATAGCCAGCGGAACAATGAACGGCTCTCCCGCCACATCCTCTTTGAGCGATTTCTCCGAAGTGGGAAAGATCATTCTGAGGGCAATAAGGAGGAGAATGACTCCGCCCGATGCGGTGAGGGCTGGTTGCGATATCCGGAGGGTTTCCAGGACGATACGGCCGGTGAAAAGAAAGAACACCAGGACCACCAGCGCGATCAGCAGCTCCCGTACGATCACGACCCGTTGTCGAGTCGCCGGCACGTGTCGCAATTCTGACAGAAAGAATGGAATGTTGCCGAGCGGATCCATGACGAGGAACAGGAGTACGGCGGCTGAGACCAGGGTCATGGGCATCAAGGCAGTAAAAGGATTCCGCGAGTCGCAACCGCTATTCCTCCTCGAAGAATAAGGTGGGTGCTCGTCGCTGGCTGGCGTCGTGGCAGTCACCCTGCAACCGATTGGATGGACAGCGCCCGTATCCAATGCGGTTGGGCGACAAACTCAAATGCCCGGGTCGGTGTGAGCCCTCGAACTGGGGTCTTGGTAATGAGAGAAGGCCACGGTGATCACGGGTTCAGAGGGTGAACTCATGAGCGGGCGGAATCCTCGAGGATAAACTGATATAACACTTTACAGGCTTGTGACTTGGGTCCAACAGAAGGACTGTCAAGAGCCCGAATATCAGACCCCGGTCGGTGATGGGGGGTCTAGACAGGGGGTGGGGGGGTCGTAGTAGACTGGCTATGCCTCCTGCGTCAGGCGGGGGGTGTTTGCATCCTCCGACCAAGCGGAGGGTCCACTCTCGCAACTGACCATCTCCTTGAGTTGCGAGCCCCCATCAGCGGCGGGGGCGAGGAAGGAGGGGCTCCTGGTGGTTCGCCACCGTGTCCTCCCAATTCCAGACCGAGTGCCGCGCCAACAATGAAACGAGGAGTTTGTGAACGTCCTGGTGTTAGGCGCCGGCGCGGTGGGGACCGTGTCCGCCCTCAAATTCAAGGAATTGGCGACGCTGGATCAGCTCGTGGTCGCCGATGCGGTATCCGCCCGCGCATCCCTTCTTGCGGATAGACTCAACGACCCCCGTGTGAGGTCGCTCCAACTCGATGCCGGCGACCGTGCCGCCGTCGCCAGCGCCCTTCGGGCGACCGGAACCACAATTCTGCTCAACGCCGCACTGCCCGCCACCAATATGGCGGTCATGGGAGCCTGCCTCGATGCCGGCTGCCACTACATCGACATGGCCAGTGCGGGAACCGACAACGATGGCCTTCCCAAAATGGAAGACCAATTCGCCCTTGATTCAGCCTTTCGAGACCGCGGACTATTTGCCCTGCTCGGAATGGGAGCGGATCCAGGCAGCACGAACGTCTATGCGGCGTATGCTGCGAAGCATCTGCTCGATGAAATCACCGAGATCAGGGTGCGGGACGGCGATAACTCCATCTGCCAGGGGCACGATGGCTTCATCGCCGCCTTTTCACCGTGGGTCTTTATCGATGAGTGTCTCTGCAAGGCTGTTTCCTACCGGGAGGGTCGCTTTCACCTCGAGCCGCCTTTAAGCGGATTTGAACCGTTCGATTTCCCCGAGCTGGGCCTTCTCAATTGCTATTACGTCGACCACGAAGAAGCCAAGACACTCCCTCGATTCTTCCCGCAGGCCGACGTTATCGACTTCAAGCTTTGCATGGATGACGTCACGTACCAGACGCTCAAGGTCATGCACCAGCTGGGAATGAGTCGCACTGACCAGGTCCGGGTTGGTGAGGTGAATGTTGCCCCCCGGGATGTCGTCGTAAGCCTGCTGCCGCAGCCGGGAGAGCTCGCCGGGAGAATGCGGGGCAAGACCTGCGTTGGCACCCTGGTCAAAGGCCGGAAAAACGGCCAGGAAAGAGCCTACTATATCTACAACATTGCTGACCATGAAATGGCGTTTGCCGAGCTGGGAGTGCAGGCGACGGCCTATCAGACCGGAATTCCCCCGGTCATCGCTGCATCACTGATTTCGGACGGCACCTGGTCAGGGGCGGGGGTATTCTCGCCTGAGCAACTCGATCCCGACCCTTTCCTCGCCCGGCTCTCCGCGATGGGGATGCCGTGGCAGGTCAGGGACGATAGCGAACGAACCCGGGATACGACTCCACCATCTCGAGCCCCATCGATGGACCCATCGGCTCGACCATTTCGCCCGTTCGTCGCTGCCTAGGAAACTCAAAGGGCGCACGATCTGTGCGCCCGGGCCTGAATCAAGCTGTCAGCGGGAATAGCCGCCATCCGGCCTCCCCGAGCCCTCTTTCGTGGCGGTCATCAACACCAGGTTGAAAAACACCGGCGTTGAAGCGACACTACACTTCTGACGTTACTTTGAATCTGCCGATCCATACCGTCCCACGTCTCAAAACAGGTTACGCCCCATGGCCTCTCCCGCCGCGGCAAAGAAATCCAGGGCACGCGCATCAAGCGTCACCCATTACCGGATGTATATCAATGGCAAATTCGTCGATGCCGAGGGCGGGCAGAGCTTCGAGGTCTTCGACCCTTCGACCGAAGCCGCTATTGCGACCTGCCCTTCCGCGGGAACCGAGGATGTGAATCGGGCCGCCGCCGCCGCGAAGCGGGCGTTCTATGGTGGATGGAAAACCACCTCGGCCCAGGAACGGGGCCGTGTCCTGCTCCGCCTGGCGGAGCAGGTTCGGGCGCGCAGAGCGGAGCTGGCGGAAATCGAAACCTTGAATTCTGGAAAGCCGATCGCCGAATCTGAATATGACATGGACGACACGGCGACCTGTTTCGAGTATTACGGCGGGCTTGCCACCAAGATCAACGGTGAGGTGCTTCCGGTGCCGGCCGATGCCGTGGCGTTTGCGATGCGCGAACCCATGGGTGTCGCGGGCCAGATCATTCCCTGGAACTATCCGCTCATGATGGCGGCGTGGAAAATCGCGCCGGCCCTCGCGGCCGGGTGCACCGTCGTTCTCAAGCCGGCGGAACAAACACCGCTTTCGATCCTCAAGCTGGCCGAGGACTTTGATGCCGTCGGAATTCCTGCGGGCGTCGTGAATATCGTGACCGGCGACGGCCCTGGTGCCGGAGGTCCCATCGTTGCCCATCCGGACATCCGGAAAATTGCCTTCACCGGCAGTGCTGAAGTGGGCAAGATGATCATGCGGAACGCTTCAGACCAGCTCAAGCGCGTCTCCCTGGAACTGGGCGGCAAGTCGCCCAATATCTTCTTCGCCGATGCTGATTTCGAAAACGCGGTCGACGGCGCCCTGTTCGGAGTCTTCATCAACCAGGGCGAGGTATGTTCGGCAGGGAGCCGGGTCCTGGTGCAGAAGGACATCTATAAGAAATTTGTCGAGGCGGTGGCCGCCAAGGCCAGGACGATCAAAGTCGGACCTGGCATGGATCGCGATAACAAGATGGGCCCGCTGATAAGCAAGGAGCAGCACCGTCGCGTGGCGAAGTACCTCGATATTGGCAAGAAGGAAGCGAAGGTGGCGGCGGGCGGCGGACTTCCCAGGCAACACGCGAAGGGCTGGTATGTCGAACCGACCGTGTTTTACGACGTGAACAACTCGGCGCGAATCGCCCAGGATGAGATTTTCGGACCAGTCATGAGCATCATTCCGTTTAAAGACGAGGCGGACGCCATCGAGATCGCGAATGCTACGCCGTACGGCCTGGCCGCTGCGGTTTGGAGTCGGGACATCTTTCGCGCGTTTCGGGTGGTGAAAGCTCTGGAAGCCGGCATCGTGTGGGTCAACCACATGCAGCCCACCTTCGTCGAGGCACCCTGGGGGGGGTACAAGACCTCTGGTTTCGGCCGGGAGCTGGGTCACTGGGGTGTCGACGAATACCTGGAAACCAAGCAGGTATTTATCAACCTTGATGAAAAGCCGATTGGCTGGTACTAGGGCCGGCACGTCGTACAGCCAGGCACCTGGACAATTTTCGCGACGGACCTTCCCGGGGAGGATCCGTCGCTTTTTTATGCCCCTATCGCGTGAGCCTCGCCTCCAAAGCAATCTTCCCGGAGGGTGACTCCGGTTCAGCACCCTGTGAACAGGCTCGGCAACTCCGGCGTCTCAAAAAGCTCACGATATCATGACATCGTCCGCTCAGAAGAAAGCAAACCAGATCAAGCTCATCGAAAACGGCCTGGCCCCGATTTCAGCGGGCTGACCTTGAGGTCCGTCCCGCCAGGTGTTCCCATGGCACCTCGACATCTGAAGGGATCTTCACGATTTGCCCGGATCGAGAAGCGCTCCCGGCCTTCCGAAGAGCACGACATTCCTGCTCAAGTCCTCCTGACAAAGACCCGATACTCTGAGCATGTCTCTATCATCCACGAGAGCCCCTCATTGGGCCACAGGCCCTGTTGCCGCTGGTCTCATTGCGGGTATCGGGGTTCTCGTTGCCGCATCCCTGAGCGGTGCGGCGCTCTACCTGAGGTCGATAGATGTGCTGAAACGAGAGGTCCGCCAGAACCTCGAGAGCCTGGCGGTGGTTGGCGCATCGGTCGTCGACCCCGGAATGCACGTCCGAATTGTGTCCTCTGATCAGATTGACACGCCTCTCTATGACTCCGCGATTACTCCGCTCAGGAGAATCCACCAGGCCAGCAGCCACATCGCGTTCATTTATACCTACATCCTCGCCGACAGCGGCATCTATTTTATTCTCGACGCAGCGCCCGCAGGGGATGCGGATGGCGATGGCGTTGTCGAGCGGGCTGGGGTGATGGAGCGATATGATGAAAGCTCCATCGCAATGCGCCAGGCGATTACCAGCGGGGTACCCATGGTCGATGATTCGATGACGACCGACAAGTGGGGTACCTATCTGAGTGGGTATGCTCCGTTCTTCGACCCCTCGGGTCATGTTATCGGAGGAATCGGCATCGACTTCAACACCAGAGAATACACGGCACGCCTGGACCAGATGCGGAGCGCAGCTCTGCTGGGACTCGCCGTGGCGACGATTACCGCGATCAGCGTTGGCGGGTTTGTTGGATTGATCCGGGCTTCGGCCGTGCGCGCCAGGATTCAGCGGGAGCACACGAACGAGGCCTTGACCAGGCGGAACACGGAACTGGCCCACGCCACGGCGCGCGCGGAGGACGCCGTCCGCACCAAGTCGTCATTTCTCGCCACGATGAGCCATGAGATCCGAACCCCGATGAATGGCATCATTGGAATGATCGGACTGGTGCTCGACTCTGAGATCAAGGGCAAACAGAGGAAATGGGCTGAAACCGCGGCCGTCTCGGCCAACAGTCTCCTTACCATCCTCAATGACCTGCTCGATTTTTCGAAGATCGAGGCCGGCAAACTGAGCTTTGAGAAAATTGCCTTTGACCTTCGAAGCACCCTGGAGCAAAGTGCCGACCTCCTCAGGGCGAAGGCGCAGGAGAAAGGGATTGACCTGACACTGCTCGTGGCGCCTTCCGTTCCCGACTATCTGGAAGGCGACCCGACGAGGATTCGCCAGATCATCCTGAATCTTGGCGGCAACGCAATCAAGTTTACCCCGAAAGGTGAGGTCATCATTCGAGTGAGCGTCATATCGGAAAGCGCGGTGACTCACGAGTTGCGCTTTGAAGTCACCGATTCCGGGATCGGCATTCCCATCGACGCCGTGGGAGACCTGTTCCAGCCCTTCGGCCAGGTCGATGCTTCGACGTCGCGCCGGTTCGGCGGGACCGGGCTGGGCTTGTCAATCTGCAAGCAGCTGGTGGAGCTGATGCAGGGAACGATCGGCGTGAACAGTGTTGAGGGGACGGGAAGTACATTCTGGTTTACGGTGACTTTGGGTCGCTGCCTGACGCCGCCGCTCGAGGAGGTGTCCGATCAGTCCCTCTCGGGGATACGGGTACTCGTTGCGAAAATCAGTGCAGGTGGCCGCGAGAAGCTCTGCCAGCAATTGGCGGACTGGGGCATAATCGTCGAACAGGTGGACAGTCTCGCTCACGCCCGGGTGGCGATTGAATCTGCGGCGAATCGGGGGGAGGCGCCCGACCTGGTCCTGGGGGAAATCCATTTTCCTGAGGTCGATGGCATCGGATTCACCCGATTCCTTCGCCAGGATCCTCGATTCGCAAATATTCCGGTCGTGCTTCTGACCGCGGTCGGCCACCAGGGAGAGGGCCGGTCGACGCAGGAAGCAGGAGCCTCAGCCTACCTGACCATGCCGGTCCAGGCAGGCGCGCTTCGTGACTGCATCGCCATCCTCATCGCCCGACGCAGCATGCCGAGCAAATCCGACGCCGAAAGCGCGCTGATTACCAAGCATAGTATCGCCGCTGCATACGCCCGTCGCCGTGCGCGCCTGCTCCTGGTCGATGACAACGAGATCAACCAGATGCTCGCCGTCGAGGTCCTCGAACGAGTCGGCTATCGCGTCGACGTGGCCAGCAACGGCGAGCAGGCGGTAAGAGCCTGGAAGGACAATCATTACGCCGCAATCCTCATGGATTGCCAGATGCCCATCATGGACGGATACCAGGCAACGGCTGCCATTCGATCGCAGGAAACCACGGACCAGCACGTCCCGATTATTGCAATGACGGCCAATGCCATGCAGGGCGACCGTGAGAAGTGTCTCAATGCTGGAATGGATGACTATCTCACGAAGCCGATTGAATCGCCGAAACTCTATGCCGCCCTGCGGCGGTACATCAGCCCCGAAACAGGAGAAGGCAGTGAGGACTTTCTCGAGACCGTCACCGTGACGTCAGGGTTGCCAGAGTCCGGCGGAGACCAGGCGATCAACCTGGCGCAGCTGCGATCCATTGTCGGAGACTCCGAAGAAAAAACCCGGCGCATGCTCCGGCTTTACATCACCTCGACCGAGCCAACGCTGAACCGCCTGGGTGCTGCGCTCGATGGGCGCAACAGCGAGCAGGTGGCCCGCGAAGCGCACAAGCTCAAGGGTGCCTCATCCAGTATCGGAGCCGAGCGCATGGCTGGACTGGCAGCCTCAGCCGAAAAGCTCGGCAAGGCGGGAACCTGGTCTGAGGCGAGTGACCTGGTACAGCAGCTTCGTGATTCGTTTTCTCTGGCTCGGCAATTTGCCGAGGCGTTCTGAAACAGCGAGGGTAGAATGAAAGATCAGTCCAGGCCGGTAGGAGCAGCCAGCGTCGTTATCGTCGATGACGATGTCCTGGCGCTCGCGTTGCTGGAAGAAATCGTGACGGGATTGCCGGCAGTCGAGGTTACCACCTTCACCGACCCGCATAACGCCCTGGCCTATTGCCAGGTCAGCTCTCCCGATGTCATCATTTCCGATTACCAGATGCCGGAGATGGACGGATTGACGCTCCTGGCTCGGCTCCGTGAGGAACCAGCCCTGGTGACAGTTCCGATCATGATCGTCACGGCCATGACTGACCGCGAGGTTCGCCATCGTGCCCTGGAGCTGGGGGCGAGCGATTTCCTTTCCAAGCCGTTCGATGCCGCCGAGATCATTGCCCGGATTCGCAATATGATCCTGTTGCATCGTGCTCAGCAGGTCCTTGAAGTGCGGGCGCAGGAACTCGCGTTCCAGGTTCGCCTGGCGACGGCAACCCTGTCCGACCGGGAGCAGGAAGTCGTAATGCGTCTCTCCCGGGCCGCCGAATTTCGCGACTGGGAAAGCGGCGCTCATATTACCCGGATGGCGCACTATTCCCGGATTATTGCTGCAACGCTCGGACAGTCAAAGTCGGAACAGGATCTGCTATTTCTGGCCGCTCCGATGCATGATGTCGGCAAGATAGGGATTCCAGATTACATCCTGCTCAAGCCCAGTCAGCTCGACGATGAAGAGTTCGGTATCATGAAACAGCATACGACGATTGGTCACCAGATCCTGAGCGAAAGCAAATCGGAGCTGCTCCAGCTGGCGGCGACCGTGGCACTTACCCACCATGAGCGTTTCGACGGTAAGGGATATCCTCGCGGAATCGCGGGAGAAGACATTCCCATCTCGAGTCGGATCCTGTGCCTGGCCGACGTCTTCGATGCCCTGGTATCCGAGAGACCCTATAAGACCGCCTGGACATCGGAAGCAGCTTTGCGCTCGATGAGCAACGGACGAGGGACCCATTTTGACCCCGAGTGCTACGATGCGTTCACCGCCTCCATTGCTGCAATCCAGGAAACCCGCCTCTCGTTTCCTGATGTCCCACTCAGAATGTCCACAGTTGCCATAGCCGCCTAGAGCAAAGCGATCTTGAGGGAAACCGGGGGACTGCTACCCTGTCCCTTCCTGCGGCCTCCGCCCCCGCTCATCGGTTCCGGGGCAATGCCTGCCTCAGTCCGACGATGCGAGAAAAACTCGTCAGGGGAAAATGGTCGGAGGAAAGGGAGACAGCGATGTTCGTCAGGAGGGTGAGGGCGGGAATTGCCTTGGGGGAATCGGACTGAGGGTTTGACTGATTAATTCAGCCAGCGCCGTCAGCTCGAAGGGCTTTTCCAGAATTGGCCTGGTGGTATTGGCAAGGAAAACGGCCGCCTCAGGTGAGGCCACGTCTCCCGTCACGAAAATGAATCGCCGCAGGAGATCGGGGTTCTCCTGAACCAGTCGGTCATGGAGTTCGATGCCGGTCATGTCCGGCATCTTGAGATCCGATATGACCAGGTCGAAGTGTTCAGCGTTGGGTCCAAGCAGCCTGCTCAGTCCGGTACTTCCCTCCTCGGCCTCTTCAACGAGCCACCCGAATCGCTCAAAAAAACGTCGAAGGGCAGCGCGAATCGAACGTTCGTCTTCAATAAGCAGCACCCTTCTTACGCCCTTACCCGGTGGTATCACTGCCAGCAGCGAGCCCATGGAGGCACGGGCCGCCGTCTGTTCGATGGTCTCTCGAGGATGGACCGGCAGGCTGAAGGTGAAGCGTGCCCCTCGCGCCGGGGCCAGGCGATTTTCCGCCCGAAGCGACCCGCCATGAAGGCTGATGAGCCCCTGGGAGACACTCAAGCCAAGCCCGGTACCGCGAGATCGGCGACCCTGGCTGAAAAACGGCTCGAAAATACGGGGCAGGACATCCTCGGGAATTCCGGGTCCGGAATCCTCGATGACAATCGTGACGATCTCGCCATCATCCGTGGCCGTAATGGTGATCTCGCCAAAGGTACCGATCGCGTGAACCGCGTTGGAAACCAGGTTGGTCAGGACCTGTTCGATGCCGCCTGGGTCGACCTCAAGCAGCGGCAGCGTATCCGGAATTTCGAGGTGGAGCTGAATCCCGAACTGGGCCAGCTCGGGTTCGAACGTGCGGGTGACACGCTCGACGATTTCGTGCAGGACGACGGGCTGCCGGCGAATGGGACCCTCGCGAACAAAACTCAACAGGTTTCGGACCACGCTTCGGCAACGCCGCGCCTGCTCCCGGATTGTCGACAGCGCCAGTCGGTCGTGTTCCGGTCGCGGCTCATGCAGCAGGATTTCGCTGAAACTGAGTACCGCGGCCAGGGGGTTGTTCAGTTCGTGCGCCACGCCGGAGACAAGTTGTCCCACCGTCTCCATCCGCTGGGCATGGGCCAGTTGCGATTGCAGCTGGTCTCGCTGAGCCTCGGCCCTGGTGAGGTCAGTAAGGTCGCGAATGATGAGCACCTGGGAGCGTGTGCCCTGCAGGAAAAACTCCGAGACGGAAAACTCCATCGGAAAAGTCTCGCCGTTCCGTCGCATTCCGGTAAAGGGGTGACGAATGGCCAGGGGCAGGGGCGTTCCCCGGGCCGCGGGCAGATCGAGCAACGTGGCCAGTCTCTCCCGCTGCTCCGGATGCACCAGGTCGTCCAGGCTGGCCCCGGTGGCGGCCCCGGCTCGAAGTCCGAACATCTGCTCCGCGGCCGGGTTGAAGAGGTTGATTCGATGCTCGGAATCCACCGTGATGATCGCGTCGATGGCCGAACGGATGACACTCGAGAGCCGCACTTCGGAGGATGCCACGTCCCGGAGCCGCTCCGCGCGTACTCGCTCCGTCTCACCCGTCGCATCCTCCATCAGCATGATCACCATGCCAATCGCGAGCAGCATGGTTACCAGCGCGTCAATGAAGGAATTGTTGACGGCGAAGACTCTGAATGGGTCATTGGTACCCGATGGTCCCCGGAGGATCTGGGTGAAGACGAGGAAGTAGAGAACCCACAGGGTCGCGAGCACGGTAAAGAAGCTGGCAACGAGCTGGGTGCCGAAGGTGCGACGACTGGGGCCGAGAGTGAAAAGGCGATAGGAACAGAAGATGAAGGCGGGGATCAACACGGCCGACTGCCAGGTGACGATCTGGTTCAGGTTATTCGAGAACCCGATCGACATCGCGGTATAGAGTCCGATCCCCATCGCCGCGAGGCCGAGAGAACGGCCCTTGAACCGAACACCGGCAAAGACCGCGGTACCCATGACCAGGAGCGCGGTCGAGACGAGCTTGCCCGCCTGGTAGACCACATACAGCGCACGGACGACAGGTTCGCTGTCGTTATCGAGCGCCGCCCGATCGAAGTTTGGCACAATGTTGTAGCGAACCAGGATCGCAATGAGTGCAACGCAGAGCGACAGCCACGCGAAGGTCCAGGCCAGAAACCAGTGACGGCGCACAGTGTACCGACCCAGCAACCAGAACAACAGGGTGGTGAGGAGGGTGATCGCGCACTGCAGGACAGTCCCGATAAACGAAATCAGGCCAGGACTATTGTTAATTTCCATCAGGGCCAATTGCGTCCCATGGAAGCCGGCGGGGACGTTGGGAGGGTCCGGTGTTGCTGGGGAACAACCATCCGGAGACCACAATTCTCGTCGATTGGCGGTCGTACGTCAATGACAGGGTGAGGGAATCCCCGGCCGGGCCCCGATTCGCCTGGCCAGCTCGGTTTTTCTTCGATTCGCACGAGGGATTTCCCCATCATATTCCTCGGCCTTCCATTATAGATTCAACTCATGCTTCCCCGCCTCCTCTTCATCGGTGCCGGCCCAGCCCATCTGCATGCACTTCGATACCTGGCGCGCAGGAAAACGCCGGCGCGGGAAACCCTTTTGGTGTCCGGCGCGCCTACGATCGTGAATCCTGGGATGCTCACCGGCTTCATAGCGGGCCGTTTTCGCGCAGAAGAGGTCGTCATTGACCTGGGCCAACTGGCTCATTCGGCCGGCGGTGAACTCGCCGTCGGCACGGTCGCATCCCTCGATCCCGTCAGCCGAACCGTACGTCTGGAAGATGGACGCACCTTTCTGTACAATGCGGCCTCCCTGGCGCTCGAAGCCCAACCGGCCACCGCAGGAATACCCGGCGCGATCCGGCACGCACGGTATATCCATTCCGTGAGTCAGGTCATGTCCCTGGTTCCCGCCCTGGAGAGCACCCTGGAACAATCACCGGACAGAGAGACTCGACTGCTGGTGGTTGGCAGCGGCATCACGGCATTCGAAATAGCCATGGCGCTCCGCCGTCAGCTCGACGTCCGGTCCAGAAAAGGCGCCGTCACGATTGTCAGTGGTTTCCCGACCGCATGGGGAGAGCGGGGCGCCGGCGCCAGCCTGATCGCGACTGCCCTGAAACGAAATCGTATCACCCTCATTCTGGGCGCAAGAATTCATGAGATTGCCGAGCAACACCTGCATCTCTCCAACGGCGCCAGGGTTGCGTTCGACTTCCTGGTGTGGGCTGGAGACGGTGAAGCTCCCCGCTTTCTCCAGGGGGCGGGCCTTCCTGCCAGCCGGGAAGGAACACTGCTGGTCGATCCCTTTCTTCAATCCACCGGCGCGACCGGTCTCTTTGCGGCAGGGATGACGGCGATTCTCGCGGGACATCCGGAACCGGAGCAGGGTTTTCATGATCCGGCTCGGCAAGGAAAGGTCCTGGGACAGAATCTCCTCAGAGTCCTCGAAGCGAAATCGCCGAACCGGACCTTTGATCCAGTCGATCGGCCATTTTCCTGGGCCACGACCGCCGACGATCGCACGATACTTTCATTCGGCCCAATGGCCACCGAAGGTCACTGGGTTTCCCGTTTGAAGGAAAAGCAGGAAAGAAAAAATATGCGCCGCTTTGCGCACAAAGAAGGGTGACCGTGCCGAGACGATTTTCCCTGCGAACGATGCTGTTCTGGCTTGCGCCGTCCGCCACGGTCGGAGCCGTTGGGCTTCCGCCTCGCTCGGCCACCCCCGACACCACCGGAGTGACCGTCGACACGATCGGCGCCATTGCCTCGCGCTTCCTGGAAACCCAGCACCGGGTCCGGGTCTTCCTTCCAGCCGGGTATGCCTCGGAGGGAAAACGCTATCCGCTGATTCTCATGAATGATGGCCAGGACGCAGAGGCCGCCGGGCTTCTCGTTACGCTTGATAGCCTGGCGAATATGCAGGCCATCAAGCCTGTCATCGTGGTGGCCATCGACGCCACCGGGGATCGGGCCCAGGAATACGGCGTGGCTCAGCATCCTAACGCCCAGGGGCTGGGTTCCAGGGCAGAGGCATATGACAGGTTCGTCACGCAGGAGCTGCTCCCAATGATCCGCCGGCGCTATCGAGTCTTGCGCGAACCCGCGCAGACGGCGGTGATGGGATGGTCGCTTGGCGCACTCTCCGCCTTCGATATCGCCTGGCGCCACCCGGAATTATTTGGCCATGTCGGGGCCTTCTCTGGATCATTCTGGTGGAGAACGAACGACTCAACAGTCGCCGCCAGGCAGAGTTCCCGGGTCATGCATCGAATAGTGCGCGACACGAGGAAGGTGCCTCGTATCCGGATGTGGTTCGAGGCGGGCCGGCAGGACGAAACCGATGACCGGGACGGCAACGGCGTGATCGACGCGATCCAGGACACCCGGGAACTGATTGATGTCCTGGTCGCAAAGGGTTTTCGGGAAGGTCCCGATATCCGCTACGTCGAAATGGAGGGTGGTCACAACCCGGAAACGTGGGGCAAGGCTCTGCCCCATTTCCTGGAATGGGCATTCCCAAATCAATAATCAGGGCGGGAAGGACGAAGTCATCTCTCGTCCTATAGTTGGAGGCCCAGCCCGATCGTGAACAGGAAATCGTGCTGGGTGCGGTCCTGGGTAGTGGAGGCGCCGGTGTCCACATTGGTGCTGTAGATCCGATCTTCGAGGTCGATCCGCAGTACCGTCCCCTGGGAGAGTCGGCGAGTCGCTCCCATGCCGACAACCGGGCCAATGGACGTCTTGTACTCGAATCCGGGAAGGATTTCACCCGCGATATCGAAGTATGAATTCCGCGCCCGGGTAATGCCGGCGCCAGCCATGAGGTGCAGGCCGATGGCCTTGCCCGGGGTCGTTACCTCGACGCGCCCGCGAACGTCCGCCATGGCGGTCGATGCGCGAAATTCGAAATCACTGGTTCCCCCAACCAGGTGAATACGGCTTGCCGCGAGTCCCACATTCGCTTCAACGGCAAATCGATCCGCGAACCAGTACGAGAGTCGCCCGCCGAAAACACCACCATTGGTCACTTCGAAAATCGAGACGCTCCCGGCCGTGTCGGCCACGATGGCGTGACTCGGCATGTACATCCCTGCCCAGGGAGTGAACTCGATTTTGGACTGAGCAAGAGCGGGTCGAGCCGTGGCCAGCGTAACCACAACTGCAACAGCGGTAGCAAGCGATCGGTGTAACATGCAATCTCCTGGAAAGAGGATCATGCCCTGAGGAAATCCTGTGGAAACCAGGCATGGAATTCATCGGACGTAGTTCGTATATCGCAAATCAAGTTGAATACCCGACATGACCGGCGATCGTTTACACAACGCCCCCTCCGGACCAACCGGAGGGGGCGGATGAATCAGGGGTCTAGAGGTGAAATCCAAGCCCGGTGGCGAAAATGAAATCGTGTTGCGTCCTGGACTTGAGATTGACCGTGCTGGTGGGCGATTCAAAATCCGTCTTGTAAATCCGGTCTTCAATATCCAACCGCAGGTCGACACCGTTACCAATCCGACGACTCACGCCGGCCCCGATAACCCCGCCGAGTGACGTTTTGAACTTGAGCTGCCCGATCTCATGGGCCAGATCAAAGAAAGCATTGCTCGACCTGGTATAGGCCAGCCCGGCATTGAGGTGCAAACGAGTCGGCGCGGACGGATTCGTCACGTCGAACCTCCCGCGAAGGTCTGCCATGAACGCCGATGCGCGAAATTTGATGGTCTGCGTGGTGGATCCTGCGACCAAGAGACTGGTCTCGGTCGGCGACAAGGCCAGCGACCCCTCAAGGCCAAACCGGCCGGAGAGCCAGTAACCCAGCCGAACACCAAAGACAACATCAGATTTGGTCTCGAAGATTTCGGTGGCACCGGTGGTGTCCGCCACCAGCGGCCTGGTCGGCATGTACGCGCCGACGAAGGGGCTGAACTCCAGTTTGGACTGGGCGTTGGCGGATGACGCCGAGAAGAGCGAGGTCAACAGAAACGCGGCGGCGACCAGGGGTCGACGTGACATGCAGTATCTCCGACTGGAGTGTGAAGGATGGAGGCGAAAACGCCGAGGAAAGTAGGGCCGGCCGTCAGCATCCCATGTGACGAGGATCACACTGCCACTGAAACAGTAGATAAGGGATTTTGCTACAAGGGTTTGCGGCAAGCAGTCAAGCAAAACCCCCAGCCAGCCAGGCACCGGGGGTAGGACTGGAAGGATGATTCTCGCTGCCCAGCTCAGGATCGTGACCTATTGGACAGGAGCCTTGGGATAGAGTTCGCCACCCATGCTCCGGAACTCCCTTGATTTCTCCTCCATTTCTGCCGCGTAATCTCGAACATCCTGAGTGATACGCATGGAGCAGAACTTGGGACCGCACATTGAGCAGAAGTGCGCGACTTTGGCTCCTTCAGCCGGTAGTGTTTCGTCGTGATAGGCCCGCGCGGTCACCGGATCGAGAGCCAGGTTGAACTGGTCCTCCCAGCGAAACTCGAAGCGAGCCTTGGACAGCGCATCGTCCCATGGCCTGGCGCCCGGATGCCCCTTCGCGAGATCGGCGGCGTGGGCCGCGATCTTATAGGCAATGACACCGGCTTTAACGTCGTCACGATTGGGGAGTCCCAGGTGCTCTTTGGGGGTGACGTAACAGAGCATGGCCGTGCCGTACCAGCCGATCATGGCAGCGCCAATGGCACTGGTGATATGGTCGTAACCGGGAGCTATGTCGGTCGTCAGCGGCCCGAGGGTGTAGAACGGCGCTTCTCCGCACCAGTCCAGCTGCTTCTCCATGTTTTCCTTGATGAGATGCATGGGAACGTGCCCCGGTCCCTCGTTCATCACCTGCACGTCAAACTCCCACGCGATCCGGTTCAACTCACCCTGCACCTTGAGCTCGGCAAACTGGGCTTCATCATTGGCATCCGCGATGCTGCCCGGACGGAGCCCATCGCCCAGGGAGAACGATACGTCGTAGGCCGCCATGATTTCGCAGATTTCACGGAACCTGGTATAGAGGAAATTTTCCTGGTGATGCGCCAGGCACCACTTGGCCATGATGGATCCGCCTCGAGAGACAATACCGGTCATGCGCCGAGCCGTCATGGGAATGAAACGAAGCAGCACTCCAGCGTGGACGGTGAAATAGTCCACTCCCTGTTCGGCCTGTTCAATCAGTGTATCGCGGTAGATCTCCCAGGTGAGATCCTCCGGAGCTCCACCGACCTTTTCCAGGGCCTGGTAAATCGGCACGGTGCCGATAGGCACCGCGGAATTCCGAATGATCCACTGGCGGGTCGCGTGAATGTTCCTGCCTGTGGAAAGGTCCATCACGGTGTCGGCGCCCCAGAGCGTCGCCCAGCGAAGTTTCTCAACTTCTTCTTCTATGGAAGAGGTGACGGCGGAGTTCCCGATATTGGCGTTGATCTTGACGTGAAAGTTGCGCCCGATAATCATCGGCTCCAGTTCGGGGTGATTGATATTGGCAGGAATAATCGCCCGACGGCGAGCGATCTCGTCCCGGACAAAATCCGGGGGCAGACCTTCTCGCAGGGCGACAAACTCCATCTCGGGCGTGATGTCACCGCGGCGAGCATAGAACAGCTGGGTGAGCGCCCCGTATCCCTTGAAGACAGTCCGGTCGAGGTCGGCCGGAATCGTCGCCGGCAATTTTTCCTCCGAAGGCGTCGCGAACGAACCCGGAGCGGAGGTGACCGGGCGCCCCGCTATCCAGTCGGCCCGAATGGCGGGGAGGCCCATGCGAACGTCGAGGTCTCGCGGACCGCTGGTATCATAGACGCGAAGGGGAGCTTCTCCACCCGAGAGTGCGATTTCCCGAAACGGCACCCGAACCCCATGCGCGCCCTCGACGTAAACCTTCCGTGAATTGGGGAAGTTCTCGCCATAGTCTCCCGCCGCCGGGTTCTGGTCGGCGTCCCGCGCCGGTCCGCCATTCAACATCGTGGCCATGCGTGCTCCATTGGTTCCTGAGACAAAAAAACGCCGCCCACAAGAGGCGGCGGCTGGGAGAGTATGAGCTCATCCCGAATCGTCGCCGCACTCCCTTCGCCGGTATGAGCCGGATCAGGTTCCAAGGGTTACTTCTCAATCCAGATGGTGACAGGTGACTGCGCGGCAGGTGACAGGGAAACTTGTCACTCTTCACGGATCACATGTTACCAGGTTTGGATGCCCCTGGCGGCAGATGTATCCTAGTGGACTGTAACCCAATTGTCGACCGCCGCGTGTCGAACATTTCACCACGGGGCACGAAATGCAGGAGGATTCTGAAGGGTGGCGAAGTCCATCCCAATTTCAGCAGCTGGCAGATTCGTTGGTACCTCCGTGTTTTGTCTCCGTGAACTCCGTGACCCCGTGGTGAAAAAAGGATGGATGCCAGCGGAACTGGTGACAGTTCGCAGAGCCCGCTCTGGTTCCGAGTCAGCCTGAACTCCTTCTTGCTCGATCGCATCGACTTCCCATGGCTCTCCCTCGGCGCACCAGGACCGAGCATCCTCACCGGATCCTCGATGGAGTATTGGGGTGGGACGCCCGGGACGCGTGAAGAGAAATACGTCCCTGCGAAATCTGACTGAAGAAGGATCCGCGCGAGGGAGTGAACAAACCGAAAATCCTCAGGACCAGGGCGATCTCCTCAGGTGAGATCCTCGCAGCCACCAGCACGCGATTGAGAGTGAGTCCTGTGCAGATCGCCTGAAACGAGAAGTTCCACCTGTAACAAAGCATTCCATTCGCGCAGAATCCTGCGCCATTTCTGAATCCATATCCGTTGGAGGGGAACAACTTAGACGCGTTTCCATGGTGGAAAAACGGGTTTGGATCTTGCCAGACCGGTTTTGCCTCTCTTAAGAAATGCCAAATGCCTCGCGCAAATACCGCATTGGCGGAACAGATCACCGAACCCCAGGCTCGGCCGACCCGGAATTTGCGGCCGCCGCACCCTGGAGCGCCAAGACCGGGCCCGGATACGTCACCCCGCGCCACGGCCACGTGGCCGCTTCGGGTCATGCTGGCCATTCTCATCCTGATCAACCTGCTGGGCCTTCCGTATTACCTGTTGCCGCAGCAGGAACGGGTTCGAAGCTCCCTGCACGCATGGTTCAAGCCCTCCGGATACGTCGGGCAAAGCGCGGGCATTCTTGCCCTTGTGATTTTTCTGTTCCTCTGGCTGTACCCCCTGCGAAAGAAGTTCCGCTGGCTCGCCTTCACCGGTTCGGTCGGCCGCTGGCTCGACGTCCACGTCACCGCAGCTCTCACCTTGCCACTCCTCCTCGCCATCCATGCCAGCTGGCGGTTCGACGGACTGATCGGACTGGGCTTCGCGTCCATCATGGTGGTGTGTGCGAGTGGAGTGGTGGGCCGCTACCTGTACACCCGAATCCCACGCAGTCGGAACGGCATCGAACTTTCGCTTGAAGAGGTAGTTTCCGAGCGAAAATCGCTCTTGACCGTGATCGCCGGCTCGACCGGTCTGGATCCGCACGAAATCGAGCGGTCGCTCAACGCGAACTCCGAGCCGTACGCCGGCCTGGGTATCTTCGCTACCCTCGCGCGGATGGTCCGCGATGACATCGGCCGTTGGCGCACCGCCCGGACCCTGGGCCGGCGGTGGGCAGCCCATGCGGCCAGCACAGCGGACCGGGAAGCGATGCGCCGCGCGGTGGCGCTGGCGAGCCGGGAGATGGCGCTGACCCAGCAATCGCGGATGCTGGAATCTACCCAGCGGTTATTCCGCTACTGGCACGTTGCTCACCGTCCCTTCGCCCTGACCGCGCTGGGCGCGGTGCTCATTCACGTCGCAATCGTGATGGCGGTCGGCGTCACCTGGCTCTGGTAGCGCGCCGCCGATGAATACCGCGCTCACCACCTTCAGCTTCCTCGCCCTTACCGGGTGGTTCATCTACCGTCACCTCCATCGAGCGGAGTCTGGCCTGGGGGCCCCGACGAAGGCCGTCACCCGACCATGCCCCCGTTGCCGGCACGCGGTGCCGCGCGATTCCATTTTCTGCCCGAAATGTGGAGTTCCCCAGCAGATCTACGAGGTGGTGTCCGCGCCGCTCACCATACCAGACGTCGCGGGCGGTATCACCCGCGCCCATGCCATGGTGCGGACGGACATGTGCGTCGGTTGCGGGACCTGCATCGCGGCCTGTCCCGAGGCCGGTGCACTCACGATGAAGGGCAAGATCGCGATTGTGGACCAGGCCCTGTGCGTGGGCCACGGCGAGTGCGTCACGGCCTGCCCGGTGGGCGCGATTGCGCTGGCGACCGGTACCGCGGTGCATCGGGTCGAGGTCCCTGAAATCGGCCCCGATTTCCAGACCAACATCCCGGGCATCTACATCGTGGGTGAGCTGGGAGGCCGCGGACTCATCAAGAACGCGATCAACGAAGGAAAGATTGCGGTGGAAAACGTAGCGCGCGCGCTCCAGATCAAGACCTGGGATGCACCAGCAGATGGTCCGGTGCCGCTGGATGTTCTCATCGTGGGTGCGGGACCCGCCGGGCTCTCCGCGGGTTTGGAGGCACACCGGTCGAAGCTCCGTTACGGCGTCCTGGAACAGGGAACCCTGGCCGATACGGTCCGCAAATATCCCCGCCACAAAATTCTCTTCGCGGAGCCGTTGCGGATCCCCCTCTATGGAGATCTCTGGATTGCCGACGCCTCCAAAGAGAGCCTGTTGCAGGTGTGGGAGACCATTGTTGCCAAAACCGGACTGCACCTCAAGACGGGCTACCGGGTGGAAAAGATCGAGCGGGAAGGCGATCTGCTGCGGGTGGTGGCCGGCGAGGCCTCATACATGGCTCGCCACGTCATCCTCGCCATGGGGCGACGAGGGACACCGCGGCGGTTGAACGTACCCGGCGAAGACCTCGACAACGTGTTCTACAATATCGCCGAGATGGAGGACTTCAAAGGCCGAAGGGTGGTCGTCGTGGGGGGCGGTGACAGCGCAATCGAGTCGGCCCTGGGGCTGGTCAATCAACCGGGAACCCGGGTGGCGCTGAGCTACCGGGGCGATGAATTCACTCGCCTCAAGGAGCGAAACCGCCTCCGGCTGGAGACGGCGATCAAGCAGAAGAAGCTGGCGGTGTATCTGGGAAGCCAGTTGCGGGAAATCCAGAGAGAACGGGTCGCGCTCGACTACGCGGGCCACGTCCTGATTCTCCCCAACGACGATGTGATCATCCGAATCGGCGGTGAGGCACCGTTCGCATTTCTGCAACGGCTCGGCGTTCGGATTGTGCAGAAAGACCTCCCCCTCGCGGACGACCTGGCGCGAGCCGGGTGAGGGACAGCCTGGGGCGTACGCTGCTGCTGGCGGTCACCCTGACGTTGGGGGGGGCGCGGCACGGCGCCGCCCAGGTCTCTCCGGGACCACTGGCCCAGGCGCACCGGTCCCTTGAAGGTCCCCTCAATTGCACGAAATGCCACGGAGGAAGGAGCGTGCCCATGAACAATCTCTGCCTCGATTGTCATCGGGAAATTCGGTGGCTCATCGACCGGAGCCGCGGATTTCACGCCTCTGATCCCGCGGCTAACTGTACCAGCTGTCATCCTGATCATGCCGGCGAGGACTTCCAGATGATCAAGTGGCCGGAGGGCAGCGCCGCACAGTTCGATCACCGGCGCAGCGGGTGGACGCTTGAAGAATCGCACGCCACTGCGAAGTGTCGCGACTGCCACACCGCACGATTGCGCAACGGCGAGGCCGCGCAACTCTCGCCGCGTCGGGGCCAGGATCCGGGATGGGTGGGCCTGGAGCGCAGTTGCATTGCCTGTCATGAAGACGTGCATCGCAGTTCGCTCAATCAGCAATGCAATGTCTGCCACGATGCCAGGGACTGGGGATTTGCCACCCGGTTCGATCATGCTCGATCGCGATATCCGCTGACAGGCGCGCACGTCAATGTCGATTGTTCTTCCTGCCATAAGCCCCCGGTCCAGGGAGCGGCTCGCAACGACAAGGGAGAGCCGATTCCGGTTTTCCGACCGGTCCGATTCAACCAGTGCTCCGACTGTCATCGGGATCCCCACGCGGGACGGCTCGGTGGAACGTGCGACGACTGTCACGTCACCCGGGGGTTCCGGGTGATCGGGCGCGATCAGTTCAACCACGAACGAACCCGGTACCCTTTGCGCGGGAAGCACGCCGCAGTGGCCTGCGCCGGCTGTCACGATGCCAACTCGGCGCAACAGTGGAGCCCGTCCTTTACGACGTGTGGGTCGTGCCACCGCGATGCCCACGCCGGACAGGCAGTCATTGCGGGAAAAGCGGCGGACTGCGCGCAATGCCACAGCGTGAATGGTTTCGCGCCGGGAGTCTTCAGCATGGTGCAGCACCGCGGTACCAGGTACCCGCTGGAAGGACGTCATGCAGTGATCGAATGCACGAAGTGTCACGTACGACGGAGCGGCCCCGCGGCCGATTCCCTGGGCAGCGCCAGGGTCGTCCTGCGGCCTGCTTTCACGAATTGCCGATCATGTCACGCCGACGACCACGGATCGCAACTCGTCGCCCGCGCTGACCATGGTGCCTGCGAGAGCTGCCACACGGTTCAGGGATGGCAACCGACGACGTTTACCCCGGCCCAGCATGGCCGGCTTCGAGTCACGCTGCAGGGCAGACATGGCAACATCACCTGCCAGGCCTGCCACGGCCCCGAGCGAAAAGGCCTCCCACCGCTTCCCAATCCGCAGACACTCGGCCGGGCCAGGATCGCGATCACCTTGAGCGAAGTCGAGTGCGCCGCCTGCCATCTGGATCCGCATGATGGTCGCTTTGCGGCGGGTGGCGCTCGACCGCTGCCGGGGGGCTGCGTCGCCTGTCATAGCGATCGCAGCTTCCGGCCTTCCACCGTGGATGTCGCCGCACACGAGAAATACCCATTCCGGCTGGATGGCGCGCACCAGGCGGTTCCCTGCGCCAGCTGTCACGACGAATCCCGACGGCAGCCGGTCACTACCTCACTGGTGCGCGCCGGCGGCATCGTTCCCCGGCTTCCCTTTACGGTTGCCTCGACGGCGTGTGCGTCATGCCACAGGACACCTCATGGCGACCAGTTTGCCGGCCGCCCTGGAGATTGTACCAGCTGTCATGACGTGGTGGCCTTCCGCCCGACGTCACGGTTCAACCACGACCGGGACTCGCAGTTCAGGCTCGAAGGAGCCCACGGGCGGGTAGCCTGCGAGAAATGCCATGTGTCCAGGCGCGATGCAACTGGAAGCGCACTCGTCGTCCAGTATCGCGGTATCCCCACCAAGTGCGAGGCTTGTCACCTGGGAGGTGCCCGGTGAAACCCGTTAACCGGATCTTCGGCGTTGCTCTGTTGCTGTTCGGCCTGCTGTTGGACGTCGGGGCCGGCGGGGGCGGTGGGTTGCTCAGGGCACAGCAACAGGCGACATCGCCCCACGGGAAGCTGAATGCCGAATGCAGTCTCTGCCATTCAGCGCGGGGATGGCGGCCCGCCCACATCAGCAGCGCCTTCGACCACGGACGGTGGGGGTTTGCCCTCCAGGGTGCTCATGTGACGGCAGCCTGCACCGCCTGCCATGCGTCCCTCGATTTCAGCGGCGCACCGACCGATTGCGTCTCCTGTCACCGCGATCTGCACCGGGGGGAACTGGGAGCTGACTGTTCGCGGTGTCACACGCCGCGCTCATTTGTGGATCGGGAGGGCATGATCCGGATGCACCAGGGCACCCGGTTTCCGCTCGAAGGTGTGCACCGGGTAGCCGATTGCGAGTCCTGCCACTCACCTGGCGCCCAGGGCCAGCAGACATTCGTGAACCGAGGCGCGGAGTGCATGGATTGCCATCTCCCGGTCTTCCTCGCTACGACCAACCCACCCCATGAATCGAGCGGATTCCCCCGGGATTGCGCTCAATGCCACACGGCAACCATCTGGACCAGGTCGCGATATAATCACAATGATACCGGTTTTCCGTTGACGGGACGACACCGGGCGCTGCCCTGCGCCGACTGCCACGCGAACAACGTGTACCAGGGCGCGCCGGCGACCTGCATCGGTTGCCACCAGCAACAGTACGATGGTACAACCAATCCGCCCCATCTGTCGGCCGGATTCCCCACCGACTGCGCCTCGTGTCACACAACGAACGGATGGGCCGGTGCGGTGTTCGATCACGCTGCCACCAGTTTCCCACTCACAGGACTGCACCGCACCACCGCCTGCTCCAGGTGCCACGTCAACGGGATCTACCAGGGGACGCCAGCCACCTGCGTCGGCTGCCACCAGACGGATTACGACCAGACTACGAATCCCAACCACCTGGCGGCCGACTTCCCGACCGACTGCGCTTTCTGCCACACGACGACGGGATGGACGGGGGCGAAATTCAACCACGATGGCACCTTCTTCCCGATCTACTCGGGCAAGCATCGCAATCAGTGGGCGAGCTGCGCCACCTGTCATACCAACTCAGCCAGCCTGGCCGAGTTTACCTGTCTGACGTGCCACGAGCACAGCCAGTCCAGCATGGACTCCAAGCACCAGGGCCGATCCGGATATCGCTACGACAGTCAGGCCTGTTACAGCTGCCATCCACGGGGGACCTCCGATTGATAGCTCATTCAGACCGCACCATCATCGCGCGGATACTCATCGGGCTCCTGATGTTGTTCGTGATGAGCGATCTGCTGAAAGCCCAGGACAGCACTTGGACTGGAAACACCAGGATCACCTATCTCACTGGCAGCTCAGCCTATCTGGACGCGGGATCAGAGCACGGCATCGTGGTGGGTACGAGGCTCGTGGTGATGCGAGGCGATACCCTGGTTGCCGGGCTGACTGCGGCCTACGTCTCCGGCCGCAGGTCCTCGTGCACCATCGAGAGCCGGAATCTCGAACTCCGAGTGGGCGACCTGGTCCGATTCCAACCCGTCAAGCCGGTGGACGTCGCAGAAACCCGAATCTCCACCCCGGTGCCCGCCACAGACTCGAGTCCACCCGAACTTCTCGCGAGGCCGCGAAGCGGCGGGCTGCACGGTCGAGTGGGGGTGCGCTACCTGATGGCGCAGGAGAGCGGCGGCAGCGCCCGGTATACCCAGCCCGCTCTCGACCTCCGGCTGGATGGTCCACTCGACCTCACGGGGTTTACGGTGGGAGTGGATGTGCGGGCACGTCGAACCAGTTCGCTGCTGGCGGACGGAAGCCGGGATCAGAACGGAAGCTATCGAGTGTACAATCTCGCACTGGCCTGGCGCCCAGGCCGATCGCCCTTCCGGCTGACCGCCGGACGTCAGTTCTCGGCCCCGCTCGCCAGCGTAAATTTTTTCGATGGGATCATGGCGGAATACTCGAAGCCCCGTTGGGGCACCGGACTATTCGCCGGCACTCAGCCGGATCCGGCGGACTTCGGATACAGCGGAACGACCAGAGAGGCCGGTGGATATCTCCAGTTTCACAGCGGACCCAGCTCGGACTCGCGCTGGTCGCTGACCGGCGGTGTGGTTGGCTCGTATCAGTCCGGGGAGGTTAACCGGGAATTCGGCTTTCTACAGGCCGCGCTCTATGCCCGATACTACTCGCTCTATGTCAGCCAGGAGGTGGACTACAATCGAGGCTGGAAGGTCAATGCCGGCGAGAACGTCGTGTCGCCGACCAGCACCTATGCCAACCTTTCGATCCGCCCCAGCAACGTCCTGACATTCCGGGCCGGTTTCGACAACCGGCGCAACGTCCGGCTCTATCGCGATTTCATCAATCCCTTGACCCAGTTTGACGACGCATTCCGACAGGGCATGTGGGGCGGCCTCGCCCTGAATCCGGGTTCCGGCTATCACCTTGGGTTTGACCTGCGGAATTCCACCGGGGGAAGCGGGGGAACTGCCAGGGTCTACACGCTTTCGCTCAGCAGTGATCGCCTGGTCGGCTCCAGTTTGAGTCTTGGCGCTCGATCGACTCGCTACCTCACGGATACCAATCAAGGCTGGCTCCATTCGATCACCCTCGGGATTTCCCCGAGCAATGCGGCGCACCTGGAATTGACGGGCGGATTGCGGAGCAACTTTGACCCGCAAGACAACCCGGAGAATACCCAGCTCAACTGGCTCAGTCTCGACTTCGACTTAAGCGTCGGACGGGCATGGTATCTCCTGCTTTCTGCCTCCCACGAAACCGGATCGGCAGAGGCGATGAACCAGGTCTTCGGCGGTCTGAGCCTGCGGTTCTAGCGGACGTAGCGCTTCGGTTCCTACCCTCGCCGCACTTTTCGTTGCACCCCTGTGCATCTGATTGAGGACCTGGGGCCAATCGCGAAGGCACGGCATCTGCCCATGCTTTTTGAGGACAGCAGTTTCTGTGGCACCGGGAAGGTCAATTTGACCCGACATTTTTGGCCCGGCATGCCTACGTAGAATGAGGTGTTGTGGATACCGTTGATAAGGCATCGACGGAATCCGCCCATTATGCCAGCCTGGTCGGTCCTGCTTTATTTCACCGGACACCGACTCGGAAAACCATGGCCAGCATAGCCGCACGTTCACCCGCAGCCCGGATTAGCCGCCTCTGGGCTCAGCTCTCGCCCCTTCCGGGTGGAACCTGGGCCTTCAGCCGCGTGCTGGGGTGGATGGTCCCCTACTCCGGCAGCATCCGCCCTCATGTCCGCGAGCTTCGTCCCGGGTATGCCCGCATTTCCATGGGAGACCGTCGGGCGGTTCGGAACCATCTCAACTCGATCCACGCAATCGCCCTGGTGAATCTGGGCGAGGTCACGAGTGGACTGGCAATGATCACGGCACTTCCCCCCGAGGTCCGGAGTATCGTCACCGGCCTCAGCATGCAGTTTCTGAAAAAGGCGCGTGGTGTCCTGGTGGCCGAATGCCATTGCGAGGTCCCCGGCCAGCTCACAGAGCCTGCGGAGCAGGTCGTCCTCGCGGAAATCACGGATCAGCATGGCGACGTCGTCGCGCGGGCCTCGGTCACCTGGCTTCTCAGCCCTCCTTCCTGAAATCGCGGCTCAGGCCGGC
>JBDTRF010000020.1:0-25135 GCA_039931815.1 Gemmatimonadota bacterium
CAATCGCCCAGAGGATGTCAATGGTACCGACAGCCAGCGTTCCGAGCGCGATTGTGCGCCCGGGTGTAGGGACGGTATTGGCCGAGCGCGTGGGTATGCTCACGAGACCTTGTGGGGTAGTCAGGAGGGAATCGGTCGGGTGCTTACACTATATCCGGGCCTCGGCAGGGAGGAAGCGACAATCGGTTGCGCTGACGTAATGCTTGCATTCCGCGTCGGGCCATGGCGCCTGGCAAATGGCGTAGGCGTACCGCTTAAGCAATGTGACCTCAGAGGGTCTCGCCGGCGGTCAGTGCAGGACGGATGTGTGCATAGCGCGCTCAACGAGTAACTCCCCAGGTTCGCGACGCAGCACGAGCACCATCTTCTCTGGACTCTGCCTCAATTTTATCAGGCTGCTCCTTTCGAAATCTCAAAACTCCGGCGGGT
The DNA here is from genome assembly GCA_039931815.1 of Gemmatimonadota bacterium. Classification (GTDB taxonomy): domain Bacteria; phylum Gemmatimonadota; class Gemmatimonadetes; order Gemmatimonadales; family GWC2-71-9; genus DASYPP01. The sequence goes on from JBDTRF010000020.1 coordinate 430, forward strand.
TCTTCGACTATTTCGATGATGTTCCATCGGTCAGTCGTCGTTGAGGGTGACGGCGGCACAACTCTGGGATCCTTCCCGCGACGGTTTCCTCCCTCATGTCCTTCCCACATAAACGGATCTACCCGATAGATTCGGGCACCCTGCACCCTGCACCCTGCACCCTGCACCCTGCACCCTGCACCCTGCACCCAGCACCCTGCACCCTGCACCCTGCACCCTGCACCCTGCACCCGGCACCCGGCACCCGGCACCCGGTACCCTGCACCCTGCACCCTGCACCCGGCACCCTCCCCCTGCACCCCGCACCCTGAGCCGTGGACCGGGAACGGGATTACTTTCATTTCATCCCCTAATCTCCGTCCCGAGGTCCGCCGTGTTCCGCCGCCGCTTTGCTATCGCACTGGTTCTACTCGCTGTCGTCCTGCTCATCCTCTTTCCGGTCCTGAACGGCTCCCTGGTCGATTGGTGGTGGTTCAAGGAGATCGGATATCAGGTCGTCTTTACCCGCCAGGTGCTGACCCAGCTGGTGCTCTTCCTTGTCGGCGGACTGATGACCGGCATCGTCATCTATCTCAATCTGCGGATTGCTCAACGCGGCATCGTTCCTAATCCGATCGTTTTCACGTTTGGGCAGTCGGCACCCCGAGTCAACATCACGGCGGCGGTCCGTCGGCTGAGCCTGCCTGTTGCGCTGGTCCTCGGATTCTTCGCGGGCGCCGCCACGACGACCGGCTGGGACGTCGTTCTTCTCGCGCTCTACCGGACGCCATTCGGAAGTGTGGATCCTGTGTTTGGCCGAGACATCGGATTCTACGTATTCACACTCCCCGGCCTTTCGCTCCTGCTGGGCCTGCTGACGACTCTCGCCGGCCTGACGCTGCTGATGCTGGTGCCGATCTATCTGTTGCGGGGTGACATCATTCTTCGCGCTCAGAAGCTCAGCGTGGAACCGTCGGCCGGAATGCATCTCGCGGTGGTCGCGGCAGTCCTGTTTCTGCTGACTGCCGCGCGCCTCTGGTTCGTCGACATCCCCAACCTTCTGTACTCGACGACCGGGCCCCTGGTCGGCGCCAGCTACACCGATATGCACGCCACTCTCCCCGCCTTGCGTGTCGGCGCCATCCTCGCCCTGGTGACTGCGGTAGCTTTGATCGTGGGAGCGCAGCGTCGTGAGCTTGCCCGGATCGGTCTCTGGTCGGTTGGCGGGTATCTCCTGGTGGCGATCCTCGGTCGCGGGCTCTTCCCACTCATCATGCAGAAGCTGATCGTCGCCCCGACTGAACTCACACGGGAAACTCCTTACCTCAAGTACCACATCGCGGCCACGCGGCAGGCATGGGGAATTGATAGCGTGGAGACTCGTGAACTCAACGGCGAGGGCAACCTGAGTCTCGCCGATGTGCAGGCGAACGCTGCCACCATCGAGAACGTCCGGCTCTGGGATCGCGATCCACTCCTCATGACTTTTGGCCAGTTGCAGGAAATCCGGACCTATTACGATTTTATCTCTATCGACGACGATCGATACTGGATCGCCGGCAAGTACCGCCAGGTCCTGCTCTCGCCCAGAGAACTCAATGCGGCGTCCTTGCCCACCCGGACGTTCATCAACGAGCATCTCACCTTTACCCACGGGATGGGCCTGACCCTCGGACCGGTCAACCAGGTGACGACCGAAGGGCTTCCAGTGCTGTTCGTGCAGGACCTTCCCCCCGTCTCCAGCGTGGCCATCAAGATCACCCGCCCGCAGATCTATTTCGGAGAGATGGCGAACGAATACGTGTTCACCGGGACCGCGCAGCGGGAGTTCGATCACCCGAGCGGGGAGGAGAATGTTTACGCGGCCTATGAAGGGAGTGGCGGGGTGGTGGTAGGAAATCTCACTCGCCGCCTGGTCCTGGCATCGCACTTCGGCTCGTCCAAGATCCTCTTCTCGGGCGACATCACCGCGGCGAGCAAGGTGCTCTACTACCGCAACATCATGGACCGGGCGACCAAGGCGCTGCCTTTCCTTCGCTTCGATCGCGATCCCTACATGGTGATCGCCGCCGATGGCAAGCTCAAGTGGATTCTCGACGCCTATACTACGACGAGCAGGTATCCCTATTCGCTTCGGCTGGACGACGGCACCAGCTACATGCGTAACAGTGTCAAGGTCGTGATTGATGCCTATGACGGATCGGTCAATGCCTATGTCGCGGTTCCTTCCGATCCCCTGATCCGAACCTGGTCCCGGATCTTTCCCGGCGTCTTCATACCGCTGGATCAGATGCCGGCGGATCTTCGTGCCCACATCCGATATCCAGACAACCTTTACCGGATTCAGACCAGCCTTTACACCACCTATCACATGGAAGCCCCGGAAGATTTCTACCACCGGGAGGACCAGTGGCAGATTCCGGTTGTCGCCGACTCGAGCGCCGCGGTTCCGTTCATGCGGCACATCATCATGCGTCTGCCTGATGAATCGAAGGCCGAGTACGTCTACATGGTGCCGTTCACCCCGCGGGGTAAGGACAACCTGGCGGCATGGATGGTCGCGCGAAACGATGGGACCGAGTATGGCAAGCTCCGGGTCTACCGCCTCTCCCGCCAGAGCCTGGTCTATGGACCGCAGCAGATCGAAAACCGGATCAACCAGGATACCGAGATCTCTCGCCAGGTCTCACTCTGGGATCAGCGGGGCTCGTCGGTCATTCGCGGTGATCTCCTGGTTATCCCGATCAATAACTCACTCCTCTATGTACAGCCGCTCTATCTCCAGGCCGAAGGCGGTCGCATTCCCGAGCTCAAGCGCGTGGTCGTGGCGTTTCAGAATCAGGTGGTGATGGACGAAACTCTGGACGGTGCATTGACGTCCCTCTTTGGTGCCAGTACGCCGGCCGTGGGTGAATCGAATCCAGCGATAGTGGAACGGGGGCCCGTTGACTCAGGGTTCCAGGCGCTCGTGACCGAGGCCAGGCGTCATTACGAGACCGCCACCGAGGCTCAACGGGCAGGAGACTGGGCGCGTTATGGCGAAGAGATCAAGCAGCTGGGGCAGGTGCTTGACCGACTGGAAAAATTGAAGCCATAGTCACTGCAGGACAGGAAGCCTGTCAACCAAAACAGTCGCACAGGTATCCAAGGGTCACTCTACCTGTCGGCCATCCTGACCAGGCTTCCCTACCGAGGCAACCATGTCGTCGTGGCGTCATGTCATCATTGCGTTGTTTGCCGGCCCTGTTGCGCTCACTGCCCAGGCGCCCGTCGCCGAACATCGCGTAGTGGCGCTGGCCATTCAGGGTTCCGCGCCAAAAGTTGATGGGAGCCTGGACGAAATCGACTGGAGCCGTGCGACTCCCGCCATGGGATTCATCCTCCGCGAGCCGGTCGAGGGATCACCGGCTCCCGAAGACACTGAAGTCCGCTTTCTTTACACCCACGATGCACTCTACGTCGGCGCCCGTATGCGCAGTGCCAACCCGTCTTCCATTCGTCGGCTGGTCGGACGACGCGATGGCGACATTCCGTCCGAACAGCTGATCGTCTCGCTCGACAGTCGGACCGACCATCGCACGGCATACACCTTTGCGATTACGCCGGGTGGAGTGCGCACGGATTATTTCCACCCGGCCGATTTCGAGGATAGCCGCGATTTCTCCTACGACCCAGTATGGGAAGCCGCGACCGCGCTCGACGCAACGGGCTGGACCGCGGAGATGCGAATTCCCTTTACCCAGCTTCGGTATAACCCGGGCGGGAACCAGGTCTGGGGCGTCAACCTCGAGCGCCGGGTGCCGGACCGGAACGAAGAATCCTTCTGGATCCTGGTGGGTCGCAATGAAACGGGGTGGTCGTCCCGGATGGGGCACCTGGACGGACTGTCCGACCTTCCCCGCTCGCGACGAATCGAACTATCACCGTACGTCGCCGGCAATGCCCGGCTTGGGCGGACCGTCACCGCAGCCGATCCCTTCAACAGCCGCTACCAGGCGGAAGCGCGCGCGGGTGGCGATCTCAAGATGGGACTGGGTCCCAATCTCACGCTCGACGCGACATTCAATCCCGATTTCGGTCAGGTCGAGGCCGACCCCGCCGAAGTAAACCTCACCGCCTTCGAAACTTTCTTTGATGAGCGCCGCCCCTTCTTCCTGGAAGGGAGCGACCTGCTGGGTGGGCGTGGAACATTTTACTCCCGTCGTATCGGCGCCGCACCACCGGGGAGCGCCACCGGTGACTACGTCGAGTCCGCCGACAATTCCACCATCCTCGGCGCCGCCAAGGTGACCGGCCGACTCCCCTCCGGGCTTTCCATTGGCGCACTCACCGCGCTCACGGCGCGGGAACGAGTGCGGACCTTCGATACCCTCTCAAATTCCTTCGGAAGTACCCTGGTCGCCCCGCTGGCCCTCTATGGAATCGCCACCGCTCGACAGGAGGTCGGCAGCAACCGCTCGATCATTGGTGCCTCGATTACCACTGTCGAGCGGGATGTTGATCCAGGGTCCACTCTCGCGGGTATCGTCACGCGGCATGCCTACACCGGCCTGATCGATGGGCGTCTGCGGTGGGCCGGGGGTCGCTATGATATGAGCGCCTACCTCGGGTACAGTCACATCGCAGGCGACTCCGCCGCCATCCTTCGCCAACAGCTTTCCTCCCGCCGGTATTTTCAGCGACCTGATGCCAGGCACCTGCGGCTCGATCCCAGTCGTACGAGCCTGGGCGGAGTGACCGCCGGCATCAACCACAGCAAGCTGGCCGGCAGCTGGCGATGGGACATCGATTACTCCCAGGAATCCCCGGGGCTCGAGCTCAATGATATCGGCTCCCTCGGTTCAGCCGATGATCGTGAGCTTTCCAGCAACATTCGCTATCGCAACACGACGCCTGGGCGACTCTTTCACAACTGGACCCTGGGCCTGGAACAGGATGCTTCGTGGAATTTCGACGGGGACCGTACCTTCCTGCTTGGGGGACTCTTTGGGGACGCCACCTTCAGGAATTTTCTCAATGCAGCGTTCGACCTGGGCTTCTATCCGCGATCCCTGAGCGATGACCAGACGCGCGGGGGCCCCCTGATGCAAACACCGCGTGCCTGGCAGTTGGGGCTTGAAGTCAGCAGTCGGGATGGCGCCACGACGACCTGGTCGCTCGAAACGACCGGCCGCCGTGATGAACTCAAGGGATGGGTGCTGGAAACCGATGCGGGATTTGGCATCCGGGCCGGGACGCGGTGGGAAGCGTCAGTGAATGCACGCTACAACCGAAGCGTTCCCTCGCGGCAGTTTGTCACGACAGCTGCTGGTGGTGGGACGGAGACCTTTGGTGTCCGCTATCTGTTCGCGCGGCTGGAGCGGAGCGAGATCGTTGCCCAATTCCGGCTTTCCTATGCCGTGACGCCCGATCTCACCGTGGAAGGTTACCTCGAACCGTTCGCCTCCAGCGGCCGCTATTCACAGTTCGGGGAACTGCTCCGGCCCTCGACGTTTGACCTGCGCCGTTACGGGACGGGAGGGACAAGCATTGTGGCGGACGGCGATGCCGCATACACCGTCACCGATGGGGGGAACCAGTTCAGCTTCGACAATCCGGATTTCGATGTCCGTTCTCTGCGCAGCAACCTGGTGGTCCGCTGGGAATGGCAGCCGGGCAGTACCCTTTTCCTTGTGTGGCAACAGAATCGGGAACGAAACGGATTCCCCCGTCAGGACGTGGGGTTCGACGGACTGTTGGACAGCTTCAGCATTCCCGGGGACCATTACCTGGCGATCAAGGCCAGTTACTGGATCCCCATTCACTGAAGGTATGGAAACAGGGCGACGCAGGTTTACGTCAAACAATAAATCGAATTTAGGATTGAGCCTTGTTTCTATAACGGGACCAGTCCGCGACGCATGCCTTCTCGTACCGCCTCGGTTCGGCCGTGCACGTCGAGCTTGGCATAGATTGCCTCAAGATGATGCTTAACGGTTGAGCGGGTAATCCCCAGATCATCCCCAATCGCGCGATTATCGAGGCCGTTGGCCACGAGCTGCAGAACCTCTACTTCTCGCGCCGTCAGATCGCCCGACGCGACCAATGCTGAGACTGTCTCCGCCTGGTTTTCCCGAATCAGGATGTCGGCCTCAGCTTCTTCCCCGACCAGCCGCACACTTTCATCGCTTCGAAGCATTCGAATCAATAGCGCCCGTCGCTCGGTGTCACGTACGCCAACCCAGATGCGAATCACGAACGCACTCCCACCGCTGAGATGCGAATGTCTTCGACTGATTTCAGGGGATACCGCTCAAGAAACTCCAGCACCCCATCAATCGGCACTGCGAGAGCGAGCCCGTGGGCAACCATCGTGTTAATGCCGAGCACGCGGCCCTGGACGTCACACAACGGCCCCCCGGAGTTTCCCGGGGCCAGATGTATGTCCGCCTGGAGCCAGGGAAGCGCGCCCTTTCCCGCCGGTAATTCGGCATGTCCCCATACCGGCCCGATCGACTGGAGTACGCCGGTGGTCATTGCATTGGCCAGTCCAAATGGATGCCCCACGGCCACGACGAGCTGACCCGCTCGTGCCAACGAGAGATCGCCGGGCGTTGCCGCCGGCAGGTTCGATTCGCCCGACGTCACGGTTGGGTTGCCGGCGAGGATTGCGAGGTCCCGTCGGGCATCGATTGCTTCCACCCGCATCTCCATCACTTTCCCTTCGTTGGTCACCACCAGGATCGGCGTGCCCACGTCCCCCCGGGTTACATGGGCATTGGTGACGACGACCCGACGGCCGCTGATATCGAATACCACGCCCGCTCCGCCAGCGCCATCCGGGCGCACCTGGACCACGCTTGCACGAACCGCGTCACCGATCGCATGGAGCCCCGGTGCGTGCCACCGGTCATCGTCACGGGCGATTCCAGGAGTCAGGTTATCGTCCACGCGGCCGCTCCCCAATCAGCAGGGCCACCGTTTCCAGCCTGCCGCCCCGCACCAGGTTGAGCGAGAGTGACGTTCCGGCCGTATCTCCTCCTAACACCTTGAGCACGTCTTCCGGTTCCGTCACCGGCTTTCCAGCCAGGCCCACGATGACGTCGCCGACGAAAAGGCCGCCGTTGGCAGCCGGACCGTCCGACTGGATGGTAGTGATAAGGAGCCCCGAATCGCGCTCCAGCTTGAGGGTTTGAATCACGCCTGGCTGGAGTCGAACCGATTGCATCCCCGCGCCGAGATATCCCCGGCGTACGTAGCCGCGGCTGGCCAATTGATCGATGACCCGGTTGACCGTTTCGACCGGAATGGTGGTGGCGAATGGACGGCTCAAGCGACCAGAGTTAATCCCGAGCACCCGTCCGGCAGCATCGATGAGCGGGCCCCCGCCGAACCCGGGGTACAAGTTGAGATCGCTTTGAATGAGTCGATCGATCTCGCCTCCGCTCCAGGATCTCCAGGGGCCGGCCATGAGACTTACCGCGCCAAATGCTGCTCGCGGGCCGGTAGAGTCCAGGCGAGCGAGCGCGAAGACAAGGTGCCCGGCCTTGAGCGCAGCGGGTTCGCCGAATGCCGGAGTCGGCATTGTTCCAGTCGAGATCTTGAGGATCGCCAGGTCAGTGGAGGAATCCCGACCGGCCAGGGTAGCCGAAATCCTGTTGCCATCGGGGAGCGTGACGGCAAGGTCGCCGTCTCGCCGGACCGTTCCGTTCGTTGTGACGATGAAGCCGTCGCGCCAGTGGACGCCGGAGGACGGCATCTGGGGTCGCGCGTGGACGGCCACCGTGCTGGCGCCGCCGTTTTCAACGGCGAGCGCGAGCTGGTCGGAAAGGTCGAGCAGGGTCTGTGACGCATTGGACATGGTAAAACTCCTATGGTTGGTCCAGCACCGTTGTCAGGACCAAGAATAGGAAGAAAAATTTCGGTGGGTATTGGCCACATGGCCCGGAAAAGAGTTACTCGAGGCGTGGCCCGCAATCAATCGTTTTCCTGAGATGTCAGGGCTCGCCCTCGCTGGCCCACGTCTCCCCGGCTGACGGCCCAGCGCGTCTCTCTCTAGCCCATTTGGCACCACTCGGCCACCTTTCCAGCATGACATCGCCCTCGTCAGCACCGGAACGCATTCCCACCGTCATCGTCGAGGATGCCGACGATATCGGCGTCCTCGTCGCCCGGAAGATCGCCGCCGTGATCCAGGACAGGACCGGGTCGGGCGGTCGCCCGGTGCTCGGGCTCGCCACCGGTTCGACGCCAATCGGTGTCTATCGCGAACTGATCCGCATGCATCGAGATGAGGGCCTGAGCTTCGACCAGGTTGTCACCTTTAACCTGGACGAATACTTCCCCATGGATCCGGGGAGCATTCACTCCTACCATCGATTCATGTGGGAGAACTTCTTTTCCCAGGTCAACGTCAGGCCGGAAAACGTTCACATTCCCCGGGGCGACTGGTCCCGGGAGCTTGTCGCGGCTGAATGCCAGCAGTATGAGGAGGCAATCCGTTCGGCTGGCGGCATGGATCTCCAACTCCTCGGCATTGGGCGGACCGGCCACATTGGCTTCAATGAACCCGGCTCTTCCGCCGCCAGCCGCACTCGAGTCGTCACGCTCGACCTGGTGACCAGGCGCGACGCTTCGGCCGATTTTTTCGGGGAGGACAATGTTCCCCGGGAGGCAATTACCATGGGGGTGGGGACGATTCTCGAGGCGCGCGAGATCATCATCCTGGCGACGGGCGAGCATAAGGCAGAGATCGTACGGGCCGCGGTGGAAGGGGAGATCGACCACGAGATCGCCGCCACTTTCCTGCAGCGTCATTCGAATACGACGCTTTATGTGGACTCCGCGGCGGCTGCGGCGCTCACTCGCGTAGCCACGCCCTGGCGGCTGGGCCCGGTGAAGTGGACCCCGGACCGCATCGTTCGAGCCGTCGTCTGGCTCTCGCAGCAGACCGGAACCGCGATTCTCAAGCTGGCCCAGCGTGATTACGCGGCCCACGGACTCTCCTCGCTCGTGGCCCAGTTCGGCTCACCCGGCGCGCTCAATGGAGAAGTCTTCAACGCGCTCGGCGCCAAGATCCGGGGACGATCAAAGCTCCCCCGGTCCACCCGGATCATTGTCTTCTCGCCTCATCCCGATGACGATGTCATTTCGATGGGCGGCATCCTCCGCAAACTCATCGTGAACGAGAATCGCATCACGGTCGCCTATATGACCAGTGGAAACCTGGCGGTGTTCGACCACGATGTACGCCGGCACCTCGATTTCATAAGCCGCCTCGGCAGGGAAGGCCAGGTTGAGTCCCGATCGGTCGACCAGCTCGATGCGAAAGTGCACGACTTTCTTGGGGCCAAGCATCCGGGCGATGTGGACATTCCCGAGGTGCAGGATATCAAACGCATCATCCGGGAGTCTGAAGCCGTCTCCGGCATTCGCACCCTCGGTCTCGATGAGAACGCGGCAAGGTTCCTCAACCTTCCGTTCTATCAGACCGGGAAGGTGCGAAAGGACCCCATAGGGCCGGAGGACGTTACCATTGTGCGGGAACTGCTGGAGGAGGTGAAACCGGACCTGGTCTTCGTGGCCGGTGACCTCTCGGATCCGCATGGCACGCACCGGATGTGCAAGGAGGCGATTGATCTCGCGATGGAGGAGTATCGCGTCGCCGGAGATGTCTCACCTGAAGTCTGGCTCTATCGCGGGGCCTGGCAGGAGTGGCCCGTCACCGATGCCACCTGGCTCGTCCCACTCTCCCAGGAGGAGCTTCGCCTCAAGATCCAGGCAATTTTCAAACACCAGTCCCAGAAGGACTCAGCCCCGTTTCCCGGAACCGACGACCGGGAGTTCTGGCAACGGGTGGAGACTCGGAACAAGGAAACGGCGAACGTCTTGAACCGCCTGGGGCTGGCGGAATACTTCGCGATGGAAGCGTATGTCATGGCCTAGTGCGTTATTTCCTTATCGCACATGGCATATCGCAAGGCGATCGCCCAAATTTCTGACCGCCTTACCGCCTGGCTATGTTCAGAACTCCTAACGACCCAAAGACTCGGGACATTCCTCGCACAATCGAAACGCCTGGAGAGTGCCAGTGACATCCTCATCGAACGCACCGATCATCTCTGTCATGCTCGCCGTCGCCGATGGGCCGAAAGCAGCGGCATGGTACATGGAAGCGTTGGGCGCCAGGAAACTCTGGGACCTGGGCTCCGTGGTGGGCCTGGAGGTTGCCGGCGCGCCTTTTTTCCTTGGCGAACCCGCGAACAATGGCTGGAACACGCCGGCCGAACTTGGCATGCCGTCGGTGAGGATAGAGGTGTTCTGCGATGATCCGGATGCCTTTGTCGCCCGGGCCGTCAAAGCCGGAGCCCGAGGCAGTGCCGATCCGGTGCGGGTCCATGAGGCGCCGTGGGGGCCCCATCGCCAGGGCGGCTTCGTCGATCCCTTCGGGCATCTGTGGTTGGTGGGAGACCGGACGCCGCTCGGCCGACATCTTTGAAGCCGATCACCTTGCAGCCATCATCCCATCCAGACTCAATGGAAGGTAAAGGATGAACGGCACTCAATCAGAGGCTGATGCGGGTCAAACCGGGCTATGGGCATAGCTCACTCGGCCACGATTCTGATATCGGGAACGGGCCTCGAGCGGGTACTGTGGATTCGTCCGGGCGACATCTCCTCGCGGAAAACACGAAACTTCACGAAACCCAGGAAGAAATAGCGCTCAAAATGTCACACCCCCCGGTAACTTTATGGTCAAATCCCAGCCCCTCGCGTCCGAGCGATTTTGAAGGCATACTCCCACGGCAGGTTGGCCATCCCTGAAATATCCAGAAGCCCTCTGGGCGAAGAAGCCTCATGAGCAGTGCCAAGACCGCCCGCTGGCTTGACCTCGTCGCGTATCTGCTGCAGCATCGCTTCCCGGTATCGCGGGAAGATATCTATGCTCACGTCACCGGCTACCTCGATAAGGAGGAGGATGTTGATCCTGGACACCAGCGAGACCAGGAGGGGGAAGAACGAACTCCGCGGAACGAGACGGCGCGACGCATGTTCGAGCGCGACAAGGACGAGCTTCGCGCGCTCGGCATAGGGATCGAAACCGTTCCCATTCCAGATGTCGCCGGCGATGAGCCCGCCAGCGGCTATCGCCTTCGTCCCAGTGCGTTCTACCTGCCATACCTGGAGCTTACCGAGGACACTGCTCGCACCTCCCGGCCCTATCCCGGGCTCGCCCGTCTCAGGGTTTCCCGGGCGGACCTCGATATTCTCGATCGGGCTACCCAGCTTGTCGCCCAGCGGAGCGAATCTCCCCTGGGAGAGTCAGCCGCATCGGCCCGTCGGAAGCTGGAATTCGATTTGCCCCTTCCTCGCTCCGCAGTGGAGCGAGTTCTCGCCGCCTCCCTCGGTGACCACGGAACCAATGCGCTCGAGGTTCTTCAAAACGCGGTAGCGGATAAGATCGCCGTGACCTGCTCCTACCACTCCATCGGACGAGATCATGTCGATACTCGCTCGATCGAACCTTACGGCCTCTTCTTCGGCTGGGGTCGGTGGTACTGCGTCGCCCGGGCGAGGGATCGCGATGCGTTGCGCGTGTTCCGCGTTGATCGCATGCGCGATGCGCGGGCCGAGAAAGGAAAGCAGGCCAACTTCACCATTCCACCGGCGTTTTCGATCCAGGCGTATGTCGGACGCGCCCCATGGGAGCTTTCCGGCGGAGCGTCGACCCTGGTCCGCGTTCAATTCTCGTTTCCGGAATCACGCTGGGTGCAGGCCCAGGGAATCGGGACGACGATTGAGGCTATGCTCGATGATGGCGGCGCCATCCTGGAATTTGCGGTCCAGGACGCCAATCCATTCCTCCGATGGCTCCTCACCTTCAGGCAGCAGGCCCAAGTGCTCTCTCCTGCCTCCGTCAAGGCAGACCTGACCGAGCTGCGCCAGCGGGTGGCCATGCTCTATGCGGAGAGTCAGCCATGACTTCTTCCGAACAGGTGAACCGCATCGTGAGCCTGGTCGCTCACCTGGCAACGCAGGCACGCCAGGGGTCCGAGTCTGCTCCGCTTGATGATGTGGCTCAGCGCTTCAACGCAACCCGGAGCGAGATTCAATCGGATATCCGTGCATTGACCCTCCTGGGCGACAATCCCGACGCTGATTGGGCCTTGTCGCTCAGCGTATGGCAGGAATCGGATCGCATCTCGATCACGAGCGGCGGGCCGTTCCAGCGTCCCATTCGCTTTACCGGCGATGAACTGGTTGCGATTCAACTCGGCCTGGCGGAGGTCACATCTTCACACGAATCCCTGAGCGCCGACCTGGCGGGGATTCTGAATACCGCCTCTCCAGTGAGCCATGCCCTGGCCGGCAGGGGGCGGGTGTCGCCCTCAATCAGAAACCTGGTCAAGAGTGCGATCGGCGATCGTCGCCGGCTCGAGGTGAAGTACACCAGCGAGCGAACCCTCGGCGGTCTCAACCGAATCATTCATCCCTATCAACTCCTGGAACGTGGTGGTCATACTTATATCATCGCATGGTGCGAGCTGGCCGATGGGTGGCGTCGTTTTCGACTCGACCGGGTGCTCGATGCTCTCAGTGCTGATGGTCATTATGTCCCGCGACCGGACTTTGTTCCGGCCGACGAAAGCTTTGCTCCGCCAGCTGAAGGGACGACACCGGTCGATGTACGTTTCTCGCCCGCCGTCGCCCGATGGCTGAGGGAAGGTCATCCTGGCGCGCGTACCGAGAAGGACGGCGGGATCGTGGTAACCTACCAGGTCGCCAGTCCCGACTGGCTGGTTCGTCACGTGTTACAGTATGGACCCGAGGCCGAGGTGATCGGGCCCCAGTCTTTTCGTGAATTGATGCGGAAGGAGCTGCAATAGCATCCTCCAGTTGATTGGCATCTCCCCACCCATTGTCTCACGTTGGGAACTGCCGAAAGCCAGGCAACGCTTTCTGGTTCCGCCGAATCAGAGTATGTGATCCCCGCCGCCGCGCGGATCAAGAGTCCGGAGCAATTTCTTCATTATATCCTGTCACGGTTCACACGTCCGGTTCATTCTGAAACACTAACGACCGGCTGGACGTAGAGGATCATCCAGTCTTCCTAGGCCGGCACATGCTCGCGCGCCTGAAAATCGTCCTTGCGTATCTCCAGCTTCACCGCCGCCGCATCCTGATCGGTTTGGCTGCGGCATTTGCGCTAACCATCTTTACCACATTCGTTTACAGCTTCTCGTGCGGTTTTCGCGGGTGCCCTTCGATTGCCGAGATCCGGGCTTATGTGCCGTCACAGGGTGGGCGCGTCCTGGATCGGAACGGGGATCTGCTGGGATATCTCGAACCGGTTCGCCGGATCACCGTCCCCTTAGAGCGGATCCCCGACCACGTCCGAGAGGCCTTCATCGCGGTGGAGGACCGGCGCTTTGCCCAGCACGAGGGCGTTGATTGGCGTGGGGTGGGGCGGGCACTCTGGCGAGACGTGTCCACCTTGGGCGTGCGCGAAGGCGCTTCGACGCTCACCATGCAGGTCGCTCGAAGCGCCTTTCTTGATGCGGGTCCCAGTGACCGATCTATCGGCCGGAAACTGATTGAACTCCGGCTGGCCCCCCGGATCGAGAAGGCCCTCACGAAGGATCAAATCCTCGATCTCTACCTCAACCTTATCTACCTCGGCGACGCCACGTACGGTGTTGAAGCCGCCAGTCGCCATTATTTCGGAAAGAGCGTTGATCGGTTGAGTCTCTCGGAAGCCGCCATGCTGGCGGCGCTACCCCGGGCACCTTCGTTGTACGATCCGAGAACACACGCTGATCGTGCCGTTTCGCGCCGAAACCTGGTTCTCTCGCTGATGACGCGGGAAGGCTTCATCACCCAGGCGGAAGCCGAAAAGGCCGCTGGCCAGAAGTTGCGCGTCCCGCGCCTTGGCTGGACTCCTGATCTGGCGCCATCGTACGCGGTCGAGGCCGTTCGCGGCCTGGTCGCTGCGAAGGTGAAGGGCAGCTCTCAGTACGCTGAGATTACGGTGCACACGACATTTGATGTTGGTGCCCAGCGTGCGGCGGAGCGCGCCGTGCGAGATCGCGCCGCGGCAATCGGTCGGGGCGTGGAAGGGGCGATGATCGCCCTCGATCCTTCCACTGGGGATGTGCTGGCGATGGTCGGGGGAGTCGGACCGGCGAAGGGATCGTACAACCGGGTATTCCTGGCGCACCGGCAGCCGGGGTCCGCGTTCAAGCCTTTTGTCTACGCCGCCGCACTCGAGTCTGGCCTTACTCCCGCCACTCTTGTGGACGACGAGCCAATCCAGATTGTGGATGCGGGTCGAGTCTGGCGCCCGGAGAATTCCGGCCAGTACCTTGGCACGATCACGCTTCGGACCGCACTCGCGCATAGCGCCAACGCTGCCACCGTGCGAGTGAGCCAGCACCTGGGAATCAATAAAGTCGTGTCGATGGCTCGACGGATGGGCATCACGAGCCCGCTCAGCTCCGTGCCGTCACTGGCACTCGGTGCGGCGGAGGTAACCCCGGCTGAACTGGTGACGGGCTATGCACCCTTTGCCAACGGGGGGTGGAAAGTCGAGCCGACGTTCGTGGAAAGCATTGATGTCGGTGGAAAGACCGTGTACCAGGTAGCGCGAAAGGCGCCGACTCGAGTACTCGACTCGGTGACCGCCTACCTGGTCACCTCCATGCTCCGGTCCGTTGTTGATGAAGGCACGGGTTACTACGTGAGGAATCTTGGAATCTACGGTCCGGTTGCCGGGAAGACGGGGACCACGAACAATAGTGCGGATGTCTGGTTTGTCGGCTATTCCCCCACGATCCTGGCCGGGTTCTGGTTCGGCTACGATACACCGCATTCACTGGGCGGCGGAGCCTCAGGTGGCCGGCTGGCGGCCCCCGCATGGGCCTCGTTCTATCGTCGGGGCTGGGAGGCGCATGAGAATGGCGAGGGGTGGCCGATGCCGGAAGGTATTGTCGAGGAACAGATCGACGCGGAGACGGGAATGCTGGCCGGAGACTACTGCCCGACGACACGCACCGAATATTTCCGGGAGGGTACCCAGCCCACGGAATACTGTCAGACGCATGATGGCTGGTTCGATGGCTCAGACGACCCCATTCGGATTCACGTCGGCAAAGCCGTCAGGGGGTTGATCGACCTGTTCCGGGGAAGACATCATGACGAAGGAGATGACGAGAATTAACCCTCACGCTCGCCCTCTCCCGCCCTGGGAGAGGGGTTTTGCAGGATCTACTTCGTCTTTCGTCCCGGAATCTCCTTGCCGTTCTGATAGAGCATGAGCCCCGTCACCGTGCCCGCATCGTTTCGCAGGAACACCACCCTCGCATCGACAACCCGGACGTAAAACTCCCTGGTATCCCTGGGATAGAGTTGGAACCGACCCTGCCCGGTGGCCTGGCCGAAGATCTTGTCGCCTTCCCGGGTGACGGCAATGCTGAAATCGGGCGCCAGCGTATACTCGCCTGCGTACTGCGCCAATACGGTGTCGGGGAGGACAATTGGTTGAGTTGAGCGCGACGCGACCAGTGGCACCAGGCTATCCATCAGGTGAAAGCCGATATCATCGCTGTCGTTGCTGGAGTTGGTCAGTAATACGACTCCGATTTTTCTTACCGGGTCAAACCCGGCGAACGACCGGTATCCACCGGTCCCACCGTTGTGCCACACGATCGACAATCCATGTCGAGTCACGATGTGCCACCCCAGCCCGATCATCATGATGGGGCTGCCAGCCTGTCGCCGGGGATCGCGCGCGGTGAGCATGGCCATGCCCAGCGTGTTTTCCGGGCGGCTTCGGATGTTGGCCGCCAGGTAGAGCAGCATATCATGAGCGGTGGAACGCAACCCTCCGGCTCCGGCCAGGGCCGGCAGGTCCCATAAACCGACGGGGCCACCTTCGGAATCGTGACCCTGGGCAACCCTGGATGTGAGCCCCGCCGTCAGCGTGATCCGGGTGTCGGTCATGCCGAGAGGAGTCAGAACACGCTCTCGGATCAGGTCTTCGTACGAGGTCTTCTTTCGGCGAGCCAGCGCGTTGCCGAGGAGGCCGACGCCGAGGTTGGAGTATTCATACTGGCTTCCGATGTCCCGGGTCAGCGTATAGCCGCCGAGGAAACTATAGAGCATGGAATCGGTATAGCTCGCATAAGGATTGGAGGGATTGTCCGAGATCATGTTCCCAGGTAATCGGGGAAGGCCCGAACTCTGCGTGGCCAGGTCCACGAGGGTGATGGCCTTGCCGTTTCGCTCAGGCACCCGAGTCCCGGCCGGCAGCAACGCGGCAACAGGCTCGTCCAGTCTCGTTTCCCCCCGTCCGACCATTTCCGCTAACAGGGTTCCGGTAAAAGTCTTGGTGATGGACCCGATCTCGAAAACACTGCGATCGTCCAGGGGCTTTCCGTTGTCATTCCTGCCTTCGGCGAAAACCTGGGTTGACCCATCAGGCCGAATTATCCCGATGACGATGCCCGGTGCCCAGCCGGCTGACACGCGATCCCGCAGGATGGCGGATATGGCGGAGTCATCAGGAAAGACAGCCTGCGCCTGGGCCCTGGACGCGCCGATGGAAACGGACAGCGCCGTTGCGGCAATCAGGAGTCGTGACATTGTCTCGATCGTTTTCGTGGAGAAAGGTGACTGGGTTGGGTAAAGGTAAGCCAAATCGTGGGGCGAACAATCGCGAAGGGTTCTCCGTTCCCCTGTTGTTCAGCCCCGTCCCGCCTCCGACAGCTTTTCACGCTGTTCATAACTCTGTGGGAAGAGTGCGAAAGAGTCACGTTTGTGACTTTGCCGGCATGGGCCCGTGACGCCGACGACGCAGTGTTGGGAGAGAAACAACGAGGAGGGCCCGTTCGTGATTGGCTGACTCTACTCACGCATTCCGATCATCGCCTTTTGGGGATCCTCTCTCGGCGCCAGGTTCCCCGGTGGGTGGATGGGAGCCTCCGGATCGTTACCCACCTCGGAGGTGGAGGACTCTCCATCGCGATCTGCCTCAGTTTTCTGGCAATCCCAACATGCCGGCACGTTGGCGTCCTGGCCGCCCTGGCCAATCTCCTCTCCCATTTCGTGGTCCAGCTGCTGAAACGGACTGTCGTTCGATCCCGGCCGAGCATCCGGCTCCAACATGTTGTTCCGCTTGCCGCATTGCCCGACCCCTGGTCATTCCCGTCGGGACACGGCTGTGCCGCGGCGGCGATTGGAATGACGATTGCACTCGAATGGCCGATCGTGACCGTGCCCGTGCTGGGTCTTGCCGCGATCGTAGGAGCGTCTCGGGTTTACCTTCGGATTCATTACCCCACGGATGTCGTCGTGGGCCAGCTGATTGGTGGGATCACTGCATTGCTGGTGCGGCTGATGCTTCCATAAAGCTCTTCGAGGGAATCGATTTCGCAGGCCCAATCCCGGCAACACGCAAAGGCGCGGGCCGCCTCGCCCATCGTGCCCCGTTGTGCGCCGTCCTTTACCAGTCTCACGATACCAGTGACGAATTGATCGGCATCGCCGGGCGAATTGAGAATCCCGGTATAGCCATCGAGGACATTCTCGGGGACGCCGCCGGCGCGGGCCGCAATCACGGGAAGTCGGGACGCCATGGCTTCCAGCACGACGAGCCCGCAGGTCTCGGTGGGCGAGGGAAATACGAACAGGTCGGCGTCGGCGTAGAGATCGGCCAGGTCCCCTCGGTCGAGAAACCCGTGGTGCCGGGCGAAGGGAAGCGCCTCGCGCACCAGATGGCCTTTGGGCCCGTCACCCGCTACGCAGAACCGGGCGGTCTCGCCGAGCTGTTGCTGTGCGCTCCGAAAAGCGATGATCAGGGTCTCTACATCCTTCTCCGCTGCCAGCCGTCCGACATGCAGCACATGGACGCGATCATTTCCTCCCCGGGCTTCCCGGCGTCGAACCGAGCGCCGCCCCGGATGAAACCAGGTCGTATCCACTCCCCGGCCCCAGAGCACAGGAAAGGGTACGCCCAACTCCGACAATTCAAGCCGAGTCCGGTGACTCGGTGTCATGGTGATGTGCGCGGCAGAATGAAAGTGGCGGAGCCATCTCTTCGTCGGCTTGACCGCCCATTCCCCGAGGTACTTTCGCGCGTAGCGGGGGAAATCCGTATGGAAGGATGTGACCAGCGGTAGCTTGCGTCGGCGGGCATGGCGCCGACCATAGTATCCCAAAGGTCCTTCGGTGACGGCGTGAACGAGGTCAGGATCAAAATTGTCGATGATGTCCGCGAGCCCGCGCCCCCATGGCCAGCTCAGGTGTACCTGGCCGTACCCGGGGCAGGGGATGGAAGCCAGGCGAACAACGAGCGGGTCTTCGTTGCCGTCCAGGTGATACCGGGGTGCTAGGACCAGGACATCGTACCCCCGCTCGAGGAGAATCTCCCGCTGCTTGGCCAGGACTGTGGTAACACCGTTGATTTCAGGCAGAAACGTGTCGGTTGCGAGACATATGCGCATTGTGAATGCTCGTTCCGGCCCGTCACTAATTGAGCACCAATGTGTCACGAAATTGCTTATCGCTTCTCGTGTCGCGCTTTGGGCTCACAGGCGCGTTGCCCAACACATGACTATCGGTACCTCGGACTGCCTTATGTCTGACGGCCAGCTTGACGACTCCCGCGGAAATGTTTAATGTGTTCAATGCAGTTCGCGTTTTCTTTTTCCTGGTAAGCCCATGCGTCTCGATCTGACCACCGGAATCGGCATCACCGCCGCCCCCGACAGGGGGCTGCCGGTCGACGTCGATCGTCCGGTATCGAAGGCGCATGTGGGTGTTTCTGATACGTAAGTATCGACTGATCCAGCTCTAGTCCGGATCACACGTCCCCCACCTGTGCCCAGCGCAGGTGGGGTTTTTGCGTGTGCCCGATCCGGACTGCCCCGGCTCACGCAGTCTTTGTCGGCGCAGTCCTGATACAGAGAGTGTTGTTGTGACAACCCAGGCAATCGAAATCAAGCCATCCCGTCAACGTTTCTGGCGACTCTTCAGGGATGCGGTGAAGGGAACCGAACAGGACTATACGACCGGGCCAATCGGTCGGTCACTGGCCCTGCTTGCGATTCCCATGGTACTCGAAACCGCGATGGAATCACTCTTCGCCCTGGTCGACGTATTTTTCGTGTCGCGCCTCGGCTCGGACGCGGTCGCCACCATTGGACTCACCGAGTCGATGCTCGCCCTGGTGTATACCGCGGCGATCGGCCTCTCAATCGGCGTTGCAGCCGTGGTGGCTCGGCGAATCGGGGAAAAGGACTCGCCCGGTGCTGCCGAAGGCGCCATGCAGGGCATCATCCTCGGCCTGTTTGTCGCGGCCTCGGTGGCCGTCATCGGCGTGGTGTACGCTCCACATCTGCTCGGGCTGATGGGAGCAAGTTCCCGAGTTCAACTGTCGGGTTCCGGGTTCACCCGGGTAATGTTGGGCGGCAGTGGAACCGTGCTGATGCTCTACCTGATCAATGCGATCTTCCGGGGCGCGGGTGATGCCTCGATCGCGATGCGCACGCTCTGGCTGGCGAACGGCATCAACATCGTGCTCGATCCCTGCTTCATCTTCGGGCTTGGCCCGTTCCCGGAGATGGGAGTGACGGGCGCGGCGGTCGCCACCACGATTGGGCGCGGGGTTGGTGTGCTGTATCAGATCTCGCAGCTTCGTCGGCGCGATGGCCGCATACTGATCCGGCGGGAACACCTGAGAATCATTCCTGCGACGCTGGGTTCCCTGGTGCGGCTCTCATCCGCCGGCACCATCCAGGTGCTGGTCGGCACGGCCAGCTATATCGCGCTGGTTCGCGTCGTTTCCAGTTTCGGGAGCGAGGTCCTGGCCGGTTATACCATCGGCATTCGGCTGCTCGTGTTCGCGCTCCTGCCATCATGGGGGGTCAGCAACGCCGCTGCTACGATGGTAGGCCAGTCGCTTGGCGCGGGAGACCCGGATCGTGCGGTGCGTTCAGTGCGGTTGGCCGGCTGGGCAAACGTGATATTCCTGGGAGTCGTTTCGATCGTATTTATCGGGTTGGCGAGGGCGATCGTCGCCCTGTTCACTCGTGATCCCATGGTTGCCGCGGAGGCCGCGCTGGCCCTTCGAACGACCAGCGCGGGACTGGTGTTTTACGCTTATGGCATGGTGCTG
This sequence comes from Gemmatimonadota bacterium, assembly GCA_039931815.1. Lineage (GTDB taxonomy): Bacteria > Gemmatimonadota > Gemmatimonadetes > Gemmatimonadales > GWC2-71-9 > DASYPP01. Next base: position 20,561 of record JBDTRF010000020.1, read on the forward strand.
CACCAGTCCTTCAACGGGGCAGGGGACACCCGCACGCCGCTCCTGCTCAACCTGTTCTGTTTCTGGATGCTGGAAATCCCAATGGCCTGGGGTTTGTCCCGAACCGGCCTCGGGCCACTGGGGGTCTATGTCTCCATTCCCATCTCGGAGGCCGTCCTGACGGTGGCGAGTGCCGTAATGTTCGCCCGCGGAAGCTGGCAGACAAAAATGGTGTAAGGCGCTGAACGGCAAGCAGTAAGCGATGACCGAGATGTCATTTCCCCTGGCTCGCTGGCCGTCTCGTCCGTTGAGGGCGAGCGGCCAGCGTTCTCCCGTCGGGGAATGCTGTCGCAGTTCACCGTCCAATAACGATCTACCTGATGCCAATTCTACCGCTAACTGTTTACCGTTTACCGTATTAGCTTGTCCTGATTCCTCGGGTACCTTGCCATGACACTGCCATCTGTCGCGGAACATCAATTGGATCTGGCCCAGGCGAGTTACGCCCGGTGCCAGCTCGCGCCCGATTTTTTTCGCGCGTTTTACAACCGGCTCCTGGCCAGCGACCCGGCGATTCCGCCGTATTTTGCCCATACCCGGTTTGATAAACAGGAAAAGCTGCTTCAGCACGGTATCTCGTTGCTCCTCATCTTTGCCAGGCGACCAAACCCAAATCTGCTTGAACGGATCACCGAGCGTCACGGCTCGGCCGGCTTGAACGTGCCGTATCGGCTGTATCCCGTCTTTCTCCAGAGCTTCCTGGATACGGTTCGGGAATACGATCCAGCATTCGACGCCGGCCACGATGCGGCATGGCGTGCCGCCCTGGCCCCCGGAATTTCCGTGATGCGGGGAAATCCGGCGTGACCACCACTCGCACGTTGTGTGAGAATTGTGGGCAGCCGGTTGATCCGGCCAAACAATTCTGCCCTTCGTGCGGGGCTGGTGTGTCCGCGCCGCGGAGCCGGATTTCAGACACGACTCCGATTCCTCCGGCCGCAACCACGCCGGTTTCTCCCCCTAAGCCGTCGAAGGGAAGTTCCCGCTCGCGAATGCTGGAACAGCTGCGCGAGGCGACACTGGGGGACTACGAAATCCTGGCGGAGCTGGGGTCCGGCGGCATGGCGACCGTGTACCTGGCGCATGACCTTCAGCTCGATCGACGTGTCGCGATCAAGCTCATGCACCCGGCGCTCATTTCAGGCGAGGGCATGGCCGAGCGGTTTATTCTCGAAGCGCGAACGGCGGCGGGGCTGAGCCATCCCAATATCATCCCGATCTACGCCGTACGGGTGGATGAGGACCTGTTGTTCTTCGTCATGAAATTTGTCGAGGGGCGCCCCCTTGACTCCATCATCGCGAAGGAAGCCCCGCTCCCGGCGGAAATGGTCCGCCAGATCGTCAGCCTGGTCGCCGAGGCGTTGGGCTACGCCCACCATCGCGGGGTGATCCATCGGGACATCAAACCGGCCAATATCATGATCTCGACCGAGGGTCAGCCAATCCTCGCCGATTTCGGGATCGCGAAAGTTGCCGACAAGCAGGGTCTCACCCTGACCGGTGCGACGATTGGAACGCCGACGTACATGAGCCCGGAACAGTGCAACGCGCTTCCGCTCACCGGCGCGTCGGATCAGTACTCTCTGGGGGTAATGGCGTACGAAATGCTGACCGGCCGGCCGCCGTTTGACGCCGACAGCATCATGACCATCATGTTCAAGCACATCAATGATCCGCCCAGCCCCGTGCTGGAGCGAGTCAAGGATTGTCCGCCCGATCTCGCTATTACCATCGAGCGAATGCTGTCGAAAGATCCCGCTGACCGGTTCCCCGAAATGGGGGAGGTCGCGCGTGCCCTCAAGACACCGACGATCACTTCGGAAAACAAGGTACGAACGCAGCTGGTCCAGTTCGCGCTCGCGGGGTCTAATCGGGATGTGCTCAAGCGGGTCAGCACGCCGCGGAGCCCGATACCTTCTGGAATCAGCCGGCTCAAGACCAGGGCAGCGGCCGGGAAAGTGGCACCTCCGGCATCCCATGCCGTCGCAGAACCGCGCGGTCGTCGCACGGGGCTCATGGCTGGCGCCGTGGGACTCGCGACGCTCGGTTTCGTCCTTGCCGTGGCGCAACCGTGGAAGAGCCGCACCGCCGGTATTCCCGACGCGCCGCCCGCGGTCGAATCGACCGGGGTCGATTCACTCCCCACCGTCACCGACTCGGTCGCATCGCCGGTGAGCCGGCCACCGGCTCCGGCCGATACCGAGCCCCCGGTCACCAAACAGCCGGCGACACCGCAGCTCCACGCGGCACCCAGGCCGGCCCCGGTCGCTACCGCCGCGACCGTGGCGACTGTCAGGGTGCAGGGACCGGTTACGCTGAGCATCGGCGAGAACGCGGTTCTCCAGGCTGAATCACGAGATGCGCAGGGTCAGACCCTGGCCGGTCATCGCGCTTCCTGGGTATCGAGCTCGCCGGAGGTGGTTTCGGTGAGCGCGTCCGGGCAGATTCTTGCGCGCGACGCCGGGCGCGCCACGATCACCGGCACCGTCGATGGCATCAGCCATTCCATCACCGTGACGGTTCCGGCCGATGCACTGGCGGAAGTCTCGCTCAAGCCGTCTTCGGTTTCGCTGCTGTCCGGTGATAGCATCACGCTGGCCATCTCCCTGCGAAGCGCGGCGGGCAGGAATATCACTCGACCGGTCACCTGGAACTCGAGCGCTCCCTCCATTGCGACGGTGTCTAATGCCGGAGTCGTCGTTGGGCATTCGGTCGGGACCGCGACGATCACCGCCACGAGCGAGAACGAGCACGGAGCGGCGACGATCACCGTTGGTGCTCGTGCGCCAACTGAGGCGGAACTGCGCGCCCAGGTGGCGAACACGGTGCAGGCGTACGCGAACGCGCTTGAAAGCAGGAACATCGCGCGGGTGCGGGAGTTGTATCCCGGCATGCCGGCCGCCAGGGAGCAGCAGCTGCGAGTGGCGCTACCGGACATGAAAGATCTCCAGGTCCACCTTACCGTCGGCCAGGTCGATATCAGCGCATCGGGTGCCACCGCGCGCGTGACTGGGAGCTGGATTTTCAACGATGGACGCCGTAACACGTTGCCCGCCGACAACACCTACCAGCTCGAACGACGAGCCGGCGGGTGGGTCATCACCGACATCCGCTGAGTCAACTATGCGCCGATCGAATGAGTGTCCCGGCATCGACGATACGCCGAACAAGGTCATGCCAGGGTGGAGCTGGGGTCGGACGATCTGGTCGGTTCTTCTCCTGGCGATAACCGGAACGGTCCTCTCCTGCACTAATGTGCTGAATGACCTGGACACGGGAAGCGTCGACCACGTGCGCATCTCGCCGGATAGCATGGATCTTCCGGTCGGTGTCAGCGGAGCCCTCCAGGCGTTTCCGCTTGATGCGTCAAACGCATTTCATCCCGGGGCGGCGACCACCTGGACGACGTCGGATCCTTCCATTGTCACGGTGAATGATTCGGGAGGAATTCTCGGTGTCGGCGCTGGCACGGCGACAGTCACGGCAACCGTCCTCGGCATTGACGGCACGTCTCGCGTTCGCGTCGGCCCGGCCCCGCTCATCGCCTTTGCGATCGACTCAATTCACTTCGACGCCCAGGCTGGCCAGCCGAGCCCGGCGGCGCAAACCGTGGCTATCACCAATGGTGGCGGCCTGACCCTGTCTGGTCTCACCGTCGGCACGATCGACTACGGCACCGGGCCGACGGCCTGGCTGATTCCGCAATTCGACTCCACCACCGCACCAGCGACGCTGACGCTCAGCCCGGCAACCGGAGCGATCACCCAAGCCGGGACCTACGTGGCAATCGTCCCGATCGCGGCTCCGGGGGCCGGCAACAGTCCGCAGAACATCACGGTGGTCGTTGATGTGGTCCCCGGGCCGCCGACGACCTACCAGATGGCCATCACCGCCGGCAACGGCCAGATTGTGCAGGCCGGTGCTGCCGTGCCTGCTGCAATGTCGCTGACGATCACGGATGCGTTCACGAATCCCATTGCTGGCCTGCCAGTGACCTTCCAGGTCACGGCGGGAGGAGGAATCCTCACGGGAACGACCACGGTCAACACGGACCCCGCCGGAGTCGCGACCGCACCTTCGTGGACGGTCCAGGCCACTGGCACCGTTCCCGCCGACGGGCGTTTCATCAACCAGCTTCTCGCGACGGCACCGAGTGCTGGGTCGGTCACCTTCACGACGTTCGCGTACTTCTCCTACACCCTGAATGTTCATCCGATCTGGGCCGCCCAGAGCTGTACCGGGTGTCACGGCAACGCGAACCTCGGTGGGTTCCAGTTGAACGGTACCGCGGCAGCGACCTACTCCAGTGAACTGTTCGACGTCGTGACCGGCTGCGCCTCGGGCACCATCAAGCAGGTCGCGACCGGTGGGGGCATCGCCGCAGAAACCGCGAGCCTCCTGGTGAACAAGCTGGACAACACCGCACCGGCGGCATGCCCGACACCAATGCCGACCAGCGGGATCCTGATTCCTACCGGTGCGCGGGATACGATTCGGGCATGGGTGAGAGCGGGGGCACCGCTTAACTAGGTGCAG
>JBDTRF010000021.1:0-25102 GCA_039931815.1 Gemmatimonadota bacterium
TGGGTCCCCAGCACCACGCCGTTCCGTTGGAATCCAGGCCACAGACCGTGAAGCGTGCAGCGGCAATGCTGGTGAAGTGGTGGCCGCCGGTCACCCTGATTGGGCGAACGCTCTCCAGTACCGAGGCCCCCGCGCCCAGTGCGTCTATGCCCCAGCACCAGGCGTCGCCCTGCTCGGTGGCAGCGCAGGTGTGATATCCTCCAGCGCTGATCCGGACGAGCGGCGGCGGTCCTGTTCGCGCGCGGACCTCAGGGAGAAACTGGGCATTGATATGCCTGCCGTCCTCAAGGAGGCCATCATACCCCCAGCAGGCCGCCTGTCCATCGGTGCGGAGCGCGCACACATGCTGCTGCCCGGCGGCGATCGCGCCGAATTTTGCTCCCCCAGCCGCCAGGGCAGGAGCGGGTGAGCAGCGAATTCCGCCGCAGGTCACGTCGTTGCTCGTACCCAGTTGTCCGGTGTCGTTGAGTCCCCAGCAGTAGACCGTTCCGTTTGCTGTTAATCCGCAGGTGAACGACACACCCGCCGCCAGGGATGTGAAGGTGAGGCCAGTCGCTGCTCGTACCGGGGTTCCCACGCAGGCAATCCCGCCGCAGGAGGTGTCCACGGCATCGCTCCCCAGCTCTCCGTAGGTATCACTGCCCCAGCACCAGGCCGCACCACTTTCGTCCAGTCCGCAGGTATGGGTCGCTCCCGCCGCGATAGAAACCAGGGAGACACTCGACGGGAGCGTGACGGGTGTCGTGTCTCCGCTGATGGGGCCGATGCCGAGCTGACCTTCGGTCCCCTGGCCCCAACACACCAGCGAAGCGGTCGTGGTGAGGCATCCATGCCGCGCGCCAAGGTCAAGGCGGGCGGCTAGCGGCTTGATCGAGGGACCGCTCGAATCGCGGCCGCAGGCACTGAGAGTTGCGAGGAGCAGGAGGGACAGGTTTCGCGGTAGCATTCGGAATTGTGGTATGGATCGAATCGATGACTTCGGATGGTCTCGACCGGAGACGACTCAAGGCAAGATAAGTGTCACACTCCGCCAGATCGGGACACGTTCGTCCGGGTTGTGTCAATTTCGGAGTGGGTTCTATCGATCGGTGCCCCACGGAGAGAGGGCTGTGCCGGTGCTCGGCGTCCTGCCGGTCGGGGAGGCCGTGTCAGAGAATGGGAAGGGGCCGCAGTGGCGGCGCGATCGACCTTGGAAGTCGCCGCCAGATGTTGATCGCAAACCCGATGGCTCCCAGCAGCTCCGCCCCGTGACCCAGGGCGGGGAGACCTCCCGCCGGCGTTATCAGCCAACCCGTTCCTGCCAGGAGAACGCCAGCGTTAAGGGTGAGGAACGCCGCCCATGCCAGCGGCTCGTTTCCGCGCCCGTGATCGGAACGGTGTCGAGGCAGGATCCAGTAGGCAATGCCCATCGCGAGCTGAACGGCCCATCCGATCATGACGAACTCGATATGCAAAGGGAGAACCCAACCTGGTATGGTGACACCGATGGCCGGTGCCGATAGCATGAGCGCGCCTGCCGTCACTCCACCGAGGAGATAGAACGCGGCGGCACAGAGGAACCAACGACTCAATCGTGGCATGTACTAACGGGCCCTCACCCGGGGCCAGAGCGCCCACAGCAGGCTGGCCACCGCCACCAGTTGAAGCAGCGCGGAGATGGGGAGAATGGCGGCGCCCGACGCCGTGAAGCCGCGCATGGGTTCGCCAACGATCCTGAGGAGCAGGCCGGCATTCAGAAGCCAGAATCCGACCCAGCCGAGCGTCCCCGCCTTTGCAGGCTCGGTTCGAGGGCGGGGAAACATCCAGAGGGCGACACCGAAGATGAGTTGGGTGAGCCAGCCGACCGTAATCAGATGAATCCAGGTGGGCCGAATCGCGGCCATGGATGGCGAAATCGTGGCGACCGCTCCGGCGATGAGGCCGAGCAGGAGGCAGATCATGCCCGAGCGGATAAAGAATCGAGAGAGGTTCGGCAATTATCAGGCTGGTGGAGAGAAAGCCCCGGAAATGGTGCAGAGTGCAGAGATAGAATGCAGCCGTGCAGCGTGCAGCGTTTCAGGGTCTTAAGTACCACTGAATTTCGCGGAACTCAAGTCCGGCGTACTCGCCGAACCAGGATACACTCTGCACGCTGCACTCTGCACGCCTCATTCACGCGGTCGGTTTTTCGACGATAAACGCGGTGACCATGCCGAGCATTCCGTGTTCGGATTCGGCGTGGGGGAGAATATGGCAATGGAAGGCCCACACGCCCGGATTGGTTGCTTTGACGATGACATCCCAGCGTTCGCCGGGCGCGATGTTGAGCGTATCGCATTTCCATGGCGCCGGCTGGTCCCAGCCATCCTTGGCGATGACGGTCATGTGCATGCCGTGGAGGTGCATCGGGTGAATCATCATCCCTTCATTCATGTAGCGGATTCGGACCGTCTGTCCCAGCTTCGCCACCACGGGCTCGGTGGCTGGGAACGACTTTCCATTCAGCGTGAACCCGAGAAATCCGTCATTCAGCACCATGACGTAATCCAGGTCGACCTTGGGCTCGTTGCGTTTATCGGTCGGCTCCACGATGAAGGCGCCCAGCAGGCCGCGCCCGACCTGGGTCGCGGAATTGTGATGCGAGTGGTACATGTGCGATCCCGCATTGGGAACCGTGAACTCATAGGTAAAGGTCTCGCCTGGTTTGATTGGGGGCTGGGTGAGAAACGGGACGCCATCCTGGTCATTGGCCAGCTCAACGCCGTGAAAATGCACGGAGGTTGATTCCTCCAGCTCGTTCTTGACAATCATGCGAACGCGATCCCCTTGCCGGACCCGGATCTGCGGTCCCGGCACCTGGTCGTTGTAGGCCCAGGCCTCGACCATCCGTCCCGGCTCCACCTCCCATTGGATTTTCCGCGCCGTGATATCAAAGACCTTGACGCCACCGACCAGCCGGGGTGCCAGCAGCTGGTTGCCCTTCCCGGCGGTCTTGGCGGGGAACGCCTTGACCCCGCGTTCGTGCATCGCGTCCATCTGGTCTGCTTTGGCCCGGACGCTCAACACCGGGGCCGCGGCCTGGGTTTTGACTGCGGGCTGCGCGAGAGCTTCCTTGTCGCTGCAGGCTGCGAGGGCGGAGACGGCCGCTGGAACAACCACCGCGGCGGCGGCGCTTTTTCGCAGGAAGTTTCGGCGGCTGGTCGACGTCGCGCTGGAAATGTCTGACACCTGGTCTCTCCTCATAGGGGAAATTTCAGGTGAATTCTATAGAAAAGTTTATGAAGATCCCGGGGATGTTGAGTGAAGTGTTCTTCAAGCAGACGGCGTTTCTTGACAGCTCTATCGCCGATGTCAGGCGCCGGCCTGGATGCATCGAATGCCGGGCTCGAGGACCGTGCGCCAGGCGGCGAGCGTTGGCCCGTCTGACTTGGGGTCATCCTGTTCCACCGACTTGATGAAGCTTTCAACAAACAGACTGTAGAAGCGGAGGGGGATGGCGAGGTCGGCGGAACCATGCCGTTCGGCCATGCGCTGGAGCAGGACCGGGTTCTTCCGCCTGGCATAGATGAGGAGGAGCGAGACCCCATGCTGGAGCAGTCGCTCCTGTTTTTCGAAACTGGTGGATACGAAATACGGGGGGATGGCGGGGTCACTGGCGAGGAGGGTGTCGTAAAACCGGCGAAAGAATCCCGCCGACCGCTGACAGCGGGCGTAACTGGCCCGGGCGAGTTCAAGGTGTTGAGTGGTCAGGGAGCTTTTCAACGTCGTCCCGAGACGACCCGGGCTATGGGAAGCACCAGCTCCGCGGCACGCGCTTCCGATCGCGTGTACCTGGCGGCCGATCGGAGAATGATGACGGCCGTCACGGGACCGAGTTCATTGTGCCGGCGAAGCCTTGCTTCCGACTTCCTCGGGGGTGCCCATCTTGAGCATGAATCCTACGCCGCGGACCGTGGAGATGGGGCTGGTCCCCGCGGCACGCGCCAGCTTGCGTCGCAGATTCCCGACGTGGACATCGACCACGTTGCTCTCCGGGTCAAAGTGCATGTCCCAGACCTTCTCCAGCAGGGTGGTGCGGCGCACCAGCTCATCGGGGTGCAGCAGGAAGTACTCAAGGAGCTGAAACTCCTTCGGCGTGAGGTCGAGCTGATGCCCGGCGACACTGCACGTGTGACGAAGCCGATCCAGGGAAATCGCGCCGCACTGCAGCACCTCTGTTCGCTCGGCTCCGCCTCGACGGTGCAACGCGCGGATCCGCGCCAGCAGTTCGTCAAACTTGAACGGCTTGGGCAGGTAATCATCCGCGCCGGCATCGAGACCTCGCACCACGTCCTCGGTCCCGTCCCTGGATGTCAGCATCATGATCGGGGTATTGCGTCCCTCGCGACGTAACTCCGCCGCCACCTGGAACCCGTTCTTGCGAGGGAGCACGACGTCGAGGAGAATCACGTCATAGTCGTAGACGTGGGCCAGCATGGTCGCTTCATCCCCATCCGGGGCCACATCGACGATGTAACCCTCTTCCTTGAGACCCTGTTCGATGAATCCGGCGACTTTCCGGTCATCCTCAACGACGAGTATTTTCATGATTGCAATCCTAAGGACTGTTCATGAAGGTTGCGTCAAATAATCATGAACGTTTCTTCAGGCTCTCAGGCCGGGGGAAGGCATCCTGGGGGCTGGCGCGCGGATGGGGGAAACCCGGTCCGATGTGGTGAGTGACAGGGAAACGGCAGGGTATGCGCCCGGCCTGCTCACGACCTTTCGAGCGAGGATCGATCCCATGCTCCGAGGCTGGCCGCAGCCGCGTATGTGCTTTCGAGGAAGGTGAGCAGCGTTGCGTCCGGATCGGTGGCATGACGAACGATCTCGTACGGCAGAATCCACTCCCGGAGCTCCTGGTGATAGTAAGCGCCGGCCGGCTCAATCTGAGCGTCGCTGCAGCCCGAGGGTTCGGGGTAGGCATAGGCATAAAATGCGGCATCATCCACCGCGCCACCACCGGGCCACCACCCCACGCTGATGCACTCGTGTGAATACGATTCCCGGGTCACGCGGTCCGCGAGATGAGGAATTCCGCCGGGATGGACCGGCGCTTTCCGACCGGAAAATCGGGTGTGGGCCAGGTCAAAACCACCCCACCAGAAATGGACCGGGCTACACTTGCCGAGGAATGTCGAGCGGAATTGATGAAAAACCTGGTTGGACCGAACCAGGAGATGCCAGAAACGTTTCACCGCCTCGCCATCGTAGGACGCATGGATCTCGTCCTGGTCAAAGGGAATCGGATTGGCGAGTTCCACCGGGTGGGGCCAGATGGGCACTTCGATGTCGATCGCGAGGAGGGCGCTCTTCACCGCGCGATAGAAACCGGCCACGGTCCGTGGCTTGAGCTCGACGGCGGCAGTCTTTCCCCAGCTGGTTTCCATTTTCAGGACGTGATCGAGAAAATCAAAGGTCAGCTCCACCGTCCCGCCGGGGTAGGGCATGGCCGTCGTGGTGAGTCCTCGCGCGGAGACGTAGAGGGGAACCTGCCACCAATGGTTCTGCATCGGAGCCAGCGCCAACCGGATTTTTCCCACGACCTGAGACCAGAGCTGGAGCGTGTCCCGGGTCGCTTCCCACTGACGAAGCCGCAATTCAGGCCAGCCCGCTGGGTGATCCCGCTCCAGCCGTGCGATCCGGTCGGCAACGACGCCGTAGGCCGGCGGATCGCTCGCAGGAAACGTCCCTTCAATGCTTTCATCTATGAGTGCTTCGATCTGCTCTGCGTCGGCCTGGGAGCGCTCATGGCTCAGGATGGTGCCGGCTCTTCTTCTATCCGGGCCTGTATAGTTGGTAGGCATCTTCTCCGCTTCCGGGGGTCTGACAGCAACACGTCGTTGAACCGCAGCTGCTAAAAACGGGACCGGGGACGTGGCATCGGCAACGAGAGCTGACACGTGGGCTCGATCAAATCGAAACAATGAAACCGCCCTTCAATGAGCCTGCCGAAGCACGAACACAAATCTCTTCCCGCGGACGTCATGGTTCTCCCCCACCCTGCCTTCACCAATCCCCATCCCGGGTTCTAATATTCAGCAAACGCATCATCGGGGAAGCAATAGAGCCATCGCTCACCCGACTCGGCCGAAGCGATGACCGGGTGCCCGCTGGCCTTCGCGTGCTTGCGCGCGTGCCGGTTGGGGGAGTCATCGCAGCATTGCGTCGTCCCGCATTCCTGGCAGGTTCGAAGATGAACCCACCGGGCGCCGATCTTAACGCACTCCTCGCATTCGTGGCGTATGGGTTTCCTGACCGTGTCAATCGCTTCGATATGTTCGCAGGATCCGCCAGACATTTCTCTCTTCCTTTCTATTCGTGCAGTACCTGGTGAACAAACGCCACGGCAATCGATCCTTCTCCCACCGCCGACGCCACCCGCTTGATATTGCCCCCTCTCACGTCGCCGATGGCAAACACACCGGGAAGACTTGTTTCGAGAAGGAATGGCGAGCGGGCCAGGGGCCAGTTGGCCGCGAGGAGCTCTTCCCTCGACAGCCCCGGTCCGGTCTTGATGAACCTTTTCTCATCCAGAATCACACATCCCTGGAGCCACCCGGTACTCGGCACCGCACCCGTCATCAGGAAAACATGTCGAATGTCGCCTCGCTCCACAACGCCGGTCTGTTTGTCCCGCCATTCAACCTGTTCCAGGTGCTCCTGGCCTTCCAGCCCGACGATCTCGGTATGCGTGTGCAGGCTGATCCTGGGGTTCTCTTCAATCCTGCGGATCAGGTAGCGGGACATCGAGCTCGAGAGTCCTTCGGATCGAATGATCACATGAACCCGGCGCGCGGTCTGCGCCAGGTAGATCGCCGCCTGGCCGGCGGAGTTTCCTCCCCCGACGACGATGACCGGCTCGCCCCGGCACACCTGTGCTTCGATGAAGGTCGCTCCATAGTAGACACCAGACCCTTCGAAGCGCGCCAGGTTCGCCAGCGGCAGCCGGCGATATTCGGCACCGGTCGCGATGATAACCGTTCGGGCCGGGATGCGAGAGGTACCATTCGTAATTTCGAGCGCGTATGGTTTCCGATCGCAGGCCAGGCGTTGTGCGCCCCGGGCAATCATGATCTGCGCGCCAAACTTCTGGGCCTGATCGTGGGCTCGCGAGGCGAGCAGTTTTCCTGAGATCCCCATGGGAAAACCCAGGTAGTTCTCGATCATGGAGCTGGTGCCGGCCTGCCCCCCGGGCGCATTCGCCTCGATGACCAGGACGTCGAGCCCTTCCGAGGCAGCATAAACTGCCGCGGCGAGACCAGCTGGACCGGCGCCGATGATGACGACGTCCCGAAGCTGGGTCTGGTCGATGGCAGCATTGAAGCCCAGGCAGTCGGCGATATCCTGGTTGCTGGGGTTCTTGAGGACGACCGACCCTCGGCAGATCACGATGGGAACGTCTTCAATGCGGACGCGAAAACTGTCCAGTAATTCCTGGACATGGGGATCCCGGTCAAGGTCGACGTAGGAATGGGGGTGACCGTTCCGGGTGAGGAACTCCTGGATGCGGAGGGTGCCGGCTGAATGAAGCGAACCCACCAGCACCACGTCCCCGATTTTCTGGGCGATTAGCTCCACCCGGCGGAGGAGAAACGCCCGCATGAGAATCTCACCGAGCTGGGGGTCGGTCTGAACCAACCCAAGCAGCGCCGTTCGTTCCACCTCGATCACCTCGCCACCGGTTCTGAGCCGTCCGCGGACCAGCACCGGCCGGCCCGACAGCAGGTTGGTCTCGCCGGTGAATTCTCCGGGATGCAAAGTGGTAACGAGCCGCTCGGAGGAGCGGTCGACCGTGGTCAGATCGAGCATTCCCCGGGTCACCACGTAAAAGGCAACGCCGGCATCTCCGGGTTCGAACAACACCTCGCCCTCCTCCGCCTGGCGGGTGCGACCATGCGCGGCGATCCGTGCGACGTGACCCGCTCTGAGCGTCGGAAAGATTTTGTCCCGCGAAGCATGACCAAAGGGAACTGTCCCCGTCACACCTGTGGGCGGCCTCCCGACGGTATCCGGGTCCGACTCGGTGTGCGTGTGTGAATCACGGTTTCGCATATCGATCATACTCGGGGAATTCCAGCACGTCGTTTCGAGGCCTTGAAGGCAGGTTGATGGAATGTGGTCAAACTGGTGGCAATTGCAAAGGTTTGCGCCGCCGACTTCACGGAGTTTCCACCTCTCCCACAGGTCATTGCCTTCGCTCCGGGATGCCCGGGGTCCTGCCATTCATCCATGTTATGTTTCCACGAATTCCGACCTCCACTTGAAAGAGACATGGCCAATCCCAATCTGGTAGGCCCTTTCGCTCGTAATTCCACTCCGGCTGGCATGCTCGGCTGGCGGTCTCCGCGGCGTGACCTTCCCCCCGACCTCCTTCGTGAGGCGTCTCGCCGACTGAGTGTCATTTCTCTTCTGGGGGCGGTCCTGTGGATCGTCGGCTCGATCGCCGATCACATTGTTCTGCATGTGATGGAGCCGGCCAATCCCGGGTGGAACGTCCTCAACGCCACCGATGGGATTGCCCTGGCTCTCACCGCCATTTCCCTCGGGCTCTTCTTCTATAGCCGGAATACCACTCGCCAGCCGAGGTTCATTCTCGACCTGGGCCTCGGGTACCTGGTTCTGACCACGTTGGCGCTGGGTCTCCTGATTCACCTCGATCCCCCCCCGAAAGGATGGCCCGTCTTCCCGATCATCACCTGGGTCGGTGTGGTATTGATCATGTTCGCTGCCATTGTTCCGAGCACGCCACGGAAGACCCTCGTCGTTGGACTCATCGCCGCATCGATGAATCCCCTTTCGATGCTGCTCGCGCGAGCACGGGGAACCTGGCATTTTGCTTCCGCGAGTGACGTGCTCCTCATGCACTATCCCGACTACATGCTGGTGGGTGTTGCCGTCGTGATTTCCCATGTCGTGAGCCAGCTGGGCCACCAGGTGACGAAAGCGCGTGAGCTGGGCAGCTATCAACTGGGCGAACTGCTGGGGCGAGGCGGAATGGGGGAAGTCTATCGGGCAACCCATCGGATGTTCGCCCGTCCCGCCGCAATCAAGCTGATCCGCCCCGACATGGTGGGGGCGGAGAATTCCGAGACGGCCCAGCTCGCCGTGGCGCGGTTTCGCCGCGAGGCCGAGGCGGCGGCGAATCTCCGATCGCCCCACACCGTGGAACTCTATGATTTTGGGGTGACCGACGACCAGACGCTGTATTTCGTGATGGAGTTGCTCGATGGGATGGATCTCGAAACCATGGTCCGCCGGTATGGGCCACTCAATGCCAGCCGAATCATTCACATCATGAACCAGGTCTGCGACTCGCTGGAAGAAGCGCACGCCCGCGGCCTGGTTCATCGCGACGTCAAGCCGGCCAACATTCACCTCGGCCTGGTCGGGCTCCGACACGATTTTGTCAAAGTCCTCGACTTCGGCCTGGTTAAATCGTTCGCTGGCGGCAACAGCGATCTGAGCATGGGAACGGCCGCGGGACTGACACCGGGAACTCCCAGCTACATGGCTCCCGAGATGGCGCTGGGTGAAACGGTGGACGGCCGAGCGGATCTGTACGCCCTGGGCTGCGTCGCCTACTACCTGCTGACCGGCCAGCTGGTCTTCGAGGCGACAAGTGGTGTGCAGATGATCGCCAGGCACGTGCGGGCCGAGCCGATCCCTCCCTCCATTCGCGCCAACATGGTCGTGGCGCCGGCCCTGGAACGTTTGATCCTGGATTGTCTTGCCAAGAAACCTGAGGACCGCCCGGGAACGGCAGCAGAAATTGCCCGGAGGCTCTCGACCATCGACCTGGAGCCCTGGACCGAGGATCTCGCGACAACGTGGTGGGTGGAAAACCATCCCTCGCCGGGCGGCCAGCGGAGTTGAGGGCCTAGACTCTCAAACCTTCGGAGTCAGACCGGCCGTCCTTCCTGCAGGATCCGTTGCACGGATGAAGGATCTCCCACCGCTGATACGGGCTTCGCATAACTCCCGTCGGCCTGGAGCACCCACGCCGTTGGGTCGTTGAGCTCAAGGCTCAGTATCCGGTCGAGATAAGACCGACACGATGCGCTGAATATCGGTACTGCCACTTCCACTCGTCGCCGCAAATTTCTCGGTCGCCAGTCGGCGGACGCGATGAAGTATTCGTCCTCGCCGCCGTTCCCAAAGTGATAAATGCGGGCATGTTCCAGAAACCGTCCGAGGATGCTTTGCACGCGTACCCGTGACGACAACCCTTCCACGCCTGGCCGCAGCAGGCAGATGCCCCGTACCATCAGGTCGATGTCAACACCGGCCTCCGATGCACGATAAAGTACCCGAACGATCTCCGGATCAGCCAGTCCATTGATCTTCGCCCGGATCAATCCCGGGCGGCCGGACCGGACATGGTCGATCTCCCGTTCGATGCGCTCGAGAAGCGCCGGCAGCAGCCTGGCTGGAGCAACCAGGATCCGCCTGAACTCGGACTCCGGTGGCCCCGAGGTGCCGGTAAGCTGATTGAACAGGTCATGTACATCTTCACCCAGCGCGCGATCCGCCGAGAACAGGCCCAGGTCCGTGTACACCCGCGCGGTGCCGGGGTTGTAGTTCCCCGTGCCGATGTGAACGTACCGGCGCAGGCCTTCGCTCTCGCGGCGAACAACCAGGGCCACCTTCGAGTGATTCTTGAGTCCGACCAGCCCGTAGATAACCTGCACGCCAGCGGCTTCGAGACGCTTGACCCAGAAAATGTTACGTGCCTCGTCGAAGCGCGCCTTCAGCTCGACAAAAACGGTCACCTCCTGGCCCGCGCGGGCAGCTCGCTCAAGGGCTTCTACCAGGGGAGATCGATCTCCTGCCCGATAGAGGGTGAGCCGGATACTGACCACCGCCGGATCCTCAGCAGCTTCCGCGAAGAAGCGCACGACGGTTTCGGCAAAACCATCGAAGGGATGGTGGACCAGGTGGTCACCGGCCCGGATCTGATCCCAGATGGATTGGTCTTCCCGAAAGTGACGCCGCGGGGGAGCGGGCGGAAAGGAGCCACCAGGGATCTCGAGTTCGGCGAGTTGTCGCAGGTCACCCAGGGCCAGGATGCCGGGAACTCTCTGTATCTCCGGCACCGAGTTCCCGGTCGGTCCGCCCCTCCCTTCCAGCCGCAGTTCCCGCTCGATGAGGTCGAGAACGTTTCCCGGCATCGTGCTTTCGGTCTCGAGCCGCACGAGGGGATTCTTCCGTCGCCGGTCCAGGTCTTCCTCCATCGCCTGCAGCAGGTTTCCGGCCCGCGCATCATCGACATCGAGATCACTCACGCGAGTGATACGGAAGAGCCAGGCACCCCCGATCTCTCGATCGGGATAGATCAGGTTGAGATGAGCCCGAATCAGCTCTTCGACGGGCAGGAAGTCCTGTCCTGCCTCGACAAAGCGGGGAACCTCGCCGGGTATTTTGAGATATGCGTAGTGCGCAGACCCAGTGCCCTCCCGTAACGCCACCGTAAAGGCCAGGGTGAGCGGGGGAATAACCGGAAACGGATGTCCCGGACTTACGGTGATCGCCCTGGGGGTCAGAAGCGGCAAAATCTCTTCCCGGAAATATCGAACCAGGGGGGTGCGCTCCGATTCGGTCAGGTCTCCCCAGCTTCGCAGCCGGTGACCCTGCTGCGCCAGGCTCGCCAGCAGGGAATCGACCACGGTCCGTTGCCGGATCAACAGGTGATCTGTTTGCGTGGAGAGACGGCGCACCTGTTCCTGCATGCCTTCATCACCCTCGGCACTTTGCCGAAGCGAACCAGCCGAGCCCATGTAAAACTCATCAAGGTTTGCGCTGACGATACTGACATACCGGATTCGCTCGAGCAACGGGACCCGGTCATCCTCGGCAAGCGCGAGCACGCGCTCAATAAATGCCAGTTCGCTGGCGGGCCCGTTCAGGAAATTGTCTGTTGGTTCTATCGGAGGCTCGATTCGGCCGGGGTCACTCCGAAGTCCCCTGATTGTCGCGGAGGGCGCCGTCAGCCCTGAGTCGGCCACCATTCGATAGGCTACCAGGCTCTCCGGATCGGTGATCGCGCCGGATGCTGTCAGCTCTTTGACGGAATCGAGCGGATTCCACCCAATGTCCGATGGGGCGGACTGACCGATCACGCGGCGGATTCTTCGAATGATCCAGACCTCAACGCTTCGGTCTCGGGCCGGGGTTTGCGCTGTTCCCGCCAGGTGGAGTTCTCCGACGCGGCTGCCGAACCAGGTCTGCATGGCGTTCCGGCAGGCGGCTTCGCCGGCGCCGGGGCCGGCCGGGAATCGGAACTGACTCCCCGCTTTCACCAGGGCAATCGATCCTTCGTCGATCGCCACGAGGACGACCGATCGTCCGATCCCGATATGAAAGGTGACCTCGTCCGCTTCGAGCCGACGGCTGATGGCTTGGGCGCGCTCGAGTTTGGTGGCCAGCGAGGTCCGGATGGCGTAGGCCTGAATTACCGCGTCGGCAACCCGCAGGAGGGTGGGGCCGCCCATTCCATGGCGGGAGATCTTGAGCTCCTGAAAGGATCGAACGAGGTCGCGGTGCCGGATGGTGACATCGTCCAGGATGAATTCGACGCGCCCCTGTCGGAGCCATCCCGCCCGGGATAGCCGGATAACCCGGGCAGTTTCCAGTTCGACCTGCTGTTCCAGCGAGCCCACGTCGGTAAAGGCACGGAGGCGCCGCATCGGCTCGCTGTTGCCACTCAGTGCCTCCCCGGCGCTCATGGGGACCAACTCCGCGGCGATGATGTCGGACGAAGTTCTGCCCGGCAGGGTTACCGGGGGCAATCGGATCGACAGAACGGAGCGTCCATCCGCGCTGTAGCGCAGGCGGCACACGACATCGCGCGCCTGTAACGCCCCCTCGGGGGTATCAAAGTAGAGATCGCGATGAAATGACGTCGCGGTGCTGACAGCGCGAAGGTTCAACGGAAGTGGCGCCGCGGCAATACTTCGCAGCTGTTCGGTACTCACCAGACTGAACCGCAGGCCGGTCCGGTGTCCAGTGAGCTCAGTGGTCATCAGCGGCCGAGCAGAAGCGTGGCAACCAGCGCCGCGACCGCGAGACCCGCGGCGATCAGCAACCAGAGTCCAGTTCGAGGTGCCGCAACGGGGTCACGGGTTGGCAGCCCGCCCGCGGCGAGCGCGTCGGCGAATGCGCGGGCGGTCTGCTGGCGAAGCCCGGGGTCTTTCTGCAGGGCCTGCATCACGGCGGCGCTGATAACCGGGGGGAGATCCGCTCGAAGGCCATCGATCGATGGGGGGAGGCTCTCCTGCTGTTTGAGGATCTGGCCGAGCGAGTTGCCATCAAAGGCCCTGCGGCCCGCCAGCATTTCATAGACGACGCAGCCCAGGCTGTAGATATCGCTTCGCCCGTCGACTTCGAGACTGCCCAGGGATTGCTCGGGACTCATGTACGCCAGCGTCCCGATCGGTGCGCCGGGGCCCGTGAGGGTATTGCCGCTGGCGATCCCCAGTGCCCGGGCAACGCCGAAGTCGGCCACCATCGCATCATCTTCCGAGATCAGGATGTTGCCCGGCTTGATATCACGATGCACGATGCCCTTGTGGTGCGCATACTCGAGCGCCAGGGCAACCTGGGTGGCATAGCGAATAGCCGTTGAGCGGGGAAGGGGAGGCTGACGGGCCAGTCGGTCAGAGAGCGGCTCGCCTTCAATCAGCGGCATCACCAGGTAGAGAAAACCGCGGGCGTCCCCCGAGTCGAGAACGGGAACGATATTCGGATGCTGGAGACTCGAGCTCCAGACGATCTCCCTGACGAATCGCGCGGTGGTGACCGCGCTGGCGATTTCCGGGTTCAGCACCTTTATCGCGACGGCGCGATCTCCCTCGAGATCGTGGCCGGCAAAGACGAGGGCCATTCCGCCGCTGCCCACCAGGCCATCAACCGCGTACCGATCCTTGAGGGCATCCGCCAGGATCGTGCGGAGCTCCCGGGCGAAACCTGATCGGGAATCCCGCCGGTTCATTCGCTGAGGTCCGCCCTGCGCACAACCGTTCCCGTCGCGGCCCGCATGCGGGCGATGAAATCCGAAGGATCCGCATTCTTCTTGATCCGCACCTGGTACTCCAGCGATTCCATGCCGCTGTTGTTTGCCGTGCCCCGGAGAAACTCCCACCGTTTGCTGTTGTTCTCGAGGAAAGACTCAATGGCCTCGCGTCCATTGGACGCGGTTCCATTGACTTCAACCCGGAGGGTCCAGTCCCGTCGCCGGGGTTGGGGATCAACAATTTCGGCCTCTGCCGCCGCCGCATATTGTCGAGCGCGCGCGCGTCCGGCCAGTACATCGAGCTGTTCCGGAGTCATCGATTTGAGCAGCTCCCGATCCACCATCGACACAAAGCCACCGGTCCGGTTGGCCATCGCCTTGGCCCGGCGCAGCCTTCGTTCCGCCGGCCCCCCCTCCAGTGTGGCCCCCACCCTCCCAAAATCCGTGTACCACATGATGATCGCGATAATGTTGAAGCTGACCGAGATCGTAGCGGCGACCAGCATGGCATGCACCCCCGCGGCCAGCCCGACGACAATCGCGAGGAAGATGTAGATCGTGTCCTTGGTATCCCGGAGCGTGTTGCGGAAGCTCACTGCCCCCACGATACCTCCGAGACTGAAGGCGAGCGCGGTGCTGTTCTGGACCAGCAGGATGACGCCAGCGACGACGAGCGGAAGGATGATGAGCGTCTGCACGACGGACTGCTGGTAGCCCTTCTTTCGCCGGGTCTGGACATAGACCCAGGTCACCGGAAGCATCATGATGCACGCACTGGCCAGCGCGACGACCGCCGCCAGGACGACCCGCCAGGGCTCCGGAGCTTCCCCGGTCGCGAGCTGACCCAGGCCGTCCCGCATCGCGCCGACACCCATGAAGGAGGTGGCCGGAAGCGGGGCATTGATGAGATTCAGGGAACCCGGTACGAGGCGAATCAGGACCGCGACACTGGCAAACAGAAAGACGTAGTAGGCGAAGACCCGGAACAGCGGACGTTCGGAAATCCCTCCAAGCGTTCGAGCCGGTTGTTCGCTGCTCATAGAATCCTCACGGTGGTCGCCGGGCTTGCACTCGGGTCAGCTTTGCCTGAATACCAGGCACTCGCTTCAAGCGCGCTGGAAGGAGAACTCGATGGCAAAGGGGGAACGGGTCAAAGATATCCCCTTCAAGGGGTATTTGCCCTCCCGGAGGGACCTCCGATGGCCCAATTTACTCGCCATCCGAGGCGGGTGGGAGCAGCCTGGGGGGCTACCATACTATGGTCCTACTGTACTCACGGTGGGTTGCTGGTTTAGAATGATTTATTCGAACTATTTACCAGGAGATGACCATGGCCCGAACCGCTACCCGCACCCCAGGCAAAGCGTCCGCGAAACCCGAAGGCACTGCGGCCCCCGCGCGGATGTACAGCACCAAGAACGACCTTCCCGCAGAGGCGAGAGAGAATGTCGTCGAACTGCTCAACCAGCGTCTGGCCGATTGTATTGATCTGCAAACCCAGTGCAAACAGGCCCACTGGAATGTGAAAGGTCCTCACTTCATCGCCCTGCACAAGTTATTCGATGAGGTGAATGAGAGCATTGAGGAGTACGTGGACTCGATTGCGGAGCGCGTGGTTCAGCTTGGGGGAATCGCGGAAGGGACCGTACAGGTCGTCGCGCAGCGCACCACTCTGCTGGACTATCCCTTGGCGCTGACCACCGGCGAGGAGCACGTCGCCGCGCTGTCCGATGCCATCGCCCAGTTTGGCCGTACGGTCAGGATCGGCATTGAGGAAATGAACGAACTGGAAGATGCCGATAGCGCGGACATCCTGACCGAAATTTCCCGTGGTGTCGACAAGTGGCTCTGGTTTGTGGAGGCGCATCAGCAGGGGCAGGCGAGCGATCGAACCTCCTGAACGGATCCCAACCCTGACATCGACCGGGCCTCCCATCGGAGGCCCGGTTGATCATGGCGCTGCCAGCGCGCGGAGTCGGCTTTCATCCAGCGGGTTCCATCCCATTCCCACGTGTCGTTGAACGTCTGTTGATCGTCTTCGCCGCCAAACAGCACCACGCACCAATTCACCAACGAGGTGGACCCGATGTCCCGTCACCGATGTCTCAGCATGCTCATCGTTCTCGCCTGTTCTGGTTCGCCCGGCATGCTCTCGGCTCAGTCCGATTCGGCCCGGGCCCGGGCCGTAGTCACCCATGCTGTTGCGGTCTCCCGAATCACGGTCCGGTGGCTGGGACACGCAACCTTCGAAGTCGAATCAGCGGGCGGAACCAGGATTCTCATCGATCCCTTCATTATGGGTAATCCAGCTACGCCGGATTCGCTCAAGAGCCTCGAGCGTTACAGTGGAAACTGGAAGCCGAACGCGATCCTGGTCACCCATGCGCACTCGGACCACAGTGCGGACGCTAAGGCGATCGCCCAGTCGAGCGGTGCTTCCGTGATCAGCGCGGATGAATGGGTTGAAACGCTGGGCCTCCCCGCTGGCCAGAGCCAGGGAGGCAATGTGGGAGGGACATTCATGGTGGGGGACGTCACCGTGCACCTCGTGCCTGCGATGCACTCGAGTGAGCCGGGCCGAGCCCTGGGTTTCGTGCTCGAATTTGCCGGAGGCCGATCACTCTATCACACGGGTGATACCTGGATCTTTGGAGACATGAGCCTGATTCAGGAGCTCTACCACCCGGACATCATTCTCCTCGGCGTTGGTGGCGGTCCCTACACAGAAAACCCTCGTGTCGCGGCGACTGCCGTTCGCAAGTACTTCCATCCCAGCGTGATTGTCCCGATGCACTACGGGACGTTTCCCGGCCTCGCCAACGAGGCCGAGGTTCGCCGGGCGTTTACCGGTGATCGCCGGGTGGTGGTGATGCATCCGGGCGAAACCCGGACTTTCTGACATCGGTCCTTGCTGGCGGGGCCGATTCAGGGAACCAGCAGGAGGTTCCCCCCACCGTCCCCATGACGGCCACGTTGCCATGCGCACGAACGCTCGAGCAGATGACGTCCCAATAGCAGTTGATACCCGGGAGGGCGACGGTGAATGATGCAGCGTCCTGACGTGTCATAGTCATATCCCTTGATCTTGAGCCTCATGACGAAACACCGTGGAGTTCCCCGCCTCAGTGCTCTTGTCCTGGCCTGCCTCAGCTTTCCCGCCATCGCCCAGGCCCAACAGACATACCCTCGTGATGCCCGGGTTGATCGTCTCATGAACGCCGCGATCGATTCCAGCAGTCCGGGCGCCGCGGTCATCGTGATTCACCACGGGCTGGTGGTCCACGCTGCCGCCTATGGGCTGGCTGACATCGAGGCTCGGCGACCCAACCGGGTCGAGAGCATGTTCCACATGGCATCGACTGGGAAACAGTTTACCGCTCTTTCGGTGCTGATGCTGAGCGAACAGGGGAAGGTTTCCCTGGACGATCCGATCGGGAAACACTTCCCCGGGCTTGCGCGTTTTGGCTCAAAGCTGACGGTGAGGCAGATGTTGCATCATACTTCAGGTATTCCCGACTACTATGACGACTCCACGGGCTACCGGAAGCTACTGGCCATGAACCCGGAGCCAACCAACTCCGATATCGTCCACCTGTATGCCGACTGGGGGACAGCCAGGCCCGCCGGCGTGAAGTTTGTCTACAGCAATGCCGGGTTTGATCTGCTCGGATCGCTGGTAGAGAAACTGTCAGGGCAATCGCTCGATGCATTTCTTCAGGAACATGTCTTTGGTCCGGCCGGGATGCCCTCTTCGTTCTCGCTCTGGAATCCTGTCCGGTTCGCCGATACGATGCGATCTCGAGGCTACGATCGAAAGGGTTCAGGGTGGGTGGTCGACGATGTGGATCCACTGGACCACCTGGTTGGATCGGGGTCGGTGTATTCGTCAGTCGTTGACTTGTTCCACTATGACCAGGCGCTGTATTCCAATCAGCTCGTGCGACAGTCCACACTCGCCCAGGCGTTCGAGCCAATCCGGCTTGCGAACGGTCAACTGGAGCCCTACGGCTTCGGCTGGCGCCTGGACGAACGAAGTGGCATTCACTATCTGCACCATGGCGGGGCATGGGAAGGGTACCTGTCTCACATTCTCCGCATCCCCGATCGTCAGTTTTCCATCTTCATCCTGCAGAATCGCACCGATCTCGACCCTGGAAAGTTTGCGCTCGCGATTTTTGATCTGTACCGGGCCTCACTTGACTGAGCCAGTCACCATCCGACTCAGTTGCGCCTGATGCAGTAACCCAGGTCACCGGCTTCATGGCTCTCAGCTTTCTATGTTGACGAACCCCCAACAGCGAGCAATGATGAGCAAGGAGAATAAAGGTCGTGACCAGCAGAGCAGCAATCACCTGACGACGCGGGAAATCCCTCAGCAGGGGGGCGAAATTCTCTCCGACCAGGAAAAAGCCCGATTCAGTACGCAGCGAGCCGAGGTCGACGAGAAGGGCACTGAGCCGAGCGGACCGGGAGAGGATGCCGAAATTGCCCGCGCGATGGGACATACCGCGGCGAGGAAGGGCAGCAAGCAACACACGAACCGAAAGTGATCGACTCCCAGCCGTTTTTATTGGAGGTATAGATGACCGATACCCGGCGAAGTGCTTTGGCAAAGCGGAGTTCGCTGACCAAGAGCAGCATCAGCGAGGCCAGAAACCAGCGGCAGGAATTACCGGTTCAACCCGGAGCAACCGGAAAAGAGGAGGCCCTATCCCCAGCGCAGGCCCTGCACCGGGCATTGCATCACCTGGGAAAAACCGGCAAACACACTTCCGACGACCACGCCACCCGTACCGGAACGGAACAATAAGGTGTTCCGGCCGGGCTAATTGGCCCGGCCGGTACCGGCCAACTTCCTCAGGTCAATGGCCAGCTGCTGATTCCCACCGGTGATATATCCATCGCGCATGCGCGCGATGGCGCGTGCGTCGGTGCCGTAGAGGTCACGCCTGAAACGGGGTACGCCGTCCTGCACGAAAGCGGTGAAGTAGACGATATAGACGGGAACCTTCTGGCGAAGCCCCACCTGCTGCGGCAGCTCTTCTTTCGCGGTCATCGCTTCGTGAATTTTCTTCTGATCCCACTCCGGGTTCTGCGACAGCGCGAACTGCGCAAGCTGCTCCGGCTTCTCCACCCGGATACACCCATGGCTCGCGGCACGGCCGGCCCGACGGAACAGTGAACGAGCCGGAGTATCGTGGAGGTACACGTCGAACTGATTGGGGAACATGAACTTCACCAGGCCGAGCGAGTTGAGCGACCCTGGTTTCTGCCGGATCTGGTAATGGAAATGTGCCGTGTCCACCTTGGCCCAGTCTATGGAGGCCGGGTCCACCAGTTCGCGACCACGCAGGATTTCGTAGTCGTGCTTGGTGATGTATGAAGGATCCTTCCGGGTCAGCGGTATGATCTCTTCCTTGATAATCCTCGGTGGCACGTTCCAGTACGGGCGGAAGACGAGATAGCTCATCGAGTCCGCGAAGACAGGTGTGGGGTTGTCAAAATCCTTTCCCACAACCACTCGCATGGTGAAGACTTCCTTCCCCCCATCAAAAGCATGCAGATGATAGTCTGGAATGTTGACCAGGATATAGCGGGAGCCCAGGTCGTCAGGAAGCCAGCGATAGCGCTCCATGTTGAGCTCGATCTGCCCGATGCGCTGGTCCACCGGAACATTCATGGCTTCGAGAGTGCCGGCGCCGATCAGGCTGTCGGTTTCCAGCCCATGCACCTCCTGGAATCGCATGACGGCTGCGACCAGGATGCTGTCAAAGATGGGTGAGCCATTCACCTGCGCCGCGGGTAGCTCTCCGGTGGCGGCGAGGCGTCGGCGGATCATTGGGATGATCGAGTCGGACTCGTTGGGCTTGAGCTTGATTCGGGGTCGAATCGGGATGCGCGTCCAACCACCCCGTGCCGCGATACTGCGATATTCTCTAAGGGCTTCCACCAGTTGCCCATACTGCGCCTGGCGAGGTAAAAGCTCGCTGAGGGTGGCCTTGAAGGAGGCTTCCCGAAGCGCATGCCGAAGCAGGCTATCGGCCCCGGTCCTGCGTTCCTTGATAAACCAGCCGCTGTCGACCGCCGATGGATCCAGTCTTCCCGAAAACAGGTGGGTACCGTAGAGGAGAAAGGTGCTGGTCAGGCGAAGGTCGAGCGCGGAGACGGCCCCGGGAATCGAGTCACGGTCGAGCTTTGGATTGTAGGCATGCAGCAAGGCGGCCTTGAGACCCGGCAGGTCGTAGTCGGCCGCTCGAAGGCCCTCGGATTCCGCTTCGGTCAGGGTGGCGATGAGCTCCTGGCCCTTCGCCTCGGCGTGATCGAACCCCACCCAGAGCGGGTGGTATTTCCGGTCCCGATAGACCGCCTGAATCAGGGCCCATTGAGTCGGGGAAACCTGCGGGGGGGCGAGCGAAGAATCGACCGCCGCCAGTATGGCCGCTCGGAGGTCTTCGTCAGAAAGTGGCTTCTGGCAGCCGATAATTGAGGTGAAAAGCACCAGTAATGCAAACAGACCCCTGACCTGCATCCGTCGAGTCTTCATTCGTCCTTGTCAGAAGCCGTCTTGCGTCGCCGTGGCACGGTGCCGAAGCGGGGCATGAAGAATCACCGTGGCGCAATAGTAATGCCAATAAACACTTCAGGCAGGGGGGAAGTTCCGACGCCGCCCTTCCCTTATAGGGCGCCCGGTGCGGGAGCAGAATATCGCTCTCAACTGCCCGGGCCAGGGAATCGACCGATTCTCCCGTCATCGGGCTTTCGTGGCGGCATCACGTCTATGTGTGGGGGAAATCACACGACCTAAATCACAAGTATGCCATTATTGAAGAGGTGTCGCGCTCGTGCCTGGCGCGTCCTATCGTCGCAAGTGTCCGGTTTCCCGGTTTCTATTGAGGAGAATGATTATGGCTACGCGTACCGAGAAGGCATCCCGCCGTGTTGCTGGCCGGGTAAAGCAAATGACCAAGTCCGCAGCCTCTGCCAGTCGCCGGGCGGCCAAGGTCCTCGATCGAGTCGAGAAAGCGACCCGGAAAATGGATTCTTCGCGAAAGGTGCGTAACGCGAAGAAGGCTGTGGGGCGAGTGGCCAAGTCTGCCGCGGTCGGGGCGATTGCCATGGGACTTCGTGAGGCGGCCGGCCTGGCCGGAAGGAAGCTGACGGAGATGTCACGGCCCAAGAGCAGTGGCAAGAAGAAGGCGCTCAAAGTGGCGGGGGCCGTTGTCGCCGTGGCCGGTGCCGCCGCACTCGCCACCAGAGCGGTCAAGGCGTCCCGTGCCCGGAGAGCAAGCCCAAAACCCATGGAGCCGGAAAGCGAAATGGAACGGGGCGAGGAGTAGCCCGGTTCGACGCGAATACCCTGCAGGAAACAATTCGCGACGTGTTCTGGCTCGAATAATCCGGCGAAATACAGAAAGGGCTATGGGCGCAGGATGCTCATAGCTCTTTGTTGTCCCTGGGCCACACAAACGTCGAGCAGGCTAGCAAAGATTCTCGCTCGCCAGGGCATTCCTGAGGCCACGGACCGCATCCGCAATTTCCACATCTCGAAGTCCCGCGAATCCGAGTAGGAGGGCGCCCCGGTCGAGTGTGCGCCGGGAAAACATCGACAGCGGTAACGCCTCAATGCCGTGCCTCGCGGCCGCCTCGGATGCATGACCATCTGGAATGCGCGGTGGAAGCCATGCGAGCAGATGGGTGCCGCCTGGCGGGAGGGTGACCGCCAGCACGTGAGCGAGCTCCCTGCTGATCGCGCGGCACAACGCCTCCCCCCGTTGCTGATAGGCGCGACGCATCCGACGAAGGTGCCGATCGTAGTGACCCTCCCAGATGAAGTCGGCGAGGATGGCCTGCTGAATTGTGGCGGAGTGTCGGTCGGTGATCTGCCGGGTCTCTCGAAAACGTTCAATCAATGTCGAAGGTACGACGAGGTAGCCGAGGCGCAGCGAAGGAAACACCGTCTTGCTGAATGTTCCGACATAAAAGACCCGCTGTTTCTCGGCGCTCGCTGCCATCGCCGGCAGGCGGTCCTTGAGCGCGCGAAACTCCCAATCATAGTCATCCTCGATAATCCAGCCTTCCCCGCCCGCCGCCCATCGTAGCAGGCCTTCGCGCCGCTTCGAACTGAGGACGACAGTAAGGGGGAATTGATGGGAGGGAGTCAGGTAGGCAAATCGGGCGTTCGGCGCCGTCTCCAGGGCGTCGTTGAGCTGGAACCCCTGCTCGTCCACCGGAACCGGAAAAACCGATGCCCCGGCGGCAACGAATGCGTCGCGGGCTCCCGGATAACCCGGGTCCTCCATCCAGACGACGTCTCCCCATCCTGCCATCGTCCGGGCAATCAGATCCAGTGCCTGCTGGGAACCTCCGACGATAAACACCTGGTCAGGACTGCAACCGAGACTTCGGGTCCTCGCCAGGTACTCCGCGATGGTTCTTCGAAGCGGGAGATACCCCGCCGAATCGGCGTAATCGAGGATCCCCGGCGATGCGGCGCGCCAGCGACGAGATGCCAGCTGCCCCCAGAGCGCGGAAGGAAAAAGATCAATGCCGGGCAAGTTGATCCGAAAGGCGCGGGGTGCCCCACCGGGTTCTGACGTGTCCCCGGGATTTGGGGAGGGCATCGTGTCCGGAGGCCAGTTGGATGATGAAGTCGGAGGCTTCCGTGCGATCCGGGTGCCTGATCCCACTTTTCCTTCGACCAGCCCATCGGCCCGAAGCTCATCAAACGCCAGCAGGATGCTCGTCCGGGAAACGCCAAGCTCGAGGGCCAATGCCCGGGTGGATGGGAGCCGGTCTCCCTGGGAGAGCTGCCCCGATAGAATGGCCTGGCGAAGCGACTAGTAGATCTGGCGATAGATCGGCGCGGCACCGTCCCGCGTCTCCAGGGCCAGGAGGGGAGCCGCGGTTACACCGGCGCGGCGAGGAAAACTTCGAACTGCGCTGCTGCCCATTAGGTCCAGAACGACAAGGGTGACATGTGCTGGTCGAACGACTCGACCCGGGTTCAGTCCCCCTAGGAAACGAATCATCCGTCAGGAGTTTCACATTGCCGGAAAATATCCGCTCTGAATCCCCGTATGAGTGTAAGTGGCATTAGCGTGACGCTTCAAAGTGGATCTTCCCCGCCTCCCACTTCCTTCCTACAGTAACCGCGGCACCAGGTCCCCTGAGTTCTTCGGTCGCGCAGATGGATTTCGCTCGCAGGTCTCCGGGCTGATTACAAGACTCGCACAATCGCCGGACCACGGCCACACACAATTGTTCGTCTAATAGAATTGCACGGCGACCCCCCGATACCGTCCACCGTGGCCGCGGTCATCGAGCCAGCCGGGTATTCATCGCAGCTCACTCATCCGACGACGTCGCTTCAGCACCGCCGAGTTGATGGAACCGTGGTGAGAGCAACCCCGATTGGCTTCCGTTATTTCCTGACAGGAGAAGATGCAATGCATTCATTCTTTCGTAAGAGAAGTGTGAGGCTGATTGGCCTTTTCGCTCTCGCGCTCGCCCTGGTGACCCCGGCGCTCGCGTCGGCCAAGCCGGCACCGGGCGCGAAGGGACGCGGCTTCCGGCTCTTCGCCCGGCCGCTTGGCGCTCTCACGATCAATCGGATTTACTGCGGTCTCGATTCTTCGGGGCAGGTGTGCGTCGATTCGCTGGGATCATCCACCATCGGCGGTGGGTTCTGGCCCAAGGGCACGGCCGACCAGTATGTCTTTAACTCGGGGCTCCAGGCGGCGGCCGTGATCGGGCCGGATGGCGGTCCATGGGCCGGCGATACGACCGGGGCCTTTTTCTTCGATCCGAAGGGCACCACGCTTCACGGCGAACAGGTCCAGCCGATCCTCAACACGACAGGCTTGACGGACAATCAATTTATCTGCGGCCGCGGCAGTTTCGGCTGCGACTCGCTGACGACCGATCCGGTGGCCCTGGCCGCCCGGGTGCCGTCGGGCGATGCCAATGAAGCGATCTTCAATCCGCTGCTGCGGGGGCGGACCGCGGCCTCGCAGGGCGATGTCTGGTGGCTTTCCTGGGACGGCAATCCAGGTCTGGTGGCCGGCAGACCGCATCCACTGGGAATTGTCGTTGAACAGCGGGGTCTCGGCTGGAACTTCCCGGCGGGCAATGAAGACATCGTTTACTTCATCTACACCTTCTATAACATCACCTCGATTAATCCGGCGGATTACGCCGCGGTGCGACCGGGTATGCGGGACATCCTGCTGCAGCAGGCCAACACCTTTCAGCAGCGGAACGAAGCGACCTTCGGACTTGCCCTGCCGGATGGGGGCTACACGCTGACCAACCTGTACGCCAATTTCTCGGCGGACATGGACGTGGCCAATGCCGGTGTCAACTACGCGTCGGTCAACGTGCCGTTCCAGCTGGGCTATGTGTACGACCACAGCTTCTCGCGGTTCCAGGGCTGGGACTTTGATCCGGCCATCTTCTCCGCCCCATTCTTCTCCGGCACCGGCTTCGTCGGCGTGAAGTACCTCAAGAGCCCCGAAATTGCGCCGGGGGTTGAGGCCGGCCTCACCTTGTTCAGCACCACGACCAACGGCCTCGACTTCAGCGATCCGGCCAACACGACGCAGCTCTATCGCTACGTCTCGGGCAACATTGACCCCGGCGCCGGCGATGATCCCTGCTCCTTCAATCCCATTGCGACGCACATCTGCTTCATCCGGCAGAGTGCCGCGGCGGACATGCGGTTCTTCCAGTCCTCGGGGCCGTTGACCCTGGGCCCGGGCCAGTTCGGCTCGGTGGTGGTGGCGTACATCTTCGCCGCCCCGGTGGCCGTGCCGAGCGTGGTGGCGTGCTCCGGGACCTGCGATGTGAAGCCCGGCACGCCGGCGATCATCGCCGGGTTGTCAGATCCCGCCGCGATTGCCAACGGCGCCAACCAGGTCGATTCCGTGACCGGCTTCCTCGATGCGAGAGATATTAATGCCGATGATATCGTGACCCAGGACGAGTTCACGGTGGTGCCCGGTTCACTCCTGGGCAAGGCGAAGGTGGCGCAGGCCGTATTTGATAACGGCTTCCTGCTTCCGTTCGCGCCCGACG
>JBDTRF010000022.1:0-25054 GCA_039931815.1 Gemmatimonadota bacterium
TGAAGATCATTCATTGGTTCAACATTAGATAAATCATGCCGAAGCGCCAGCACCCTGGGCGTACAGCGGAAACGCAGCCGCCAATTCTTCGACGTCTCGGCGAACCGCCATCCCCGTATCGGCGTCGGGCGATGTCAGCACTCGATCGATCAGGGTCGCGATCCGGACCATTTCGGCGGGGCCCATGCCCCGGGTGGTCAGCGCCGGCGTTCCCAGTCGAATACCGCTGGTCACGAAAGGAGACTGGGGGTCATCCGGGATTGTGTTCTTGTTGACGGTGATGCCCGCTTCATTCAGAACATGCTCGGCGACTTTGCCGGTGAGATTTTTGGGTCGAAGATCCACCAGCATGAGGTGGGTGTCCGTACCACCCGAGACGATGGCGAATCCTCGATCGACCAGCGCCTCGGACAGGATCCTGGCATTCTCAACGACCCTTCTCGAGTACCCTTTGAAATCCTCACCCAGCGCTTCACCGAAGGCGACGGCCTTGGCGGCAATGACGTGTTCCAGCGGACCACCCTGGGTTCCCGGGAACACCGATTTGTCGATTGCCTTGGCGTGTTCGGCTTTACAGAGGATCAGGCCTCCGCGCGGACCACGCAGCGTCTTATGGGTCGTACTGGTAACCACGTGCGAGTGGGGAATCGGCGATGGGTACATGCCGCCGGCCACCAGCCCGGCGAAGTGAGCCATGTCGACCAGAAGGAAAGCGCCGACTTCGTCGGCAATGGAACGAAACGCCGCGAAATCGATAAACCTGGCATAGGCACTGCCGCCCGCCACGATCAGCTTTGGTCGTTCCTTTTTCGCGACCGCGCGAACTACCTCGTAGTCAATCCGCCCGGTCGCCGGATCCACCCCGTAATGCACCGCTCGCCAGATGGTGCCACTGTGATTGACCGAAGCACCGTGAGAAAGGTGCCCACCATGCGGCAATGACATGCCCAGCAACAGTTCTCCCGGCGGGATCAGGGCCATGAAGGCCGAGAAATTGGCCTGGGCACCCGCGTGCGATTGCACATTCGCATGGTCTGCGCCGAAGAGTTGTTTCGCGCGATCGATCGCGAGCTGTTCCACCTGGTCGACGACCTCACAGCCGCCGTAGTACCGGCGCCCCGGGTATCCCTCCGCGTACTTGTTGGTGAGCGGCGTGCCCATCGCCTCGAGCACAGCTCGACTGGCGAAATTCTCGCTGGCGATGAGCTCCAGGCCCTGCTGCTGCCGGCGAACCTCGAGGTCGACCAGCGCGGCAATGGCAGGGTCGGAGACACGGAGGGGCGCATCGTGGTCAAACATCATGAGGAGATCACTTTCTCGATCCGTTTCCAGGCGCCGACATCCAGGCATCTTCGATGGGAATCTTTCGCCAGGCGGCGAGGAGAGCTTGCGAACCCGGCTCCCCGTCGAGCTTTCACTAATCTAAGGTTCTCCTGGAGTGCCGGTAAGCGGCGCGAAGCCTCCGGGCCCCTTCTACTTGCGTACCCAGATCTGATTGAGGTGCGATACTGCCGCGATCCGTTCTTCCGCCAGCCGGTCGGCCGCCAGATACGTCGGAATGCCATCCCGTTTGGCGATCGCGACCACCGAGAGGATGGTCTGATAAATCTCGCCGGCCTTTCGTTTGGCGCGCTCGTGTTCCCATCCCTGTACTTCACCGTACACGTTGATGAGACCGCCACCGTTGATCACGTAATCGGGCGCGTAGAGCATTCCTTTTTTCTCCAGCTCCACCCCGTGTCGCTCCTCAGCCAGCTGGTTGTTGGCGCCGCCGGCGATGACTTCGACTTTGAGCCGTTTGAGCGTGTCGTCGTTGATACCACCCCCCAACGCGTTGGGGGAAAAGATGTCGGCTTTCTGATCGTAGATATCTTCAGGCTTGACCGCCGTCGCCCCGGTTTCACTCACGACCTGCTTTACCCGCTCGGGATCGATATCGGTTACGAACAGCTTCGCGCCTTCGGCCTTGAGATGCAGGCAGAGGTAGTACCCCACCTTGCCACAGCCCTGCACTGCAATCGTCTTTCCCGCCAGGCTGTCACTTCCCCACCGCGCCTTGGCCATGGCCTTCATGCCCATGTAGACACCGTAGCCGGTGACCGGGGAGGGATCGCCCGACAGCCCGTGCAGGCCGGCGACGTGGCGGGTCTCCATCCGCACAAATTCCATGTCGTTGGGACTGGTGCCGACATCTTCAGCCGTGATATACCGGCCGTTCAGCGATTCGACGAACCGGCCGTGGGCCCGAAAAATCGCCTCCCGATCCTTACGCTTGTTGTCCCCCACGATCACCGACTTGCCGCCGCCCAGGTTGAGGCCGGCGACCGCCGCCTTGTAGGTCATGCCGCGCGAAAGGCGGAGCGCATCCGTCACGGCCTCCTCGGTCGTCGCGTAGTTCCAGAACCGGGTTCCTCCCAGTGCCGGACCCAGCGTCGTATTGTGGACGGCGATGATGCCGTAGTATCCACTGGAAGGCTCATGGCAGAGCGCAACCTGCTCATGGCCGTACTGCTTCATGGCGGTAAAAGCGTCCATTGTGAAGCTCACCCTCGTCGTCGGAGTTGACCCGGCCCCTGGAAGAAACCCGGTTCGAGAATCGTCGCTAACACCTGTTGCCTGCCCCCCGGTTCAGTACCGATCGGAGGTTCGATCCGGTCAGTAGGTATAAAACCCTCTCCCGGTTTTCCGGCCCAGCTGTCCAGCCGCGACCATGCGGCGAAGCAACGGACATGGCCGGTACTTGTCATCGCCCAGTCCCCGATGCAGGACCTCGAGTATCGCGAGGCAGGTGTCCAGCCCGATCAGGTCGGCCAGTGTGAGGGGACCCATCGGGTGCGCCATGCCCAGCTTCATCACCGTGTCGATGGACTCGGGCGTCGCGACGCCTTCCATCACACAGTAGATCGCCTCGTTGATCATCGGCATCAGCACCCGGTTGGAAACGAATCCGGGATAGTCGTTGACCTCGACCGGAGTTTTTCCCAGCGACTTGGCGGTTTCCATCACGGTCTGGGTTGTCGCCGGGCCGGTCGCCTGTCCACGAATGACTTCGACCAATTGCATGACGGGAACCGGATTCATGAAGTGCATGCCGATGACTTTTTCCGGTCGGCGGGTGCGAGCGGCGATTTCGGTGATGGAAATCGAGCTGGTGTTGGTCGCCAGAATCGCATCCGGACGGCACACGTGATCCAGTCGTTCAAACAACTCGAACTTGAGCGCCATGTTCTCGCTCGCGGCCTCGATGACGAGGCTGGCCTCGCGGGCCGAATCGACCGAGGAGGAGACGGCAATCCGGCCCGGAACCTGCCCGGCGGCATCCGCGGTCAGAGTACCTTTTTTCACCATCCGATCAAGGTTTGACTGGATTGTCGTCATCGCCCTGGCCAGGGCCGGCTCCGACACATCGATCAGCGCGACGCTCCACCCACCCTGGGCAAAAACCTGGGCGATACCGTTGCCCATGGTGCCACTGCCGATAATCGCGACGTTCTTCATCGACTGCTCCCGGACCAGTTGAGAATCAGGTATGACCAGGCGTGGAGCCCTGGGAGTGAGGCGGCGGTTCGGGCGCCAGTTGGGATCGCGCCAGAAATAATTTACCCGCCATCGCTGTGGCCAGGGCGAGGACAATGGTCGCAAGAACTCCGCCTTCCGGGCCGAACGGGCCGCCCGTAAGCCAGGCGGGCTGACCCGGGAGGTAGTCTATCAGCGGGATCCTCAGGTTGATCCCGCTCACCGGGGCATCCAGCGCGGCAAGTCCGAAGTTCCATCCCAGGTGCAGCCCCATCGCGGTCCAGATACCTCCAGGAGCGAAGAAGGCAACGCCCAGCAGGACTCCAGCGAGACAGATATTGCCGATGCTGAGCGTGGTGACCGATGGATTCGCCCCATGGGCCAGCGCAAACAGGAGTGCCGTTACCCCGATGGCGGGTCCCCGACCGATGGTTCGGTCGAGAGCGACCAGTGGCACACCCCGGAACATCGTTTCTTCGGCCAACGCGCCGGGGAGAAGGACAAGAAAGGCCAGGCCAACGCGTCCCGCATACCCGCTCGGCGTTCCCGCATCAGCAACCCAGCTTGCATCCCCCACCACGACACCGAGCAGCATGACCAGGCTCGACAGGACCGCTCCGGCAGCGAACGCAACGAGGGCGCCACGACCTCCCCCGCCGGTCCTCCGGAAACGGAGATCCTCCGCGGTAAGGCGCAGCGCAAACCGCCCGACGATGACCGTCGCCGTGAGGAATCCGATCAGGAGTGCACAGTCAATGAAAATGATCTGCTCGATCCGCCCATCGGCGAGCCATACGGAATCGGCTCCATCCACCCCCCTGACGATGCTGGCGAGACCCACTGCGACCAGCTTGGTCAGCGACCATCCGAGCAAACCAAAGGAAATGACGCCGAGGATCGCCCGAATGAGCGCGACCCAGCGGGGAAAGGCGGGTTCCCGGTTCAAGTCGGCTGGAATTTGGACCGGAACCGGGCAATCAGGAGCGCAGCGAGGACCACTTTGACCAGGTCAGCGGCCAGCAGCGGACCCGTGGCAGTCAGCGGTAGAGCAAAGCTTCCCGTGATCACTGCCAGCTGCGCGATGCCACCAAGATGGATCACCAGCATTCCCAATAACGCGGCGAGGGCTGAGCGCCCGATACCGCCCGATCGGGCCAGGGCGCCGGTTACCGCCGCGGCGACCGGAAACGCGAGGAGATAGCCACCAGTCGGGCCGAGAAGGCGGGCAACACCGGGCAAACCAACGGGCGCAAATACGGGCAGACCCATGGTTCCCGCCAGCAGGTAAAGAACCAGGGCAGCGGCGCCGGGCCCGGCGCCAAGCATTCCACCAACCAGCAGCACCGCGAATCCCTGAAGGGTGATCGGCACCGGGCTTCCTGGAATGGGAATGCTGATCTGCGCGCTGATTGCCACGACCACTGCCCCCAGGACAATCGCAATCACTCGTCGGACGGCGAGGGATCGGGCGGGACTCTCGGCGCCCAGCGCCGGTACGGAAGACATTGGCATCAGTCGCGCTCCACGGTTAGGGCTACGGCATTTCCGCCACCGAGGCACAGCGTCGCCAGCCCGGTGGACGCATCGCGGTCTTTCATACTGTACAGCAAAGTGGTGAGCACCCGCGCGCCGCTGGCCCCTATGGGATGACCCAGGGCCACCGCGCCACCGTTCACATTGACCCGGTTCCAGTCCCAGTTCAGTCCCCGTCCATCGGCCAGGGCCTGCACGGCGAAGGCCTCGTTGGCCTCAATGAGGTCGTAATCGTTAATACTGGTGCCCGCCTTGCACATCAGGTTCTGGACCGCGACAATCGGAGCAAAGAAAAGATCCCGCGGCTCGCCGCCGCCGGTGGCGTAAGCCGTGATGCGGGCCATTACCTCAAGCCCATGAGTTTCCGCAAAGGCGAGC
This sequence comes from Gemmatimonadota bacterium, assembly GCA_039931815.1. Classification (GTDB taxonomy): domain Bacteria; phylum Gemmatimonadota; class Gemmatimonadetes; order Gemmatimonadales; family GWC2-71-9; genus DASYPP01. The sequence continues at coordinate 5,428 of JBDTRF010000022.1, forward strand.
GAAGTCACAACCAGTGCGCTCGCTCCATCATTCAATCCCGGCGCGTTGCCGGCCGTAACCGTGCCTTCTTTTCGGAACGCCGGCTTCAACCTGGCGAGAGTATCTGGAGTCGTGTCCTTGCGAGGTGACTCATCGGCCGAGATCACGGTGGGACCGTTCTTCCCCTTTATTTCGATCGGAAGAATCTCGGGAGCGAACTTTTTGGCTTCGGTCGCGGCGACGGCCTTCTGGTGGCTCTGATACGCGAACTCGTCCTGCTCCTGCCGACTGATACCGGCCTTCTCAGCGGTGTACTCGGCATACTCACCCATGTGATTGTTGCCAAAGGAATCCCAGAGGCCATCGTGAATCATTCCATCGATCATCGTCTGGTTTCCTGCCTTGATTCCTGAGCGCATCCCAAAGACATAGTGCGGCGCGTTGGACATCGACTCCTGGCCGCCGGCGATGATGCAATGCGCATCGCCCGCCTTGATCGCCTGGGCCGCCAGCATCACTGCCTTGAGTCCGGAACCGCAAACCTTGTTGATCGTGAGGGCGGGAACCGTGCCGGGCAGGCCAGCCAGGATCATCGCCTGCCGGGCCGGGGCTTGACCGGTTCCCCCCTGGACCACGTGGCCCATGATGACATCTTCGACCGAATTGGGCTGAATGCCGGACCGGGTGATGGCCTCGCGAATCACCATGGCACCCAGCTGGGGCGCCGTAAAACTGCTGAGCCCGCCGAGAAAGCGGCCAATTGGCGTGCGAACGGCGGAAACTATGACTGGAGTTGTTGCCGGATTCACGGATTACCTTGTGCGTTGAGGGCCGACCGCAAAATAATCGGGCGGGGGTGGGGCGGTAAGGCACGGAAAGTATGGAAACCAGGCTTGGACAATGGATAGAAACTGACAGAGGCGACCGGACCATCAGGCCGGCTCACGGGGGATTGGTGAGATCCATCTCCTCCACTGAATCAACCAGGACCACGGGAAACGGATCGTCGGGGCCGTTGAGGGGCTCGCGGATAAACGGGTCTTCCTGCAGCAGTTCGAGGGCATACTCCCCGGCGTGATCGGGATCGGCCGCATCGACCATCCGTTCGGCCGTGAAACCCATGAGCTCTCGAATGCCTTCGACCTCGCGAACAATGTTGCGACCCGTGAGCACTACCCGATAGCGTGGCATCGTTCACATGGTGTAGATCAGGACCGCAATGGCCGCCGCCGCAATGGCGATAGTCAGGAGGAGATTCTCAACCCGTTCAATCAGCCAGAACACCGCGCCCGCAAAGACGAGAAAAATGAGAGCACGAACCAGAATCGGGACGAGTGTCAGGTGCGCCGCGATATCCAGCCAGACGAGGATAGCGGTAAGCACCACCGTCGCCAGCCAGGGTTTTCCGAATTTCGCAACGAATAAGGCCAGAATTCCCGTCGCGATGATCTTTACATGAATCGGTTCCACGATTCCTCTGCTCGGTCGAGGGAAGGGTTATTGGAACAAGGCTTTGAGCCCGGGACCCGGGTCTTTCACTCCCAGGTACTGCCAATCTCCTTGGCAAGAAACCCGAACATGAGCCCCCGTGCTTCTCGAGGAGGAAACAGGCGGAGCAATCCAGGGCGAATGGCCATCAGCGTCACACCATGGTCACCCGGTTCGAGCACATTATTCTCGATCCAGGGAAGCAGACCCCGGGCTTTTTCGACCAGTTCGGCGGAATCCACTGCGGTGGTGAGAAAGGCAACCTGGGCCACGCACATCCGGGGACCGGCACAGTCGCGGTTGTAGATACTGACTTCGTACGCTGTTCCGTTTACCTCAATCGCGTTGGCTGGATACCGGCGCCTCCCGGCGTACCAGGCCAGCCCGACGGCCGTGATCAGCACGAAAAGCAGGACGACTTTACGCATACGGTTTCCGGGAACGGACTTCGAGTTCGTGCCGCGGGGAGATACAACAATGGGAGGGCAATCGCCCCCCCATACAGACCATCGTCGTTGGCACGAGCCGAGAAGGCGCGGGCTAGAAAGCGGGCCGGACCTTGGGCATCGGATACTTGATCTTTTCCTTACCCACCACGGTGCCCTTGTTTCGCAATGACTCAAGGCTGAAATAGAGGAGGCCGCGCACCTTGTTCCCGTGGGCGATGACTTCTTCATCATCACATCCGGTCGTGCTGCTCAGGTACTCCATCAGCTCCTTGTATTTCTTGGCGTTCTTGGTGGGGAGTTTTTCCGCCGTAACGATGTACGTCGCGCAATCGAAGGCGCTTTCGAATTGAACATCGAGCGGGCCATAGGCCGGACTGTTGATCTCAGCGAGGGGTCCGCCAAAAGGAAACTGCGCTGCACGCTCTCTCTTCTGAACCTGTTTTGTCTCACTCATTCCCGCCTCCATAATGGTCGGCCCGGTATACTTGCCGTACACTTCAAACTCGGACGTTCGTGCCGGTCAGAAGCCGGCGTCTTCACACTATTACTCCCAAAAAGGGCGACCGCTGGGGGCAGAAATCGCCTTTCAATGTCACTGTTGACTTATGTAAATGCTTTAAATGAAACCACTTAGCAGGATGAGGCGCTAAGTCACATGAGCACTTGTCCGTCGCCTTCAGCATCGGACCTAGATTAAAGATAATCTGAAAGCCCTTGTCCCGCCCGGGCTGGCCCCCGGTTCCGGCTCACCATCCGGTCAGGGAACCAATTCCCGGTTCTTCACCTGGGCCACCACCCGGTCGAGAAAGTCGTTCACGGCGAGGACTTCCTGCTTATTGCCCGCCCCTCGCACCCGCAGGGCGAGGCTATCGGCATCGGCTTCCCGCTGACCCACTACGGCCATGTAGGGAATCTTCTCCACTTCTCCCTCCCGCACCCGGTAGTTCAGCGTTTCGTTGCGATCATCGAGATGCACCCGTAATCCAGCGGATTTAAGCCGGGCCACAATGCCCCGGGCCACCTCGATCTGCCCATCAGAAATCGGGATCACCCGAACCTGCTCGGGGGCCAGCCAGACGGGAAAGGCACCCGCGAAGTGTTCGATCAGGATGGCGATGAACCGCTCAAACGAACCGCTCACCGCACGATGAATCACCACCGGGCGATGCCGAGTGTTGTCCTCGCCGGCGTAGGTGAGGTCGAACCGCTCGGGGGCCGAATAGTCCAGCTGTATGGTGCCCAGCTGCCAACTTCGGCCAATCGAGTCGGTTACGTCAAAGTCGATCTTGGGACCGTAGAAGGCGCCATCGCCCGGTTTGAGCTCATAGGGCATTCCTGTCGCCTCGAGCGCGCCCCGCAATCCCGACTCTGCCCGGTCCCATAGATCGTCACTTCCGATCCTGGTCTCCGGGCGAGTGGCGAACTTGAGTTTGGACTCCAGCCCGAACGCGCGGTAGTAGCCAAGAATAAAGTCCATGAGAAACTTTACTTCGTCTCCAATCTGATCTTCCCGCAGGAAGACGTGGCAGTCATCCTGCTGAAACTGCCGGACCCGGGTCAGACCCGATAAAGCGCCGGTCACTTCGTTTCGATGCAGCACATCGAACGTGACATACCTGAGCGGCAGTTCCCGGTACGAATGCCGCCTGGAGAGGAACAGGAGATAATGCGAGGGACAGTTCATGGGCTTGAGCGAGGCATCGGCTTCGCCAGTTTCCTGGTTCAGCACCATGAACATGTTCTCCCGGTACTTACCCCAGTGCCCGGATGTTTCCCACAACATCTTGTTATAAATGAGTGGGGTCTTGATCTCTTTGAAGGCGTCGGCCTGGCGTTCCCTGACGAACTCGGTCAACAGATTGTAAAGAATGGTTCCCCGCTCGGTCCAGAATGGAGCGCCGGGTGCGGATGGGTGAAAGAGGAACAGGTCGAGTTCGCGGCCGACCCGGCGATGATCCCGCTTGCGGGCTTCCTCGAGGCGATGGAGATAGGCATCCAGGTCATCTTTCTTGAACCAGGCGGTGCCGTAGATGCGCTGCAGCATCTGGCGCCGTTCGTCCCCTCTCCAGTACGCGCCCGCGCCATGCAGGAGCTTGAAATGCTTCAACCGTCCCGTACTCGGAATATGCGGACCGCGGCACAGATCGACGAACGGTCCATCGGTATACACGGTAATGGTCTCATCGTCCTTGAGCTCGGAGATCCGTTCCAGCTTGAGCGGGTCATCCGAGAAACGGCGATTCGCTTCGGCCCGATCGACCACCTCCCGGCTGAAGGGATAGTCCCGCGCCGCCACCTCGATCATCTTCGCTTCGATATGTTGGAGATCTTCCGGCGTAAATGGCCGGTCGACCTGAAAATCGTAGTAAAAGCCATCCTCGATCGGCGGCCCGAAGCCGATACCCGCGTTGGGGAATAATTCGCGAACCGCCGTGGCCATGATGTGCGCGGAGGAGTGACGCAGTAACTCCAGGGCCGCCGGGTCCTTATCGGTGATGATTGCCAGGGTCGCATCGGACTCGATAGGGCGATCCAGGTCCCACATGGCACCATTCACCCGGGCCGCCAGGGCTGCCCGGGCCAGTCCGGCGCCGATACTCTGCGCCACCTGGCGACCGGTGCTCCCGCTGGGCATTTCCCGCACGCTGCCATCCGGAAGCGTGATTCGAATCAGGCTCATGGGGCGGGTTCCTCGACGTGGATCGGTGACGCCGCAGTGCGCGTCTTCCGGCCCAGGGTGAAGAAGAGCGTAACTCCGAGGATGATCATCAGGAGGGGGACCAGCCAGCGACTCATCTCCCGAAAGGAGACGGAGGAATCATCTTCGCGGTTCATAGGATGGCTTCAGGACGGTGGATTTCTTCCGGCCTACAACGCCGGCGGTTCTTCCAAACCTAACAGCACCGGGATCAAAGCGAGAATAGGCCTGCAGTTGAAGCACCCTGAGAGAGGCCTGTCGAATTCGTCATCCCGAGCGCCTCTTTCGGTTCACCTAAACCATGTACCGCATTAAGTTTGTAAGGCTGTTGTCCTCCCTTCGAAACCGAGGAGCGTCAGTGTCGCGCAACGAGAAACTATCCGGGGGAGAAGTCCTCGGATGGACCATCGCCGGAGTCGCCACAGGCCTGCTGGCTGGTATTGGACTAGCCGCGTGGCTAGGCCGAGGTGGACCTACCCGCGTGCGCCAGGCCATTGGCAAGCTCCGGACTCCTCCGGTGCAGCCACCGGCACGGGGAGTCTCCGTGTCGCAGCGGGCGACGCAGGCCGCCCTTGATGGATCCGACCTTCACCACTTCAAGATTGCGGTCATCGGGGTCATGCCAGGGGTGATCGAACTTCACGGGTGGGTGCCTACCCGGCCCATCCGGGCACGGGCAGGCCGGGTGGCGGCGGCTGTCTCCGGTATCGAACGAGTGGTCAACTGCATCCTGGTGCAAGGGGAAGATGACAAGAACCTGAAGCCGGCCCGTTCGCTGGCGGATCAGTCCGCATGACCCAGCCGCTGGCTCCGCAGTACGATCCCGGGAACATCGAGGCCGAACTGTATCGATGGTGGCAGGATCAGCGAATCTTTGAGGCGACGGGCCAGGGCCAGGCCAGGTTCGTCATCATGATGCCCCCGCCCAACGTGACCGCGAATCTTCACATGGGTCACGGACTCAACAACACCATCCAGGACGTGCTCGTCCGGTTTGAGCGCATGCGCGGGAAAGACACGCTCTGGCTGCCTGGAACCGATCACGCCGGGATCGCGACCCAGAACGTGGTAGAGCGGTTGCTGGCGAAGGAAGGCAAGACCCGATTCGATCTGGGCCGGGAGGCGTTCGTCGCACTGGTCTGGGATTACGTGCGAAAGACCGGTGCGACCATCCTCGAGCAGCTCAAGGCGATCGGGGCCAGTTGCGACTGGTCCCGGACGTATTTCACGCTGGACGAGGATCTCTCGCGCGCCGTTCGCGAAGTCTTTGTTCAGCTATACGATAAAGGCCTGATCTATCGCGGGCACTATCTGATCAACTGGTGCCCTCGCTGCCTCACCGCGCTTTCCAACGAAGAGGCGGAAAAGGAGGAGGTCGACGGCCATCTCTGGTACCTCCGCTATCCCCTCGCGGATGGCTCCGGGCATGTCACCGTTGCGACCACCCGACCGGAGACGATGCTCGGCGATACCGCCGTCGCCGTGCATCCCCACGATGAGCGGTACACCGGCCTGATCGGTCGAATGATCGATCTGCCTCTGACTGACCGGCAGATCCCCATCGTTGGCGATGGCGGGATAGATCCCGCATTTGGCACCGGTGCCGTGAAGGTCACACCCGCCCATGATCCGCTGGACTTCGAGATCGGTCGCCGCCACAAGCTCGAAAGCATCGACATCTTTACGCCCGATGCTCATATCAGTGAGACCGCGCCTGTCGCCTATCAGGGTCTCGATCGATTCGAAGCCCGCCGGCGGGTCGTCCAGGCGTTCAAGGAACTGGGGCTCCTGGAAAAAATCGAGACCCATCGCCACGCGGTCGGTCATTGCTATCGGTGTGAGACGGTCGTCGAACCCCGGCTTTCCGATCAGTGGTTCGTGCGGATGGAGCCACTGGCTCGTCCGGCTCTGGCCGCATATCGCACCGGGAAGCTTCGCTTTATTCCGGAACGACGCGGGGACGAGTATGCCCAGTGGATGGAAAACATCCGGGACTGGTGCATATCCCGCCAGCTCTGGTGGGGTCATCGCATTCCGGTGTGGTACTGTGAGAACGCCTCGTGCGCCCATGTGGCCGCGAGTCGCACCGATCTCACCACCTGTCCCCGCTGCGGTGGCCCGGCACACCGGGATGAGGACGTGCTCGACACCTGGTTCTCCTCCTGGCTGGTCCCGTTCAGCAGCCTCGGTTGGCCGGAGGAGACCGCCGATCTCCGGACCTACTATCCGGGCAACACCCTGGTCACCGCCCCGGAGATTCTTTTCTTCTGGGTGGCCCGGATGGTCATGTCGGGTCTCGAGTTCATGGGCGAGATTCCGTTTGATACGGTCTATCTGCATGGTACGGTGCGCGACACCGAGCATCGGAAAATGTCGAAGTCGCTGGGCAACGGCATCGATCCACTGGAGGTCATACGCCTGTATGGTGCGGATGCGCTCCGGTATACCGTGGTGGCCGGCACCGCCGTGGGCACGGATCTCATTCTCGATCCCGCCGACCTGGAAAACTCCTTTGCGGCGGGTCGAAACTTCGCCAATAAGCTCTGGAATGCGGGCCGGTTCATCCTGGGAAATCTCGACGGCCCGACTCGGCCGCTGGCCGGGAAGTACGCCGAGGTGGTTCGAAAGGATGAACTGGCCCTGGCCGACCGCTGGATCATTGCCCGCTGTGACTCGACCGTGGCCGCCGCGACCGAGGCGTACGAGCGCTATCGCTTCAACGATGCCGCCAGCGCGGTGTACCATTTTATCTGGAGCGACCTGGCGGACTGGTATATCGAGCAGATCAAGCCACGGCTGTACGGCGATGTCCCGGGGGGCGATGTTGCCCGCGCGGTCGCAGCCGCCACGTTTGACACCGCGCTTCGGCTGCTGCATCCGATTATGCCGTTTGTGACTGAATCCCTGTGGAAGCGCCTGCCCGCGCGCGCCCAGGGAGAGAGCATCAGCAAGGCTCCCTGGCCCCGGCCGGACCGTCGCGCCGATGATCCCGCGGCGCTGGCCGACTTTGGCCTGGTGCAGGAATTGGTCGGCGGCATTCGCAGTATTCGCGCCGACTATGGCATCCAGCCGGGCCAATCGATCCGCGCGGTCGTCTCGGGTGTTGGCAGGGTGGCGGGGCCCGCATTCGAGGCCGAACGCAGCACCATCATGCGACTCGCTCGCCTCTCGGCGCTTGAAATGGTTGAGGCAAGCTCGGAAACCGGCGCCACCGTCGTGCTGTCTGATGGCACGGCGGTGCTGGTGCCACTTGGGGAGGCGATTGATCTCGACAAGGAATGTGAGCGCCTTCGGGGTGAGTATGCTCGATTCCAGCAGCTGATCGCCGGTCAGATCGGGAAGCTCGCGAATCAGCAGTTCGTCTCCCGGGCGCCCGCCGACGTGGTGGAGCGGGAACGGCGCAAGCTCACCGACTGGCAGGAACAGGCTGACGTGCTGCGGTCCAAGCTGGAGCGGCTGGGTTGTCTCCAGTGAGGCGCAACGGCGAAAGGGCGGAACGGCGAGAATCGAAGGGATCGTTGTTCCGCAACGTTGATCGACCCACCGGTCCATGCATTGAACAATTGTCGTCCGGCGGATCTCGGCCGTTCCGCGCCTTCGCCGTTTCGCTTCTCGTTGCCGCGATCCTGGGACTCGTGAGTTGCGCGAAAATTGAATCACCTCCCGGCGGACCACCTGATCAAACTCCTCCCATCCTCGTTTCGACGCTCCCCGATTCCCTCGCCATCATGCCCCGATTCAAGGGGGCCGTCGAATTTCGCTTTGATGAGGTGATCTCCGAGGGCTCCCAGGCCAGCCAGGGACTCGGCACCAGCGATCTCGAGCGATTGATCGTCCTGAGTCCCACGACCGAAGTCCCCAGGGTCAGCTGGAAGCGCACGACGCTGGCGGTCGAGCCACGGGAAGGCTGGCAACCCAACCGGGTGTACCGCATCGAGCTTCGACCCGGTGTCATGGATATCCGGCGAAATCGGCTCGACTCCGGTGCGGTGGTCACCTTCACGACGGGGGCACCGCTACCGACACTGAGGCTCCGGGGGTCGGTGGTTGACTGGCAGGCGGGCCACATGGCGCGGCCGGGGATGATCGAGGCGATCCTGTTGCCGGACTCCCTGCCCTATCGCACTCTGACCGATTCGAGTGGGTCATTTTCGTTTGGCCCCCTGCCTCGCGGAACGTACCTCGTCTACGGGGTCATCGATCAGAACAAGAATCTGCGAAGAGAGTCGAGAGACAATTGGGACTCGGTACGGGTTCAACCCGATAGCGAGCAGGTTGCCGTGTTGTGGGCCGCGCCTCACGATACGCTGGGCCCGCGCCTGCAATCCGTAAGCCCGGCTGACAGCACCGCCGCGGAGTTGACGTTTTCCCAACCGATCGATCCCTACCAGGAATTCGACAGCACCAACGCCCGCGTCCGCCTGCTTCCGGATTCGACGCCGGTTCCCGTGGTGTCGCTCCTGCCCAAGAGCATCGACGATCGGATTCAATCGGATCTCCGCAAAGCGGCCGACACCACTCGGTCCGCTCTCGATACCAGCAGGAGCGCCGCACTCGATTCGGCCCGGGCGTCCGCGGCGGAACGGCTCAAGTCCGGGGGACGGCCCGCCCAAAAGGATTCCTCAAACGCTATCCTCGCCACCCGCCCGGTGCTGACCGACCGCATGGTGCTTCGGGTCGGCACGGTGCTCAAGCCCGGTGCGAAATACCAGGTGGAGGTCCGAGGCATTCGCAATGTGAGTCGTGTGCCCGCCGACTCGCGTTCTCTGCTCACGATTCCTGAGACGCCGCCACCCTCCCCTGCCGATTCGGTGAAAGGGGTCAGCCCCGACAGTACAAAGCCGGACTCCATCCGGGGCAGACCCGACTCTGTCCCGGCTCCCCCCAAACCCTGAATGCCCGATCCACGCCGGGACCTGCCATCGGTGGATCGACTGCTTCGCCAGCCGGATGTCGCCGTACTGCTGGCGATCGGTCCACGAGATCTCGTCGTGCGCGCCGCCCGTGAGTCGGTCGAGGCCGCCCGTCGTTTGCGAAGCGGTCCCCCCGACGATTGGGCGGCAGATATCCGCGAACGACTGGAGCGGCGTTCTCTCCACTCGCTCCGACCAGTGTTGAATGCGACGGGTGTGGTCCTGCATACCAATCTGGGCCGGGCTCCGCTGGCCGACACGGCCATCGAGGCCATGACGGTGGTGGCCCGGGGATATAGTACGCTCGAATACGACCTGCATGCGGGAACCCGAGGTCATCGGGCCGATCACTGTCGCACCCTCCTGGCGGAGCTGACCGGCGCTGAGGACGGACTGGTTGTGAACAATGCGGCCGGTGCCCTGGTGCTTGCCTTGAATGCCGTGGCAGCCGGAAAGCCGGTTCTGATTTCACGCGGGGAGCTGATTGAGATTGGCGGCGCGTTCCGGATTCCGGAGATCATGCTCAAAAGCGGCGCGGTCCTGCACGAGATCGGAACGACCAACCGAACCCATCTCGATGACTATCGACGGGGACTCGAACAGGGCGGCCAGGCCATTCTGACTGTTCACCGATCCAATTTTGAGCAGGTCGGGTTCGTGCATACGCCATCGCCATCAGAACTGGCGAAACTCGCTGCGGAGTTTCGCGTTCCATATGTCTATGATGTCGGGAGCGGATTACTGGCCGACCTGTCCCCCTTTGGCCTGACCGGGGAGCCCCGGGTACAGGAGGCCGTCGCAACAGGGGCGGACGTGGTGCTTTTCAGCGGGGACAAATTGCTGGGTGGACCGCAGGCAGGATGCCTGGTTGGAGCTCGGGCGATCATTCACCTATGTCGCCAGAATCCTTTCGCGCGGGCCCTCCGCGCCGACAAGCTGACCCTCGCGGCACTTGAGGCCACCCTGTCGTTGTATCGAGCACCGGCCCAGGCGCTTCGCGACATTCCGGTCCTGGCCATGCTGACGGTTTCACTGAAGGAACTGGAGCGACTCGCCCATCAGTTGGCCGCGGCGATTCCGCTGGAGTATCACCCGGAGATCGAGCGCGGAGCGTCGGCGGTGGGGGGCGGTTCATTCCCCAACGCAATCTTTCCAACGTGGGTGGTCACGCTGGATCCCGGCTCTATTGGCAGCGATGGATTGGCGCTCCGGTTGCGCCTGGGCGAGCCCTCACTCGTCACTCGAGTTCAGGATAACAGAGTGATTCTCGACCCGCGGACCATTCCTGAGACTATGTTCTCCACGGTTCGACAGCTTCTCGAAGCGGTGCGTACCGAATGAGGCCTCGATTGTGGTGAACCGCCCAGCCGTTTTTTTCGATCGTGACGGGACCCTGATTGATGATCCTGGCTATCTAAACGACCCCGAAGGGGTACGCCTCAAACCGGATGCAATCGAATCGGTGCGCCGGGTAGCCGCGGCCGGGTTCCTGGCGATCGTCGTCACCAACCAGTCCGGCATCGCGCGCGGCCTGCTGACGATTGAGACCTATCATGCGATAGAACGACGCGTCGATGCACTGCTGGCCCAGGGCGGTGCCCGCCTCGATGCCCATTACTTCTGTCCCCACCTCCCCGACATCAGCGGCCCCTGCCCGTGTCGAAAGCCGGGCACGCAACTCTTTCAGCAGGCCGCAGAGCAGTTTGGCATTGATTTCACCCGCAGCTGGTGGATCGGGGACAAAATGCGGGACGTGGAGCCGGCCGTCGTTCTCGGTGGGCGGGGGATCCTCCTGGCCTCGCGGGTGAGACTCGACGACGATGTCCCCGACAGGGATCTCATCGTGGTGACGCACGATTTACGCGACGCGATCGACCTGGTGGTGAAACACCACGGTCCCTCCCGCACGGGCGAATCGGAATGACCATGCGAGTGGCCGTCGCCGTTTCGGGTCGAGGAAGCAATCTCCAGGCGCTGCTCGACACCCTGGGAAACAATGCGACGGCACAGGTGGCCCTGGTCCTCAGCAATCGCGCATCCGCCCAGGCCCTGGAGCGGGCGGCCGATCGCGGTATTCCGACGGCGGTCCTCAAGGACGCCGCGGATGGCGCCGAGTGGATCCGGCTCCTGGAGGCGGCCTCCATCGATCTCGTTGTTCTCGCCGGGTATCTCAAGCTGGTCCCCCAGGCGGTGGTGCAGCGGTTCCCCGGCCAGGTGATCAATATTCACCCGGCATTGCTGCCCTCCTTCGGCGGACCGGGCATGTACGGCGCGCGAGTCCATGCGGCGGTACTGGCCAGCGGCGTACCCGAGACCGGGGCGACGGTGCACCTCGTCGATGAGGTCTACGACCGGGGCCAGATCCTGGGCCAGGTGCGGGTTCCCGTTCGGGCGGACGACACGGCCCATTCGCTGGCTGAGCGGGTGCTGGAAGCCGAACACCGGCTCCTCCCGGCGGCCGTACTCGCCGCCGCGAAGGCCGGGCGCCCTGTCCCCTTCTCGGTCTGAGATCCTTCGGCTCCGCCTGCCATACTGCCGACCTGGAGACCCGATTAGAATTGACCCGCTTCTCCTGGCAGGATGCGCCATCCTGCGGGATATCATGACTACTCACGACATCGGAAACCACTTGTGCCGCGCGCGTTGATTTCAGTCAGTGACAAGCGGGGAATCGTGGGATTCGCCCGCGGACTAATCGACCTGGGATGGGAGATTATTTCTACCGGCGGCACCGCCGCCACCCTGCGGGCCGCAGGGCTCGCCGTGACCCCGGTCGACCAGGTCACCGGTTTTCCGGAGATGCTCGACGGACGGGTGAAGACGCTGCATCCGGCGATTCATGCCGGTCTCCTCGCGCGGCGGGATCTGCCCGAGCACCAGGCCGCGCTCAAGGAGCATCACATCACGGCGATCGACCTGGTGGCGGTGAATCTGTACCCCTTCCAGGCCACCATCGCCAAGCCCGATGTGACCTTCGAAGATGCCATCGAAAACATCGATATTGGTGGTCCGTCCATGCTCCGGTCGGCGGCGAAAAATCACACGCATGTCCTCGTCATCGTCGATCCGGCCGATTATCCGGTGATCATCGAGGCATTGAAACAGGGCGAAGTCTCGCCCCTCGCCCGCCGGCAGCTCGCCGCCAAGGTTTTTTCCCACACGGCCGACTACGATGGGGCCATCGCCTCATTCTTCTCCCCCCGGGAAGATGGTTTGCCGAGCCACCTGGGGATTTCGCTCAAGCGGGCTCAGGTGCTGCGATACGGCGAGAACCCGGAACAACGCGCGGCGCTGTATGTCACGGAAGAGCCCCGGGGCATCAATGATCTCAAGCAACGTCACGGCAAGGAGCTCTCCTTCAATAACCTGCTCGATCTCGATGCCGGCATGGCCGCGGCCTCCCTCTGGCAGAACCGTCCCGCCTGCGTGATCATCAAGCACACGACACCCTGCGGAATTGCCCTGGGAGCAACCCCGGAGCAAGCCTTCACCCGCGCGCTGGCGACCGATCCACAGTCCGCCTTCGGTGGGGTTATCGCGATCAACACCGTGGTGGATCGCGCGACGGCGCTTGCCATGCGGGATCACTTCATCGAGGTCGTCGTCGCGCCGTCGTTCCATGACGACGCGCTCGAGATCTTCCAGGCCAAGAAGAACATTCGCATCGTGGAACTCCCCATCGGCGTGGGCCGCCAGGGGCTCGACTTCAAGAGCGTGCGCGGCGGATTCCTGGTGCAGGATCGCTTCGCCTTCGATCGTGCCGACACGGCCTGGAAGGTTTCCACCGCCCGCCGGCCCACGACCGAGGAGGTGCGTGATCTCCAATTTGCCTGGTGTGCCGTGAGCTGGGTCAAGTCGAACGCGGTACTGCTGGCCCGGGATGAAATGGCGATCGGAATAGGAGCCGGACAGATGAGCCGGGTGGACAGTTCCTTCATGGCCGTCCACAAAGCCCGGCAACAGGGACACGACCCGAAAGGGAGCGTCATGGCTTCCGACGGGTTTTTCCCCTTCGCCGACAGTGTGGATGAAGCCGTGGCCGCGGGCGTCACCGCCATCATCCAGCCCGGCGGATCGGTCCGCGATGCCGAGGTTATCGCCGCGGCGGATCATCACAACATCGCGATGATCATCACCGGCAAGCGGCAGTTTCGCCATTAGAACACCGTGAAACACAAGTGGAAGTGGACGCGAAGGAACGGGTGAGCCCGGCACGTTCGTCCGGGCCGATCCAATCCCCCGGTATCTTTCACTGTTCACCGCACACGTTCGCCGCAAGCACGTCGCATTGATTCACTCTGACGCCCTGGCCGCATGACCGAAATCGAGAAGCAGGAGCAAACGCCACCGTACCTCTGGGCTGCCCTGCTCGGAGCCGTGGTCCTCGCGATCTATATCGCCACGCTGGCGCCGACCACGGCGTTCTGGGACACGTCCGAATACATCGCGTCGGCCTATGTTCTGGGCATTCCGCATCCGCCGGGTAATCCGCTGTTCAATGTCATGGCCCACGTGTTCGGGGCGATTCCGCTGGCGGCTTCCTACGCCGTGCGGATCAATCTTTTTGCGGCCGTCACCAGTGCCTTGTCGGCGGCACTCTGGTTCCTGGTGGCGGAACGATGGCTCCGGACCATTGTGCCGGTGCGGTGGGCCCGGCTGGCGGCGGCGGCCGCCGGAAGCCTTGTTGGCGCGCTCGCGTGGACCGTCTGGAACCAGTCCACCGTCAATGAAAAGGTCTATACCCTTTCACTCCTTTCCGTGGCCTTGAGCCTCTGGCTCATTGTTCGCTGGGGCGATTTGCCGTCCGGCCCGCGTCGGGACCGGATGCTGATCCTGATTGCCTACGTGATCGCGCTCAGTTCGACCAATCACATGATGGGCGTGCTCGTCGCGCCGACGATCGGCGTCTACGTGCTGTGGACCGACTGGCGTGAAGCGATCCGGCCCTGGGTCCTGATCATGGGCTTCGCCCTGATGCTGGGCGTCAGTGGCGCGTGGACCGAACTTGGATCGGGAGCGACAGGCCTGGGGCTGATTGTCGCGGCTGTTGGACTCCTGGTATATGCCTTCGTCCGGGATCGTTCCGACTTCTCCCGCTCGCCGCTCTACCTTGGCCTCGCCGCTGTCGTCATCGGGGTGAGTCTCAATTATTTCTTCCTCATGATCCGGGCCGGTCATTTTCCACCGATCAATGAAGGAGAGCCCACCAACTGGCAGGCCCTGATCGACGTCCTCCAGCGTCGGCAGTACGGGAAGCCCTCGGTGTTCGCACGGCAGGCCGATTTTGTTTCCCAGTTTCAGAATTACTTCCAGTATTTCTCCTGGCAGTTCGCCGGAGACTGCACCCGGGGGTTTGCGCCGGCCTGCTCCTGGTTTGCCCGCCTGGCGACCGCCCTTTTTACAATGCTGGGCATTGGCGGCCTTTTCGCGCTCTGGGGACGCGACAAGGAAGCGGCCGCCGGCGCCACGGTTCTGCTGGGTACCGTGACCGTGGGACTCATTTTTTATCTCAACTTCAAATACGGATATTCGATCCACCCCGGACAGACGCTGGAGCGCGAGGTCCGCGAACGTGACTACTTCTTTGTCGCGTCCTTCCAGTTCTGGGGCCTGCTCGTGGCCATCGGGTTCGGCGCCTTCATGAGCACGATCGTTTCCTTTCTCCGGGATCGCGGATCGACCACGGGCCGATGGGCCCTGGCTTCACCGGTCCTGGTCCTGGCCTTCATCCCCCTGTTGGGGAATCACGTCACCGCCTCGCGCGCGCATGAGACCCTCGCGCGGGATGTTGCCGTCGATATGCTCCAATCGGTCGAGCCCTACGGCATCCTGATTACGGCGGGGGACAACGACACCTTCCCGCTCTGGTACGCGCAGGAAGTCGAGGGCGTTCGGCCTGACGTTACGCTGGCCAATCTCTCGCTCATGAACACCGAGTGGCATTTGCGTCAGCTGCGCCGTCGGGTCACCCCGGAGTTTGTCCCCTCCAGGGCCGCGGCCATCTGGCAGGGGCACTCCTGGCCCAGGCCGACCAACCCGGTGCTGAGCCTGACAGAGAAGGAGCTGGACGCCATTCCTCTCTACAGCAGGACGCCGGCTTCGGGGAGCTCTCGATTCGGGGATGTGCTGGTGACGTTCGGGGATGAATACCTGGAGAAATCCGACGTGGCCGCGGCCCTGCTCATTCGCGACAACCTGGGGAAGCGACCCATCTATTTCAGCTGGAGTGACGGCACCTACCCTGATGAGAAACTGGGATTGAGCCCGTACCTGGTCACCCAGGGGCTGGTGCGCCGGGTGAACCAGACGCCCATTGTCCCCAACGATTCCATCGTGCTGAGCCGCGGCTTTGGATATTTGAATGTTCCGCGAACGACCGAACTGCTGTGGAAGACCTATCACGTGGCAAGTGCGACGCGGCAACGCCCCCGCGGCTGGGTGGACCCGCCCTCCTCGCCGATGCTTCGACTGTACCGGTTACTCTACCAGATTGCGGGTGACGCCTATCTGAGTCGCGGCGATACGGCGAGCTCAGTCCGGGCCGACTCGGTAGTCGCCCAGATTGAACGCAACCTTCACGGCCGAGAGTAGAGGTAAGGCGCTAGCGATTCAGCGTGGATAAAACGGAAACCCGGGAATGGAGCCGGACCGGGTTCGGGCGGCAGCAGGTCCTGGCAGCCCTACCTTGATGTTCGGTGCTCAGCCGAGCTGGTCATCCGCCCTCCTTCATCGAGCGCGCTCCGTACGGAGTTCAGCAACACACTGACCTTGAACGGCTTCTGGAGAAACCGGCCTTGAGCGATCACCTGTTCATCGGGTGATACGACTTCATACGGATGACCGGAGACAAAGAGAATCGGGATCTGGGGCCATTGGGCGGCGATTCGATTGGCCAGTTCCACCCCGCTCATATCCGGCATCGCGACATCCGTCACCACAAGCTTGACCTCGCCCGCCTCATGTTCCAGGGTCGCGATGGCCTCCTGACCTCCTGACGCCTGGAGAACTCGATAGTCGCCCAGGGCCAGGCCGCGGACCAGGAGCTTTCGCACCTGTTCCTCATCATCCACCACCAGAATCGTCTCGTGCCCGCCCGACGCCCGGGCCTGTTCCGCCTCGTGATCGGTCAACTCTGGCTCTTCGCTCAACGGGAGCCCGATGGTGACCACCGTCCCGTATCCCGGTTTGCTCTCGACCCAGATATCTCCTCCGCTCTGGGAGACGATTCCCTCGACCACTGACAACCCCAGGCCGGTCCCCTGGCCCATCGGTTTGGTGGTGTAGAACGGCTCGAAAATGCGCTCCATGGTTTCGTTGTCCATCCCGGAGCCGCTATCGGCGACAGAGAGCAACACCACGCCGGAGCGGGGTGGCCAGCGATGCCCCAGGCGGCCACCGACGGGTGCAATATCGGCGCGCCGGGTCGAGATGGTCAGTTCTCCCACGCTCGGCATGGCGTCGCGGGCATTCAGCGCGAGGTTGACCAGGACCTGGACCATTTGGGTTCGATCCGCCCGCACCCATTTGGGTCCCGGTTCGAAGGCGGAGAGCAAATGGATCTCGGGACCCAGCGTGCGCCGGAGCACGGCTTCAGCCTCGAGCACCACCGAATCGAGATCGAGCACGCGGGTATCGAGCACCTGTCGCCGGCTGAGCGCCAGGAGCTGGCGCGTAAGATCCGCGACGCGCTCCGCCGCCAGGCCAACCTGGTTGACATCGCTCCGTTGTTCGTCGCTCAGGTTTATTCCCCGGAGCAGAAAATCCACGAAGCTGAGGATCACCATCATCTGGTTGTTCGTCTCGTGGGCGACGCCTCCCGCCAGTCGGCCAATCGTTTCCATCCGCTGGGCCCGCTGCAGTTGCTCCTCCGCCTCCCGGCGATCCTGCACATCGACCACTGTGCCGACCCACTCCACGGTTTTTCCAGTGGCATCCCGGAGGGGGGCGCCCATCAGGTGAACCAGGCGATACGCTCCCTGGCGGTTGCGGAGTCGATGCTCGATGGTGAAGGTCCGGTCGTCGAGAATCGCCTGATGCCATGCCGCGTGGACCCGTTCAGCCTCGTCGGGTGGCATGAGCGAGCTGGACCCCTGCTCCCATTCCCGCAGAACGTCCTGGAACGCCTGCCCGGTGAAATCCTCCCATCCTGAGGTTTCATCCAGCGGCCGGCCCGTCGCATCGGTGCGCCATACCATGCTGCCGCTCGCGGTGACCAGGGTTCGGTACCGCTCCTCGCTATGGCTGAGCGCTTTCTCGGCTTGTCTCCGCTCTCGAACCTCGGCGCGGGCCTCCTCATAGAGTCCCGCATTGCTGATGGCGAGCCCGATATGAACCGCCAGCGCCTGCGCATTCTGCACATCGAAGGTGTTGTAACGTCTCCCGGAATCCGACGTCGCCAGGGTGATGAAGCCCACCACCTGTTCATGGACGAGAAGGGGAATCGCCATGAATGACGTCATCTCCATGGCCCGCAGGAGTCGCAAGTGGTTGGAGTCCCGCGACCGGGACTCGAGCCAGTCATCCGTGACTTCTTCTACCAGCTCTGGCATCCGGGTGCGAAGTGCCTGCATGATCGGATGGGGATGGATCTCATCGGGGGTATAACTCGCCTGTAATTCCGCGCAGAGCCCCACGTTTCTGGGGTTCGAGGCGCGGATGGCGACCTTGCGGAATCCGCCACCTTCCCGGACATCGACAAAACACCAATCGGCCAGCCGGGGTACGGCCAGGTCCGCGACCTGGTTGATGGTAGAATCGTAGTCCAGAGACTGCGCCAGCAGCCGGCTCGCTTCCACCATGAACCGTGCATTCTCCTCGGCCTGCCATCGGCTGGTAATGTCCTGGGAATAGACCGCAATGCCCCGTTCAGTGGGAAACACGCTGAAATCGATGCGGCGCCCGGTCGGAGGGTCCACGAACTCCGCCTGGGCCGACCGTCGTTCGCTCATGACTCTCCGAAACAACGCCTCAATTGGCGATCCGATAATGCCCGGGTAGACCTCCCAGAGCGAACGGCCGACCACCGCGGCGGGGGGAAGCTTGAGAAGTGCGATCGCATGAGGATTGACGAACGTCAGTTTCCAGTCCCCATCCATTGCGATAAACTCGTCCTCGATACTCTGAAGCATATCGCGCAACTGCACCTCGTTGCGTTGCACCATCGCACGGGTATGATGCAGTGACCCGCTGAGGAGAACACAGATCAACCCCGCAAGGACAAAGAGCATCCCTCCGGTCATACCGCCGAGCGTCAGAAACTTGAATTGGAAATTGGGGGGAACGAACAGGAAATTGGCGACGAGTGTGCTCAGGACGACCGACAGGATACCGGGACGAACACCGCCGTACCAGGCCGCGCACACGGCGGCGGCGTAAAACGTGGCGTAGGGAACAGCATCGTGGAGAACCGGGTTCAACGACCAGCGGATTCCGGCCGCTACCAGCACGGCGGCGACCGCGACGCCATAGGCGGCGGTGGGGGGTGGATCGAAGAGAATACGATCGAAGGTGGGATCCTTGATGCGCCTGGTCATCAAAGCCCCCGGAGAAGGGAGATCAGCCCGGAGGCCGGGATCGAGGCACGGCGATTCAGCGCGCGGATAGCCAGTTCAAACGAATGCCGGGACCGATCGCACCGGGGAGACCGTGACTGCATGGGGGGAAAACGAAGACGGTACAATCTAGCCCCGATGCTTCCCTCCCCCACCGCCGCGACTTCGCCGACCACCACGTTTGCCTCCGGCTCCTCCCGGTTCACCAGCTCCGCCGACCCGACCCGTGATTCTCCAGAGAAATGACGACTTCCCATCATACTTGCGAGTGAGCAGGACGCCATACGCGGTTCCGTCTGAGGCCAGCCGCGCCTCGGTCTCTCCGCTGGCGCACGTTTGGAACGCAGGACCGGTACACAGTGAGAAAGGGCTTCGGGCCGCGGTAGTCCTCGCTCGAAAGCGGGCACTGTCCTCCGCGGTGAGCACGGGGGCCGAGTCGGCTGAAGTCGCGCCCGCGGTGGGAACCTTGATCCGTTGCGCCAGGGCAACGGTTGGGCAGACAGCCGTCAGACAGGCCAGCACCAGTGTAAATCGCTTCATACGCAACCG
>JBDTRF010000023.1:0-22985 GCA_039931815.1 Gemmatimonadota bacterium
TCTCCTCCAGCCACGGCGCGGGAACCGGTGGCTCAACCTCGGGAGTGCCTTCAGGAGGTACAATCTTTATTGAGTCAGTCATCTGGTGCGATTCCGTAGTGTCCTTGATATTTCCTGGCGTATGCGCATCGTCTATCACATCAAAAAGCTGTTGGCGTATGGCGCGAATGTCCCATGGTATATGGCAAGGTGAACGCGGGCATCACGAGCTCAAGCGCCTGTTGTGCAAACTAGAGTCCGCGTGCCATTGGTTATCGGGTGAAGCTTGCGTTGCAAGCCACAAGCTATGCGTCATGAGCCCCTTTATTCCGGTACGCCAGTTCAGGCCGGTTCCACAATCGTCACATTGGCATTGGTGTACACACAGATTTCCGCCGCGATATCCATGGAGCGCTGCACGACGTCCTTCGCCGAGAGACTGAGGTCGGGGAGGAGCGCCCGGGCGGCGGCCAGAGCGTAGTTGCCGCCCGAGCCGACTGCCATGATACCGTCGTCCGGCTCAATCAGTTCTCCGGAGCCGCTCAGCAGGAATATATGGTCCACGTCGGCCACGACGAGCAACGCTTCCAGTCGGCGGAGCACCCGGTCACTGCGCCAATCCTTGGCCAGTTCCACAGCGGCACGGGGGAGGTTGCCGGGATAGCGATCGAGCTTCTCCTCGAACTTTTCGAACAGCGTGATCGCGTCGGCCACGGAGCCGGCGAAGCCGGCCAGGACTTTTCCTGACTTGAGCGCACGAACCTTGTTCGCCCTGGACTTGATCACCGTGTCGCCCATGCTCACCTGGCCGTCGCCACCCAGGGCGACCTTGCCGTTCTTTCTCACGGCGACAATGGTGGTGCCACGAAAATGATACGTCACTTCGTACGAGCCTTTCGTATTTGAGCCTGGAAGCGCGGAAGCGGTTCGGGAGAAGTCACCGCGATTCTCAGTTCACCAATTCTGCCTTCGCCCACCACCGCGTTCGGGTTCTTCAAATTACTCGATGCGTGAGAGTATTAGCCCTTCCCCGTTCCCCGGCACTGACTACGCCCGTGGATGCGCCTGCTGATACACCTTTTTCAACCGCTCGACGCTCGTATGCGTGTAGATCTGCGTCGTGCTCAGGCTCGCGTGTCCCAGCAGTTCCTGCACCGCGCGAAGGTCGGCACCGGCGTCCATCATGTGGGTGGCAAAGGTATGACGCAGCGAGTGAACCCGCATCCCGTCGGCGCCAATCGAATCATAGAGCCGGTGAATCGCACGCTGGATACTCCGCCCGGTCAGCCGGCCTCCGCGCTGGTTGATGAACACCGCGCGTCGATCACTCGCCTTAGGCCCGGCGTACCCGCTCCGGCGCTCGAGGTACCTTCGCAGCACCTGCACTGCGCGCGACCCCACCGGAACAATACGCTCCTTCCGCCCCTTGCCCTTGACCTTGACCTGGTCCGAAAGCAGGTCGAGATCCGGAATATCGAGTCCCCCCAGTTCCGAGAGACGGAGTCCGCTCGAGTAGAACAGCTCGAGCATCGCCATGTCACGCAGAGCGCCGAAATCCCCGGTTTTTCCCGCGGCTTCCGCTTCGGCGAAGAGCTGGTCCGTCTGCCCCCGCTCGAGATAGGTCGGCAGGCGCTTGTCCAGCTTGGGGATCCTGGTGCCCTTGGCCGGATTGACGCCGAATCCCTGGTGCGCCTGCAGGTAGCGATAGAAGCTACGCACCGTGGAGAGCGCGCGAGCGGCGGATCGCCTGGCCAGCCCCTTCCGCTGGAGCTCTCCCAGGAAACCGCGTAGCCCCAGTCGATCGACCGTGCTCCAATCCCACTGCCCATCGTAGTGCCGGCCGCAAAACTCGATGAACGCCTCCAGATCCCGCTTGTAGGCCACCACCGTATGGGGGGAGACCTGGCGCTCTTTCTCGAGGTGCTCGAGGTAGTCCTCGACCAGCGTCTGGTGCGTCATCATTACCCTAACGCGTCGTGGGCAATCGCCCGCTACAAGAACTCTTCTTTCGCCCTCGCAATGCTAAACTGTTCCTCGCGGAGAGCACGGAGATCTCGCGAAGAGCGCAGAACTTCATCAGGATCTCAACCAGGCGAATCGAAGGGTCTCAAACACGAAGTGTGCTGGAACCTTTGTCGAACCTCTGCTGAGCATGAGACCTTCGCTGCTTCAACGCGGACACAGCGGCAGTTCCTTTATCAAATCAGAATCGCTGGTGCCGCGCACTCCGCGCGGAGCAGTTAACCCATCACGGCCGGTACGAACTCACCTGTCCGCCCCGAACTCCCTCGACCCAACTCGCGAAATCAGCCTGCGCGCGCTCGACCAGCGCCTGCTTCCTGGCCTCTTTCCTCCCCGTGGTACCCCGGCACCGCCGCGATGGTTCTTCCACCGGATCCAGCAGGCCGAAGTTGGCGTTCATCGGCTGGAAATGCTTTGGATCGGCTTCGCGAAGATACCGGTACAACCCGCCCAGCATTGTCGTGGCTGGAGGAATTGAAGGTTCCTCACCCGACAACCGCCGCGCGAGGTTGATCCCGGCGAGCAACCCCGTCCCCAACGACTCGGTGTACCCCTCAACTCCGGTAATCTGGCCGGCGATGAACACCTTATCATCATCCTTGAGCGTGAGCCCGGGTCCCAGTGCCGCAGGGCTATTGACGTACGAGTTGCGATGAATGCTTCCGAACCGGAGGAACTCCGCCTCCGCCAGGCCTGGAATCGTGGTGAAAACCCGTTTCTGTTCCGGAATCTTGAGTCGAGTCTGGAAGCCGACGATGTTCCACATCTGGCCGGCGCGATCTTCCCGGCGCAACTGAATCACGGCATGCGGCTCTCGGCCGGTACGCGGATCGGGAAGGCCGACCGGTTTCATTGGCCCGAAGCGAAGGGTTTCCCTCCCCCGCTTCGCCATCTCCTCGACCGGAAGGCATCCCTCAAAATAGGGAACGCTATCGAAGTCATGGCCGGAGAACTGATCGGCCGCCACGAGCGCATCAATGAACGCTTCATACTCGTCGCGGTTAAGCGGCGCGTTGAGATAGTCCTCGCCCTCGCCTTTGCCATAGCGAGAGAGAGGATACATCCGCTCGTGATCGAGCGAATCCGATGAAACGATAGGCGCGATCGCATCGAAAAATGCGAGCGACTCCGCGCCGAGCCGTTGCGCCAGCGCCCTGGCCAGGGTGTCCGATGTCAGCGGTCCCGTCGCAATCACCGCGGGCGATACAATTGTGGTCGCTTCACCAGAGACGACCGAGATTCCTGGGTGCGCTCGCAGGCGGCGATCGACCTCGGTCGAGAATACGTCCCGATCGACGGCGAGCGCGGCACCGGCCGGAACCCGGGCCATGTCGGCGACCTCGAGCAGGAGACTGCCCAAAGCTCGCAGCTCGGCCTTGAGCAGACCATGGGCATTGACCAGCTCGACGGATTTAAACGAATTGCTGCAGACGATCTCGGCCAGGCGTCCAGTCTGATGGGCGGGCGTTTTGACGGCGGGGCGCATTTCGTAGAGCGTCACATCGATCCCACGTTCGGCGAGGGCCCACGCCGCTTCCGAGCCGGCGAGACCCCCACCGATCACGCTGGCGTTCACGTCAACGCCGCCTCTTCGGCATCGACCACGACCTCCTTGTGGCCGCACTTCAGACAGACACGGGATTCTCCATCGGCTTTGCTGGAGCGCTTCTCCATTCCCACCCATCCACACGCGGGACACGGATCGGCCACCGGCTTGTTCCACGTGGAGAAATCGCAGGCAGGGTAGCGGATACAGCCCCAGAAGGACTTGCCCCGCTTGGTCCGCCGTTCAGCCAGATCTCCCTCGAGGCACTTGGGACACTTGATCCCCAGCGAGATGGACCGAGTCCCCTTGCACTTGGGATAGGTGGTGCACGCCAGGAACTCGCCGAATCGTCCGGTCTTGATCACCATGGGCGACTCGCACAGCTGGCACTTCTCGTCGCTCGGCTTGTCAGGTGCCTTCTGCTTCTTGAGCGACTGCGCGTAGTCGCAGGTATCCTTGTAGTTGACACAGGCGAGATAGGGCCCGAATCGCCCGCTCTTGAGTACCACCTGCGCACCACACTTGGGACACTTCTCATTAGCCAGGTCATGGAGACCGTGAGCCTCCATGACCAGGGCGTTGATGTCCACGGCGGCCAGGGCCTTGCTGAACGGGCCGTAAAAATTCCGCAGCACATCCTGCCAGACCAGTTCAGAGTCCTCGATCCGGTCGAGCTCCCCTTCCATTAGAGAAGTGAATTCGACGTTGAAGATCTCGGGGAACCTGCCCACCATGACCTTCTCCACCGTTTCGCCGAGCTCGGTGGGGAAGAATCGCCGCTGCTCATTCCGGACATATTCCCGGGCCGTGAGCGTAGAGATGATGGCGCTGTAGGTCGAAGGCCGTCCAATACCCAGCCGTTCCAGCTCCTTGACCAGGCTGGCTTCGGAGAATCGCGGTGGCGGTTCGGTAAAGTGCTGATTGGGAATGATCTCTTTGACGTCGACACTGTCTCCCGCCACGAGCGGTGGAATCGGGGGAAGGTCGTCCATCGTCTTGCCTTCTTCCGCTTCACGTCCCTCGGTATAGAGGATGTGGTAGCCATCGAAGACCATGACGGATCCGGACGCGCGCACGAGATAACGACCCAGCTCGAAATCCACGATGGTCATGTCGTAGACCGCCGGTGTCATCTGCGACGCGACAAACCGTTGCCAGATGAGCTGGTACAGCCGGAACTGATCGGGCTCGAGGAACTTCTCGATCTGGTCGGGACGGCGCCGCACATCGGTCGGCCGGATGGCTTCGTGGGCATCCTGCACCCGGACGGCCTTGGAGCTGTAGGTATTGGGCGCGTCGGGGAGATAGCGGGCGCCATACTGGCTGCCGATGAAGTCGCGGACCGAGGTGATGGCCTCGGGGGACACGCGCACCGAGTCAGTTCTCATGTAGGTGATGAGGCCGACCGGGCCTTCCTCACCGACATCAATGCCTTCGTACAGGTCCTGCGCCGCCCGCATGGTGCGGCGGCTCGAGAAGCTGAGTTTCTTGGCTGCTTCCTGCTGCAACGTGCTCGTGGTGAAGGGAGCGCCAGGCCGCTTCTTCCGCTGCTTCTTTTCCACCTTGGAGACGACAAAGGGCATCGTCTTGAGATCAGTGACAACCTGGTCTGCCTCGGCCTGGTTCTGCAGCACCGGTTTATGGCCATCGATCTTGTGAAGGCTGGCTTCAAAGGTCTGTCCGTCCTTGGCACAGAGCGCTTCGATTGACCAATACTCCACGGCAGTAAACGCCCGGATCTCCCGCTCTCGTTCAACGATCAGGCGGAGTGCGACGGTCTGAACCCGACCGGCCGACAACCCGGTCCGGATGCTCTTCCATAGAATCGGGCTGGCCTTGTATCCCACAAGGCGGTCGAGAATCCGCCGAGCCTGCTGGGCTTCGACCTTCTTATCATCAATGTGTTGAGGGTTGGCCATGGCGCGCTCAACCCCTGACTTGGTGATTTCCTCAAAGAGAACCCGGTGGATCGGCGCGCGGCTGTCCAGCTGACCGGCGACGTGCCAGGCAATCGCCTCTCCTTCGCGATCAGGGTCGGTGGCGAGGAAGATCCGCCCGGCCGTTTTTGCTGCCTTCTTGATGTCCGCGAGGGTCTTGGTCTTTCCTTTAATAGTGACGTATTTGGGCTCGAAATTATTGTCGACATCGACCCCCAATTCCCGGG
Organism: Gemmatimonadota bacterium; assembly: GCA_039931815.1. Classification (GTDB taxonomy): domain Bacteria; phylum Gemmatimonadota; class Gemmatimonadetes; order Gemmatimonadales; family GWC2-71-9; genus DASYPP01. Next base: position 5,712 of record JBDTRF010000023.1, read on the forward strand.
TCGGAAGGTCGCGAACATGGCCAACCGTCGCCTTGACGTCAAAGCCCTTGCCGAGGTACTTCCCGATCGTCTTGGCCTTGGTCGGCGATTCGACGATGACGAGGGAGAGTTTGCCGGAGCCCACCTCCCCATCGGTCTTGCGAGCCCGGGGGGTCCGCGCCTTGGCCGGGGCGGCGGTTTCCTTCACCGCCGTCTTCGCCGCCTCGGATTTTGCCGGCTTGGCTGCGCGCGCCTTGGCTGGCTTTGATTTGGTTGTTGCCATGTGCTCCAGAATACGGTCCAGGGTCAACGAAGTCTCAAATGAGTGTGGTACAAAAAACCCGCGCAGCGCGGGATTAGCAAGACTGGAATTCCCAAACTCGCTACTACCAACACCTTACGTTTGGCGATTAGTGACAGGTATCGCTTGGACCGTTACCTGGTAACAGGTGACAATTAATAAGGAACGCGGAGGACGGGACGGCGCATCCGCGAAAAGCGGGGAGCCACTTTCAGCCTGGTAGCAGTGAGGGATGACTCTCGATTGGCCATCATTGACAGCGGTTCCCCGACACTCGCTACTCAGTTACCAGCCCGCTTTTTCCCTGGCCAATGCAATCACCTCATCGGCGGCGGCCTCCGGCGTCTTGACATCATTCTTGATCTCGGCGTCGGCCATCGCATAGAAACCTTCACGCGCCTTGAGCAGGCTCCGCATCTGCTCAATGGGATCCTCCCCCACCAGGATGGGCCTGGTACTTTCCGACCCGGCCCGCTTGGACGCAGTCATCGCCATGGTCTTGATATAGATAACATAGCTCGAGGTTCGGGCGCTTTCGAGCTGGCCGGGCTGAACCGCCCAGCCCCCACCCGGAGCTAGAACCGAAGGCGGACCCTCGAGCGCCTGCGCCATGGTCTCCCGCTCGAGTTCACGAAAGCGGGATTCGCCGTGGCTGGCGAAAATGTGGGAGATCGGCATCTGCATTTTTCGCACGATCACCATGTCACTATCAATGAATCCGGTGCCCAGTCGGTCTGCGACCAGGCGCCCGATGGTTGTCTTCCCACTCCCCGGCAACCCAACCAGTAGAATGTGCCGCTTCATGAGACCTCCAGCGAAGGACTATCATGCTCTCGACCCATGGCTTGCCATCGTGCGGCAAGCGTGGCCAGGTATCCGTCATAGTTTCGCCGCATCTCACTGAGGGAGTCGCCGGCGAACTTCTCGAGCATCGCATCGGCCACTACGAGCGCCACCAGCGCCTCGGCGATCACACCCATGGCGGGCACCGCGGTCACATCAGAACGCTCGCTCTGGGCCCTGGCAGTCTGCCCGGACGCCAAGTCGACCGTCGGCAGCGGCGTCATCAGGGTGGAGATCGGCTTCATTGCTACTCGAACAACCAGGGGTTCCCCGGTGGTCATGCCACCCTCCAAACCACCCGCGTTATTGGTCCGCCGGCGGAATCCGCCTGAAGTCCCGGCTCCATTCTCGTCCGCGATAATGGGATCGTGCACCTGGGAGCCGGGTCGCCGTGCTGCCTGAAGCCCCAAGCCTATTTCAATCGCTTTGACTGCGGGAATTGACATCAGCATCCCCGCGAGCCGCCCGTCCAGCTTGCGGTCCCAGCTCACATGACTTCCCAGTCCCAGCGGCAATCCCCGGACAATCACTTCGATCTCTCCGCCGAGGGTATCGCCATCGGCTTTGGCCTGGTCGATCCGGCCGAGAATCTCGGGTTCGATTGCTCGATTGAGGACCCGGATGTCCGATTCATCGGAAGCCGGATTGAGTGGTGTCGGCAACCTGGTTGGGGGCTCGGTTGAGATGCCTCCCAATGATACCACGTGGCTCCCTACTTCGATGTTGAACTCGTCGAGCAATCGCTTCGCCAGCGCGCCCGCCGCGACCCGCGCGGCCGTCTCTCGCGCGCTCGCGCGCTCCAGGATATCCCGGGCGTCGGAACGATCGTACTTGAGTACCCCGACGAGGTCGGCGTGGCCGGGCCGCGGCCGGGTAACTTTTCTGCGCCGTTGTTCGCCCGGCGTGCCTTCGGCCGCCATCACATCCTGCCAGTTCGCCCAGTCCCGATTGGGAATCAGCATGGAGACCGGGGAACCGAGCGTCTCTCCCGCGCGAATCCCTGCCAGCCACTCGATATGGTCCCGTTCGATTTTCATTCGGGCACCACGGCCGTATCCCTGCATCCGGCGGACCAGCTCACGGTCGACCCAGTCCGCCGAAACGGCCAGCCCGGCGGGCAGACCCTCAACGATGACGACCAGGGCTTTGCCGTGCGACTCACCCGCTGTCAGGAACCGTAGGCCCACGCTTTTCCCCCTGCCAGAAATTCGGTTTGTCCTGCGTGCTATCGAGTGAACCGACAGCGTCCGGTGACTCACATCTACAATGTGTGGAATCTGCGTAAAACAGGCGAGCCCGACGACCTGTCGGGCTCACCATGCACTTGAAACAGCTCCTCAAAAACTCTATTGATTTCCGCCGTCGTCAATGATGTGCGGAGTCACCAGGATGATCAGGTCCCGGCGTCGCTCCTGATCCAGGCTGAATCCGAAGAGCTTACCGATGACTGGCAGGTCAACCAGCAGCGGAATGCCCTGCTTGGTCCGGGTGACTTCGGTGACGGTCAATCCGCCGATCACCGCGGTTTCGCCATCATTCACCAGCAACCGGTTCTTCGCCGTCTGCTTGGTGAAGTTGAACCCGAGGTCGGCCGCCGCCAGGGCCTGCACTGCTGAGCGTTCGGTCGACAGGTCCATCAGGATCTGGCGATTATTGGTGACGTGCGGCGTCACCGTCAGGCGAATACCGGTTTCCTTGAAGGAAACGGTGGCGCGCGGCACCGAGTTACCGGATCCCTGCGCGCTCACGTCGATCACCCGGATCGGGGTTTCTTCACCGACCAGGATATCGGCCTGGTGATTGTCCAGGGTGGAGATGGTCGGCTCAGCCTGCACATCTGCCAGGTCCACGCGCTGCAGCGCGCTCAGGAATGACGTGATGTTGAATCCACCGATCGCAGTCGAGAATATCAGGTCGACGGCCGAACCGGTGATAATGGCGTCCGCGTTGGCGATTCCCGACAGACTGTTTCCGCCGAGATCCACCACGTTCACGTTGGTCTCGAAGGCATCACCGGTCGCGGGATCGGAGCGCTGGATGAGCTTGTTGAAGAACTGGCGGCCGGAGCCCAGGTCGTACTTGACGCCGAGCTGCTGCAGATCGGTCCGGTCCACGAAAATGATCTTGGCCTGGATCGACACCTGCGGGGTCCGGATATCAAGACCCTTCGCAAATCGTTCGATCTCATCGATCCGGCTGCTGACATCCGTAATGATGAGGGAATTGGTCGTGGTGTCCGGCACAATCGAGCCGCGGTTCTTCGTCAGGATGCCGGAAATGCTCTTGGCCAGGGTAGCCGCCTGGGCATAGTTGACCCGGACGACAACCGTACGAACCGGTTCAACGGAATCCAGTGCGGCCAGCGCCTGCGGTGAATCCACTCGAATGATTCCGCCCGGCATTTCCGTCGCCGAGAGACCCTGCGAGATCAGGATGGCCGCGAACGCCTGGGGCCACGGCTGATTGCGAATCTCGGCCGACACCTTTCCGGTGATCGATTTGCCCAGGATGATGGTCCGGCCGCTGAAGGCGGAGAACCCGGCGATGACGTCCGCGATATCCGCATTATCCCAGGTGACCGTGATCCGGGGCTCCTGCGCCACCGATGTTACCGGCGTCTCGGCCGGAGGTACGACTTCGGGACGCGAGACCGGACGCACCGAGGGCGGGGTTTCGTCCGCCGGCGAGGTCGACGACCAGGTCAGGAACGAGCGTTCGGCTCCGAAAGAAATCCGGATCGATTCTCCGTCCTTGTTGACCGTGTAGTCTTTGAGCTCCGCCAGTTCGATCACGATACGTACGACCGAGGGCTGATACTGCCCGAGGCGGACGTTCAGGATCCCGGCGCGGTTCACACCGTCATAGGTGCTGCCGCCCCGCTGGAGGTGCGCGTTCTTGACGTCGACCACCAGGCGCGCGGGCTCGTTCAGGACAAAGTCCTCCACGTCGACCGCGCCGCGAATATTGACCACCACTTCAGCCCGTCCCGGTGTGGGGACCACGCTGATGCTGGTCACTTCGCCGCTGGTGGAAGGACCGGCGTCCGGCCGGATCGGTGCCAGCACAACAAGGCCGGCGACGAGGAAGCTTCGGATACGACTCATGGGGTGTGCTCCTCCTGCTTGCGCAGGGACAGCGTTTCCTGGCGCTCGAAGCCAAGATCTTCAATGGTGAATACCACATCGCGTTGACGAATCTGGGCGATCTTCATCCGGCCAATCCGGTCACCCACCCGAACGTTGTAGCGCTTGTTGGCATCTTTGTCCCGCACCACGGCGATGCTGTTTCCGGCATACCGCAGGTCCTGATACACGGCGACCAGCTGCAGATTCACAAATTCGGGACCCTCACTCGGCAGATCAATCAGAGAGACAAACGGATCCCGATTGGCTCCGCTGTACGCGAAGGTTTCCCGGAGTACTTCGGTCTCGCGAATCTGGCGCAGCGAATCACCACGAATTGAATCGACCTTGGCGCGGGTGACTGAATCCGCTCTCGCCACCTCGACGACATGGGCCAGCGAATCGGCCCGGGCCTGCTCCTTCGCCTTCCGGATCGAATCCGCCCGCGCCACCTGGCGCTGTTGCGGGGTCATCCCCGTTGGCGTTCCGGGAGCGGCTGCCGGCGGTGTGGTCGCCGTCGTTGGCGCTGAGACCGGAGGAGTCGTCTGCTTCGTTCCAACCGCGGTCCTGGTTCCCGGGCTCTCAACCCTGGTCGTATCGGTCGAAGCAACCTGGGTCAGCGGCTGGGACGGGTTCGTACCGCAGGCGGCCAGTACTTCGGGCACGGCCACACCGACTGGGCGCTTGGCGGCGAGAACGCGACGGCCGGCGGCGGTCTTCTGCAGCACCTTGCCGACTGAGTCCGAACAGGTCGTGTAGCGAATCGTCGCGAGCGAATCGGCGTGAGCCTTGGCTCTGGCCACGCTGTCCCGTCGCACGCGGAGCGCCACGAGGTCGACCGGCTTTTCGGCTGGTTCATCCTTCTTGCAGCCGGCGAGGGCGAGTCCTATCAAGAGGAACGCCGCCAGATGATTACGTGCCACTGGCTGCCTCCGTGTTGTTCGTCTTCACATAGGTGCGGATCTGGAACTTGGCCTCGAGCATCGCGCCCGTGGTATCGCCCAGCGCCTTGGCTGATTGCCCTGGTGCCTCGGCCATGTGCAGGTCGAAGGGCACGATGATCCGTTCGAGACTGGCGACATCCGCCAGGAACTGGCCGATCTGGTCGTAGTGACCCAGCACCGCGATCTGGTATCGATGGGTCTCAAAGGGAGCCGGTCCGGCGTCGACCGAGATCGGTGCGACGTTCGAGAGCGTGACCCCGCGAATCCGGGCCCGGGTCGAAATCGCGTCGAGCAGATTGGGGACCTCGTTGCGCTCCGGCACGAGGCGGCGCATCAGCTCGAGACTGATCCGATAGTTGTCCAGCCGGCGACGGAGGTCTTCCATGGTGCCCTTGGCCAGCTGCTGCCGGGCGCTGTCGATTTCGGTTTCCAGCGTTACGATGGAATCCTCAACCACCTTGACCCGCTCCTTGCCGGCCTTGACGCCATCCACGTGGACCAGCGAATTGCCTGCGTACCCGACATATCCGACCGCCCCCGCCAGGACGATGGCGAAGACCGGTACCGGGTTCTGGATACCAAAGAGGGCCATGGCTATCTCACCGACTGGGTCAGGGGCACCGTTCGGATATAGGCCGAATCTGCCCGTGCAAACGTCGCGCGAATCGTGAACGCCGTGACGGCTCGCTCATTCTCGACCACCGTAGAGGCCTGCATCGGCGTTACGTCCACTATCCAGGGCGACGCCTCGAGTTGACGGAGGAAACGGGTATAGGCCTGGATATCGACGGTCCGCCCGCCAATCTGAAACTGGAGCGCGGGAGTCGTCGTGTCCGCAGAATCGGCGACCGCTGCCGTGGAGATGACGCTCAAATCGACCAGCCAGGTGTAGGGCGGCAATGCCTTGCTCACCTCATCCAGCACGTGCGGCCATGTGTATCGATCCCCATCGACTCCGCGAATGACCCCGATCTGGGCGAGCAGCGAATCCCGAATCGTCTCGGTCTTCCGCTTCTCCGCCATCAGGTTCTTGTATCGCCGGTGCTCATCCCGGGTCTGTTCCAGCTTGGGCTCCAACGCACCCATCTTTCGCCCGTTCGAGATGTATCCGTACGCCAGGAAGCCGCCCGCCAATAACCAGGCAACCACGGCGACCAGCAGCAACGGATCCTTCACCCGGGCACCCAGGTCGCGCAAACGGCCCATGACCGCATCCTTGGTCGAGCCGGAGCGCTTGCGTTTGACGCCGGGAAGGAGATTGATCTTGATCATGCGATTCGTGCCTCGATCACGCGGCGGAACGAAGGGCGAGACCGATTGGCAGCATCAGCAATGGTCCCACTTCGTCCGGATTGAGAGTCGCGAGCACTTCCTCAGCTACCTGGAGCCGCTCGATCGGGTTGGCCTGCTGGACCGGCAGACGAAGCCGATCAGCCAGCACACGATTGAGCCCGGGAATACGCGAGCCACCGCCTGTGGTGTAGAGCCGCGAGACTCCACCCGCCGATCGGCTGGCCGACTGGAGGAACGCCGCTGCCCGCTCGATGCCAACGGCCAACTCCTCGCCGCGCGTCTCGAGGAACGGTTCGAGAACTTCACTTCGTTCAAAGCCCTGGAGCAGCTTATCCGCCTCTTCGGCCGATAGTCCGCGCTCGCGCTGCAGATCTTCCCGAAAGCGGCGGGTTCCGAGGGGAAGGTCCCGCGTGAGGACAGGTACCCCGTCTTCCATGATGTTGATATTGGTAGTTTCGTGTCCCATGTTCACCAGGCCGACGACGCCTTGCATCGCGTCAGGGTGATTGAGCTGAAACGCATTGTGCAGCGCAAAGGCGTCCACATCGATGATCAGGGGTGTCAGTCCAGCCTGGGACAGCAGAGCCATCTTGTTCTCAACCAGCTCGCGTTTGGCCGCGACCAGGAGAACATTCATCTGCATCCCTTCGCCCTCAGGATCGAGAATCTGGAAATCGAGCTCGACATTTTCCATGTCGAACGGCACGTGCTGTTCCGCTTCCCAACGAATGAGTTGGCGCGCTTCCGCCTCCTTCACCCGCTCCATCGCGATTTTCTTGATGATGACATCGCGCCCGCCTACCGCGATGACGACCTGCTTGGTCTTGATGCCGGCCGAGGCCATGAGACCACGGATCGCATCGGCGACAATGCCGGTATCCATGACCTCACCTTCGACGATGGCGTCATCCACCACGGTGGTGAATGCCACCTTGGTGAGGATTGGCTCGCCAGACCCGTGCGAAATCGCCACGAGCTTGATCAGGCCGCTGCCGATGTCCAGACCGACCGTGGTCCGTTTCCGACCGAAGAGAGCCATACGATTCCGCTGGGTTTTGGAGAAGAGGGGCAGGCTACGCTACCACACGCCCGTTTTTTTGTCAAGCTCCAACTTGCTTGAGGTGACGACAAACAACCCTTTATAAGAACGATACTTACAGATTTGAGATGAACTTACTTAGAAAGTCTTCTGGGGATAACCACCTCTGCGGACTCCGTGCCGAAACCTTCACTCAGGCTAGAATCCTTGTGGCGAGTAGGCGCTCACATTCGCTAATAGGCCTTTTAGAGACGTTCTTACCCGCAGGTCGCAACTCACTGGCAGACTGCATGACTAAAATGGCCCGAAACCGTTGAATTCAGATGATTTTAGACCCCGATGCAGATCGGGCGGTGGCTCCCTACCCGGGCACCTTGCCTGGACATTTCCTCTGAGGGAGCGGCACGGTGCACTTTTCACAGCGTTTCGCAAGACAGATCCCTTGTCTGGCTGCCAGCGATTCCTCGGAACCACCCGATTTCAGAACTGCTGAGTCCAACTGCGGTACGGAAGCGGGGTAACCTGCGAAGTGCCACGCGTGAGGTAAGGCAAAACACAGGCCGAGTAGTGTATGAGCAGGGAAGAAGAGGGCAGAGAGTTGTCGATCGCGACGTTGCGAGCCAGGACCCCGCCGGAGATGCTTCCCCCGCCTGATCCATTCCGGAGTGTCCCGAGGATGACGACCAGCCCGGTAAACTCGGTTCCGCCACCGAGAGTCAGAGAACCATCAACCAGGAGAATCCCCTGCCCTCTTCCGCCGGTAAGGATCACGTCGCCGGGCGCGTGGATGACAGGCGAAAAATTCTCACACGGGACAGCGGACCCGCCCAGCAAAGGCTCGCCCCAGTTCAGCGAGTCGGAAACGTCGCAGGCAGAAGGGCTGCCCGTGAGTGAAGGGGAAATCGTGGCCAGAGTTCCCGTGAGTATCCTGGTGGCGCCGGCAGCCAGGGCACCGTACGTCGTATTGCCGAGCTGGATCAGGGTCGAGTCAGCGACGACTGAGTCTACCAGAAATGGTGGATTCCCCGAAAAACAACCTGCGGTGGAACAGGACCCAAGCTGAGGGGGAGTGAGAGGCGCCAATCGGATTCCCGCCGCAGATGAATCCAGGACGGGGCAGCGGGCGGACCAGCCTGGCGGGACGGTATCCTGACCATTGATCGTGCTGGGTGAGTCCCACACCAATGAATCTCTAACGGTCAGGGCGGCGTGGACCGACGGGACGGCCCGATCGAGTCGCACCAGGGAGGCGAGTGCTTTCCGCGCCGCCGGGGTGGTGGGGCTCGAGGAGAAGTTTCCTTCCGCTTCCACACGGAAGAGCGAAAAGCTGAGTCGAGTCACCACACCCTGGTAGGAACCCTGGCCCAGTGTGCGGGCAGGGACGGCCACCTGGCCTCCCACTGTCATCGTGTCATAGATCAACGGATCCCACCAGCTGATAATCTCCCCCAGGCCTGTTTCAGCGGCCTCATGTGCCCGGATCGCATTCAAGGTGTTCTGACCGGACTGGGCATCGAGCCGAGCCATGAGGAACGAGGCGGCGACCAGAATGCTTCCCAATGCCAGCACCGCCAGCATGAGAGGCAGTGCGAATCCGTCCTCGGCGTCTGAGATCATGGCGTACGACCTGGAAGAAGTATTCATTGTCGGGTGTTGGATGCGGTTGATTGTCCGGCGCCTACCAGTTCCGCAGGAGCACTCGGGTTGTCAGGCTGTCAGGCTGGCGATTGACGGAGCCAAACCCTGCGCCGCTTCGAACCCCAACGCTTGTCATCCCGCGGATGGTGATCTCAATGCTCCGGACATCCGTGGCTGCGGTGGCGACGGCGCCAGTGGAGTCGTAGTACGCCAGGGCAAGCCCTTGAGAAGACAGTGGCCCGATGACCGGCTGAATGGTTTCTCCGGCGGACACCGATCGGGTGCCGAGCCAGTATTCACCGGCTGACTGATAAAGCTTGACCTGCATCACCTCGAAAGTCCTCAAGGGGGCGAAGGTCGCGAACGAGCGGGTGGGGTAGCTGGCAGTGTCCAGAACCGTCGCGATATCCAGCGCCGGGGTGCCGGCGCAGCTTCCGTTTCCAACCGACAGCACGGGGATTCGAAGCCACTGATCATCTGCGCTGGTGGCTTCCCCATTTTCCAGGTGCAGCAGGAGGCTGTCGCGACCAGCCTGGGGACTGCGATAGCCGGTGAAACTCGCCAGCGAGATACTGACCAGACCGGTGCTCCGGCGACAGCTGAATCCAGCACCCCGCATCGCGCGATAGGTGAGAGATTCGGGAGCGAAAGCGAGGATGTCCGGATCGCCAGGGGTCCCACCGATTTCACGAAACTCACTCACCAGGTACAAGGCGCCCCCGCGCAAGGATGATTGCAAGGCGCCTCGTTCACCGGCGGCGACTGCCGTCCAATGCTGGCGGAGGAGAATCCGAAGCGCGATGCCCGCGATCAACACGGTCAGCACAAGACTGATCATGACTTCGACCAGTGTGAAACCTCGACTTCTCAGCGGCATGGAAGCGTCGCGGAAATCGAATCGACTCGGCTGCCAGCGCCGGATACGGTAATCATCACGATTTCGGTTGAAGGTCCCGGGCTCACGGTCCATGCTTCGGTGAGGCCTCCCGCCATCGGCTGTGAGCCGCCAGACAGGCTCGCACAGGTCGCGGAATCAACCGCAATGGCCCTCAGCATTTCGATTCTTCGCTCAGCCGTCATCGCGGCGACCGTCGACCAATGACCCTGGCCGAGCAGGCGGGTCACCGCGGCCGCGGTGCCGATCAGCCCGAGCACACCGATACTGAGAATGGTGAGCGAAATCATGAGTTCAACCAGCGTGGATCCCGTCGTGCTTCGAATCGACATGTTCGAATCACCTCCTGAATGGCATGGAGTACGAAACAGGAGTCAGGATAGGAAGATCGGTTGAAGCGTGGGAGAAAAACGAACGCGGTGACAGGCAGGAAAAACGCGATGGAAGGAGCCAGGCCGGAAGGCAAAACGCTCCCTCATCCGGGGTGGGCTTCTCTGGCTCCCGATTTTAGCGATGGATGATTGTTGATCGTTGATTGCGGCCTGATTTTGAACTGCGGTAGAATCTGCTGACGCCGGGTGAAGATTACTTGGAGTACTTCTGCTCCACCGGGATGACTCTGGTGATTTTCTGGGGTTGGGTTGCTGTGTTTCAGTCCGAATCCGTCGTCCTGTTCTCGTGTCCGAGTTCCCAGTCCCTGACCTGGGGATTTACCGATTCCCCAGGCCTTCTTTTCCCTCGACGCCATAGCGCTTGATCTTGTAGAAAAGGGTGCGAAGGCTGATGCCGAGGAGCTTGGCGGCCGCCTGCCGGTTCCCCTTGGTGGCCGCCAGTGCCTGCAGGAGTACCTGGCGTTCGAAAGCTTCGACTTGCGGCTTGAGCTCGAGAGCGCCGGCGGGACTATCACCCGGACCGGCAAGACCGGGCACGAGACCGAAGTCAGCATACTCCAGCCGACCGTTTCCTCCCAGGAGTGCCGCTCGTTCGACGGCGGCCTCGAGCTCGGCCACGTTGCCGGGCCAGGGATAGACGGCCAGCATCGCGAGGGCGCGAGGAGAGACACTTACCGGGCGACCCAGCCGCTGAGCCGTTCGCTGTGCGAAGTGCGCCAGCAGGGCCGGGACGTCCGCCGCGTGATCCCGAAGCGCAGGAAGCACGAAGGTGGAATTCGAGAAAAGCTGAAACAGCGCCGGCGAAAACTCCCGGCGATGCGCGGGTTCATTGAGGGGAGTCTCGGACAGCGCGATCACTCGCACTGGCCGGTGACCGTTATCCGTCGGTTCCTGGGCCTGGCGAGTCAACAGCGCCGTCAGCGCGTCCTGCTCGGCCCGCGGCAGCGACTCGACCCCTTCGAGGATGGCTGTTCCGGCCTCCCTGGCTTCGCGCCAGGCGGAAGACTGGAACAACCGATCGCCAAGCCCGGAGCATGAAATAATACCGACCGGCAGCTTCTTCTGATTGTCCAGCCGGTGAATGAACTCGGCAAGCGTCTTCTTACCGCTCCCCCGCTCACCGACGATCAGCACCGGCTCCCGGGTGCCTGCTTTCGCCTGGGCGGAGTCTCGAATCCTGCCCATGGCGGGACTCTCGGCGATGAGTGTCGACCGCGCGGCGGTTCGCTCCAGGGCGGTCCGCAATGCAATCGTTTCCCGCCTCAAGTGCTCGGTCTCCTGGATCCGGCGGAGCCGTATACCAAGCTCATCCATCGAAAGCGGACGCAGCAGATAGTCGAGGGCGCCTGCGCGCACGGCGCGAAGCCCGACGTCCCGATCAGCTTCCGGACAAAGGACCAGGAGTGGGATTCGATCGGCTCGATCGCCGTAGGTCTCGAGAAATGCGGCACCACTGTCCGGCTGGCCGGCCAGATCCAGCAGGAGAGCGTCCGGTTTTCGCGCCAGGGGCTCTTCAAGCTGAGAGGGAGAGACGCTCGCCGGATGAAATTCGCACCCGGCTTCGCCTAACGTAGTGCGCAGAGTCTCTCTGAGCGCGTCGTCGTTGGTTAGCGTGAGCAGGTGCATGGGCATGGGCGGTAGAATAGGAGTCCCGGTGGATCGGGCTGCGGTCACCATGACCGCACATCAGACACTTCCCCAGATCCTGCATGGGGGCTTAAAGCCTTGAGATTTGTGAAATGCCGGAGTTTGCATGGGCACGCCCTGCCTACCTTACCGACAGTATGCAATTATAGGCAAATCCGGGGCCGGAGAAAAACAATGGGCGGCGGGAACCTCCCGCCGCCCATCGATTACCCGATACTACTCAGGTTACCAGCAGGCAGGGGCGCCTTCCTGAACGACCGCCGCATTCGGAGCCGCGCCAGTGCCAACGAACACACCGCAGGTGCTCGGGGTACCCGTGACGGCAGGATTGGTCATGGTCGCCGCCCAACCGCTCGAAGTCGAGGCTGGGAGACCGGCCAGTACGTTACCCGTGGTCGGCTGGTAAGCAACCGCGGTCGCGGTCTGCGTCGCCGCCGATGCGATGGCGTACTTGTTGTTGTCCGAGAAGTAGGCTTCCTGGGCAGTAACCAGGTTCTTGAGGTCCGTCTTCATGGACGCCAGGATCGCCTTCTGCTTGGTGTTGGCGAACTTCGGGATCGCGATCGCGGCCAGGATGCCGATGATGACGACCACGATCAACAATTCGATCAGAGTGAAGCCCTTGCGATTCATTGTCAGCTCCTGAGAGAGTAGAAGGTTACTTGTATACGCTGCTCACTTGGGAGAAACTACGAAGGCAGCGGGACTTGCCGCTGCCTCCGGTTGTTTCCAGCGCGCTTACCAGCAGGCCGGCGCGCCCTCTTGAACGACAGCGGCGTTCGGCGCTGCGCCGGTGCCGACGAACACACCGCAGGTGCTCGGCGTGCCAGTGACGGCCGGATTGGTCATGGTCGCCGCCCAGCCACTCGAGGTCGAAGCAGCAAGACCGGCGAGCACGTTACCCGTGGTCGGCTGGTAAGCAACCGCGGTCGCGGTCTGCGTCGCCGCCGATGCGATGGCGTACTTGTTGTTGTCCGAGAAGTAGGCTTCCTGGGCAGTAACCAGGTTCTTGAGGTCCGTCTTCATGGACGCCAGGATCGCCTTCTGCTTGGTGTTGGCGAACTTCGGGATCGCGATCGCGGCCAGGATGCCGATAATCACGACCACAATCAACAACTCGATGAGTGTAAAGCCCTTGCGATTCATTTGGTTCTCCCGTGAGTGTCTGTTAGTGCCATCGCCAGATGGATGTCCACGCCCGGAGTAAGGCAACACATATGCCACCTGTCACCCTGCCATCGCTAAGTTATTTACTCTGACTGACTTGCGGCATGTAGTTCGATAAAAATGCAGGAGGTTCTGATGAGAGACTCAAGGGATTTTGCAAGAAGATTGGGGATACCGGGGGACTGACGAGCGCAATTCATGGCGTAAGTTCATGAGGCCTGCGAAGAAAGACTACTTTCACCGGATCGAATCCGGCGGCAAGGCCGAGCCGGGAGACTCGGCCGCCAGTTGAGTTAGTTGGTCGCCGGTTCTTTGACCTCTTCGTACCGGCTCAGCTTCCGATACAGAGTCGAAGGATCGATCCCGAGAATCTCGGCCGCCCTGGTTTTATTCCCGCCTTCGACCTGTAATACCCACATGATGTACGCCCGCTCGATGACGTCGAGTGTCGGGTTCTGGAAGGATCGTTCGGTGACGAGCGGCTCCTTCCGGCGCTTGGTGATCCGCTCGGGCAAGGCACTGGGTTCGATGATCGGGCCCTTGGTGAGAACCACGGCATGTTCCAGCGCGTTCTCCAGCTCCCGGACATTCCCCGGCCAGTCATACACCATGACCGCGTCGAGCGCCTCCGAAGACAAGGCCTTGACCTCCGAATTGTGCTGCGCGGCCAGGGTCTGGAGGAACAACTCCATGAGCGGGAGTACGTCCTCCCGTCGATCGCGCAAAGGCGGCAGCTGAAGCGGTATGACGTTGAGTCGATAAAAGAGATCGGACCGGAAGGCGCCACGCCGACATTCTTCCTCGAGATCACGGTTGGTGGCGGCGATGATCCTGACATCGACGGGAATGGCTTCGGTGGCACCGACCGGAATCGCCTCCCGCTCCTGCAACACGCGCAACAGTTTGATCTGCAGGGCCGGGGTCATTTCGCCGACTTCATCCAGGAAGAAACTGCCTCCCCGGGCGGCCGCGAAGAGTCCTTGTTTGTCTCGTACGGCGCCAGTGAATGAGCCTTTGACGTGCCCGAACAACTCGCTCTCGAGAAGGTTCTCCGGCAAAGCGCCGCAGTTGATGGAGAGGAATGGGCCGCCGGTGCGATTGGACAGGTTATGGATGTAGTTGGCAATGACTTCCTTGCCGGTTCCGGATTCACCCTGGATGAGGACCGTCGAATCGGTCGGGGCCACCTGCTCGGCCAGGCGCAGCGTATCGAGAAAGCGCCGTGATTTTCCGATCGGGCGGTCCACGCCGCCGCGGTCCTTTTTCCGGATTTCGGTTTTGAGATGTTTGTTCTCGACCTTGACCGCGCGATAGTCAGATGCACGGCGGAGAATCGCGATCAGTTCATCGTTGGCGAACGGTTTCTGGATGTAGTAAAAGGCCCCCGCATTGACGGCGCCAATCGCGGTCTGCAGGGAGGCCTGCGCCGTCATGAGGATGACAGGGGTCATCGGATCCTGCTCCCGCGCGGCCTGGAGGATATCCAGACCGCTCACCTGCGGCATTCGCACATCGGTAAGTATGATGTCATGGGTGCCCGCGCGGATCTGGTCGAGCCCGGCCTTGCCACCCTGGGCCGTGGTGACCTCGAAGCCCTCGCGCTTGAGCAGAATCCGGAGGGTATCGAGAATCCCGGACTCGTCATCAATGATCAGGACCGACGGTTTCTGATTCATGCCGCTTCCTCTGACGACCAACGGGCCGGAAAGAAGATGGTGAAAGTTGTGCCGCGCCCGGTCACCGAATCGACCAGGACCAGGCCGCGGTGCGCCTCGACGGCGCGCTGGACGATGGCAAGGCCGAGCCCGGTTCCGCCGGCTCGACCAGTTACAAAAGGTTCGAAGATCCGATCGCGCACTTCATCGGGAATGCCAGGCCCATTGTCCCGAATCTCGAGCCGAACCGGGTTGTTCATGATGCAACCAGCCGGGAGATCGCTCATATGCGCGGGTCCGGTAATCGCCACCACTTTGACCTTGCCATTGGCCGCCTGCACGGCATTGAGCAGCAGGTTGGCGACAACGCGATGAAGCAGGTCCTCGTCGCCTTCCATCATCGCCCGTCCGCCGCGCACGTCGATCTCGGTGTCCTTTCCCGCGTCCGGGTGCTCGCGGACCAGGCGGGCGGCGGCAAGGGTGACGGCGTGCAGGTCCACCGGATCAAAACGGGTGACACGGACCCGGGAAAAATCGAGGAACTCACTCAGCAGCCGGCTGAGCCGGTCGCTTTCCTTGACGATCAGGTTGGCAAGAAACCGCTCATCCTCATCCGCCCGAGGGGACCGGGCGAGCTGCTCCACCGAGCTGCGAATGGACGCGAGAGGATTCCGGATTTCATGAGCCAGCGATGCGCTCAACGCCGCCACCGCCTCGAGCCGTTCCGCCCGGAGGTGTAGTTCCTGGATGCGCTTTGAATCTGATATGTCGGTAAAGATAGCGGTAACTGAAGGCGGTTGCTGCGCCTGGTCCTCGAAGGTAGTCGTACTCAAACCAATGGGGAACATCTTGCCGTCGGCCAGCTGGACCATTCCCTCCGCCCGGTTCACCTTTCGTCCATGCCGGATGGCCGCGACGATGGCGGCCCACAATTCCGGAGACCGCTGCTTCAGGAGGTCCAGCACCGGCGTGCCGGTGTAGGTCTCGGTATCGATCCCCAGCAGTTTGTCCGCCATGGGGTTGATGAACGCGAGCCGGCCGGAGCCATCAACGGTAATGACGCCCGACCGGATGTTGCGCAGAATGTCATCGGCTTCGAGCCGGACGCGGCGGAGCTCGGTCTCCAGCGACGCATGCTCTTCACTCGCCTCGCGCAGGCGGGCCACCATCGGAGCCATGATGGCGAAGACACAGAGATAGAGCACCAGCTGGCCCCAGAAAGCGATGCCGAGCGTATCCGGGTGACCGACGAAGGTGTCCGCCATATAGGCGAGGGAGGCGACGACGACAACCACCAGCCCGCCTCGAAACGAGAGGAGCACGGTATAGGCGGCGATCATCAGCACGTACAGGAAGCTGAAGGCGCTCTGGGCCCCGCCCGTGTAATGCACGATCGTGGTGATCAGGAAAAGGTCGACCACGATCTGCAGGGCAAAGAAGATGACGCCCGGCTGCCGTTCCTTCATCCAGACCAGCCAGTACCCGTACGGCGTAATGATGAAAGCCAGCAGCGCCGCGACCGTGACGATCAGCGCAGACTCGGACCCGCCCATCCAGATACGGGTGACCAGGGCCCCGAGGACTCCACCGACGGCAACGGCGATCCGGAAAATGAAGAGCCAAGCCAGCAGGATGCGCTGGGCCGGGAAAGTGCGCCGGTGGGGCCGGCGTGATTCCATGCGTCCTCTGTTGGTTCGAGAAGAGACCTATCTAAGATACAACGAGCGTGGGTGAAGGTGGCAGGACAGGAACGGCCTCAAGGCGGCGGGCGGCGACACCGGCAGGCACGGAAAGGTGGAGATGGGGAGCAAATCTGAAAGTACGTCGTCACCTCAATCATGGTTTGTCTACCTCGCGCGCTGTGCCGACGGCACCTTGTACGCGGGCATCACCACCGACCCGGTGACGCGCGCCAAGGCACACAACGCCGGACGCGGAGCGGCGTACACCAGGAGCCGGCTTCCGATCGAGATGGTCCTGATTGAGCCGGCCACCGACCGCCCCGCGGCGCTGCGCCGCGAGGCGGCAATCAGAAGGTTGAATAGAGTCGAGAAGATACGGCTGATCGCCGACCGCGCGGTGGGGAACCGTACCAGCGAGTGACGGCATTCAGCGCCGCCACTTCTGGCCCGCGCACCCGTTCTCCGAAACGCTATCGCTTAGTGAGGATCAGAACGAAAACCGCTGAGCCGGCAGATTAACCGTTGCTTCGTGGATGGAGGGTGAGACGCCAATTCGGATTGACGGATTGCCTATCCACCTGGTCGCCAGTCAAAAGAACCGGGGCGCCGATTCCTCGACGCCCCGTCTGCGTTGTGAAGTTCACTTCGTCTTGAGATACTGCTCCACTGCCTGGCCG
>JBDTRF010000024.1:0-22809 GCA_039931815.1 Gemmatimonadota bacterium
TGCCTCACTTCAATGCCCAGTTGCTTCCCCACCCACGAGGAACTCGCATGGCGGCTGATTCCCGACCCGGCGTGACCGAGGTGCCGGCTTTCCACCCCTATGTTTCCGCGGACCAGTCTCCCGCCGAATTCACCCTGCGGGCGGTCGTGTTGGGGGCGGTGCTCGGAGTCGTCTTCGCCGCCTCCAGCGTATACCTGGCGCTCAAGATCGGCCTGACCGTCTCCGCTTCGATCCCGATTGCGGTGATTTCCGTGGCGTTCTTTCGCCGGTTCGGCTCGACCATCCTGGAAAACAACATGGTGCAGACCACGGGATCGGCCGGGGAATCGATCGCGGCCGGCGTCGTCTTCACGATCCCGGCGATCCTGCTGATGGGCTATGACCTGAGTGTGAGCAAGGTCGCGATCCTGGCGGTGGTCGGCGGAATCCTCGGGGTGCTGATGATGATCCCATTGCGTCGGGCGCTCATCGTCAAGGAACATGGCAAGCTTACCTATCCGGAAGGCACTGCCTGCGCGGAGGTGTTGAAGGCGGGGGAGCGGGGGGGGCTCCAGGCCAGGCTTCTCTTCCAGGCGTTCGGGATGGCCTTTGGGTACAAGGTGCTGATGTCCGGGCTCAAGGCCTGGAAGGAATATCCCTCATTCACCTCACCGGCCTATAAGGCGGCCGTCATGAGCAGCGAAGTCTCTCCGGAGCTGATGGGCGTTGGCTATATCATTGGCCCCCGCATCGCCGGCTACCTGTTCGCCGGTGGGACGCTGGCCTACCTCATGCTGGTACCGGCGATCAAGTTTTTTGGTGATGGGTTGACGACGACGCTGTTCCCCGCCAATAAGCTCATCTCGGAGATGAGCCCCGGTGAGATCCGGTCGAATTACATCTTTTTCATCGGCGCCGGGGCGGTTGCCTCGGCTGGCATCATCGCTCTGCTTCGATCGCTACCGACTATCGTGGGTGCCTTTCGATCGGGGTTCCAGGATCTCCGGAACAGCATGGGGACAGTGGCGCAGCGAATCCGCACCGATGTCGACCTGCCGATCTGGGTTACCATCGTTGGCGCGATTGCCCTCGCCCTGGCTCTCACCCTCTTGCCTCAGCTCGCGGTCAACCTGCTCGGCGCCGCCCTGATCATCATCTTCGGATTCTTTTTTGTGACGGTGTCGTCCCGCATTACCGGTGAAATTGGGACCAGCGCCAATCCGATATCGGGCATGACCATCGCCGCCCTCATCGGGGTCTGCTTCGTATTCCTGCTCATCGGCTGGACGGGCGTCGATCACCGGGTAGGTGCGATTTCGATTGCGGCGGTGATTGCGGTGGCGGCCGGCAATGCCGGGGCGACATCGCAGGACCTGAAGACCGGCTTCCTGGTCGGGGCTACACCCAAGAAGCAGCAGATCGGCATCGTGATCGGCGCCCTGACTTCGGCGTTAATGATCGGCTGGACGCTGACACTCCTCAACAACACCTACACGATCATCGTCCCCGAATCCCATCCCGGCGTCAGCCTCCAGATCCCCGCGGCGGACTCGCCCGACCGTTCGATCACCTCCACCGGGGAGATGATGCTGCACCAGGGCAAGCAATACCAGGTGGTGCGTATCAACATGATCACCCAGGGGATCACCGCGGGGAAATACCTGGTCGATCCGGCGACGAAAGAGGTCGCATTCCTGGTGGATCCGGGCATCGGCGGCCGCATTCGAGAAATGAACGGCCAGCCCGTCACCAAGCTCGATTCCCCAAAAGCGACCATCATGGCGCTGGTAACCGACGGCATCCTCACCCAGAAACTGCCGTGGACCCTGGTGCTGCTCGGTGTATTCATCACCATCGGCATTGAGCTGATGGGGCTGCAGTCGCTGCCAATCGCCGTCGGGGTGTATCTCCCGATCTCGACATCGTCGGCCATGTTTGCCGGTGGCATAATCCGCTGGCTGGTCGAGCGAGGGAAAAAGCCGGGTGCCGAGTCGCTGGCGGAAGTAGAGTCGGGGCCGGGTGTCCTGTTCTCCAGCGGGCTCATCGCAGGCGGCGCCATTGCCGGGATTTTCATTGCTGCAATGGCGACGGTCCTGAGCAGCAAGGCGACGGCGGCCAACATCCCCGCCGCGGATTATCTCGCCGACGTGGCGGGAGTGCACCGGGCCCTTGGCGGAATCGCCAACAGTGACCTTGTCGCTGTCCTCGTTTTCTTCGCGATGGGCGCAATCCTCTGGCGGGTCGCCGCACGACGGTCGACCTGAGACAGCGGCCCCGAACTGTCCCTCATCCGGCTGCATAAGGCAGAGACCCGTGACTCAGACTGCGGTGGCGAATCGAAAGACGGCGACCATTCTGCACCTGGCCCTGACCCTCGGCCCCGTGCTTTTCATCGGGGTCGCGGCGTATCTCAGGCTTCGCCCTGGCGCAACGCCGCCTCCGGGAATGAGCCATCCGGAGATCCTGCAGTATGTCGCCTACCTTGTGGCCGTGAGCGGATTCGGTATGGCCTTGATGCTGCGCTCCCGTCTCGAGCCGAACGAAAGTGGCCAGGATGAAGCCGCCTGGTGGACGATCAATCAACCAAAGATGATCGTGATCTGGGCCCTGATCGAAGGACCAATGCTCCTCGCCGGCATCGTTTTTCTGTTGCAGGGCAGTCTTCCAGTCGTGGTGGCGGTCGGGGGGTGTGGCTTTCTCCTCATGCTTCTCACCGCCCCGTCACGACTCAGCCGCTGACATGCGGGTCGTCTCCTGCCTGCCGGCCGCTACGGAAATCGTTGCCGCCCTGGGTGCCATCGATCATCTCGTCGGCATTTCTCATCAGTGCGACTATCCGCCCGAGGTCGGTACGCTCCCCCGGGTCACTTCAACGACGGTGGCATCGCAGCAAACGAGCGGCCTGATAGACCAGGAGGTTCGACGCCTCCGTAATGCCGGCCACCCGGTGATCGCCGTCGATGGCGAACGGCTTCGTCAACTGGCTCCCGACCTGATCCTGACCCAGGATCTCTGCCAGGTTTGCGCGGTTTCGGACGGAACAATTCGGACGCTCGCCAGTCTTCTGAGTCCGGCACCCGCAATGGTTTCCCTCGCGGCCCGGGACATGGCCGGAATCCGGGAGGATATCCGGACCGTGGGCTCGGCGCTCAATCGATTGGGAGAAGCCGAAGACCTGATCAGTCGACAACGGCTGAGGCTCACAACTCTCGGCCCGCCGCTTAAGACCCCTCCCCGGGTCGTGTGTATCGAATGGCTGGAACCGCTCTATCTTGCTGGACACTGGGTCCCCGAAATCGTATCGGCCGCCGGTGGAATCGACGTCGGTGCCAGGCCGGGCCAGTCTTCCCGCCGCTGCACCTGGCAGGACGTCATTGCCCTTGCGCCGGACATCATCGTCATCATGCTCTGCGGATTTGACCTGGAGCGATCACTCCAGGAAGTGGCCGGGCAGATCGATGCAGCGGGTTCGCGTCTTCCACCCGCGGTTCCGGCCTGGATTCTCGACGGAAACGCCTACACTTCCCGGGCGGGCCCCCGGGTCATTGATGCCGTGGAGTTGTTGCATCAGGCATTTCGCGGAGTGGAATCGGAACAGATCCGGCCGCTCAGGCACGCCGGAGTTTCACCGCCGCGTCCGGCTACGACACATGACGTTGCCCCTGCTCTCATAACCATCGCCTGACAAATGGAATCGTCCTCGCTGATATTTCTCAAATCACTGCTCGACTCACCCGGCCCCTCGGGCTTCGAGCTGGCGCCCGCGCGCCTCTGGCGGAAAGAGGCCGAGTCCTTTGCCGACCGGGTGACGGTCGATATCGGCGGCAATTCCATGGCCTCGGTGAATCCGGATGGCCGGCCGCGAATCATGTTTGCCGGCCACATCGACGAGATCGGCGTCATGATTACCTATGTCGATGATGACGGTTTTGTCTTCTTTGATACGATTGGCGGGTGGGATTCCCAGGTCTTTGTGGGGCAGCGGGTGATCCTGATTGGCCGCGATGGACCAGTTCATGGCGTGATCGGCAAGAAAGCGATCCACCTGATGGAGAAAGAAGACCGGGACAAGGTCTCCAAAGTCACTGATCTCTGGATCGACATCGGAGCCGCCCATCGTGCCGAGGCATTGACCCGCATACGGGTAGGAGATCCGGGCGTCATCGCGGCCGGCGTGCAGGAGTTTCCCAACAGCCGGCTCGTCAGCAGAAGTCTCGATAACCGGATCGGCGCGTTCGTGGTGCTGGAAGCGTTGCGACTGCTTTCGCGGAGAAAACCGGCTTCGAGCGTAACGGCCGTGGCGACGACCCAGGAAGAAATCGCCTATACCGGTGGTGGCGCCAGAACATCGGCGACCGGCATCGAGGCCGATATTGCCATCGTGGTCGACGTCACTCACGCCACCGATTGTCCCGGGATCGAGAAGAAACAGCATGGGGATGTGAAGCTGGGGAGCGGTGCGGTGCTGAGTCGCGGGTCGGCCGTGAACAATGCCGTGTTCGACATGCTGGTTGAAACGGCTGAATCGGAAAAGATTCCGTATACCATGCAGGCGGCACCGCGGGACACCGGGACCGATGCCGATGCGATTTTCACGGCTCACCGCGGCGTGGCGACCGGACTGGTTTCCGTGCCGCTTCGCTACATGCACAGTCCCAACGAAATGGTGGCGGTGAACGATATCGAACAGGTGTCGAGGCTGTTGGCCGCTTTTGCCTGGAAGGTGGGGGCGACGACAGATTTCACTCCACGCTAATCGGCTTACGCCGGCTTTCGCACCGTGCGTTCCGGCAGCGCCTTTCCAGTTCCATCCTTTTTCTTCCGGTTACGTTCTTTTCCTTTCTGATACCGTTCTCTTACTTCCTTCCGGTCATCAGGCTCTTGAGGGCCAGGCCCGCGGCGCGGCTGACCTCAGCGTCCTTGTCCTTCTCCAGGTCCTGCAGGGCGGCCTTCGATGCCGGCCCCCCGGCGAGCCGAAGGCCTTCGATCGCCTCCACCCGGAGACCTACCGGTTTTTTCTTGAAGAATCCCCGACCCGCATGGCTCGCCTGGATGAGGGCTTCCGAGGCATCAGGAGTACCGATCCGGCCCAGCGCATGGAGCATTTCGCGCTGCACTTCAGGATGCGATTCCTCTTCGATGAGCCGAGTGAGCACGGGGACCAGGGTTTTAGCGCGGGCGTCCTCCAGGCCCGCTGCTGCCTGTAGCCGCACGGCCGGGCTGGTATCCTGCAGGGCGCGGCGAAGCGGGTCGAACGTACCGGGGGAAGCTATCCGGGCGAGCGCGCTGGTCGCCGCGCGACGGACCCGTTCATCCGCATGGGTCATGCGTTTCGCCAGTGCCGGGACTGCGGCTTCCAGCTGCATCTCACCACAAAGCTCGGCCACGTTCCGGACGACAAACCATTCATCGTGACCCAGCATATGCACCAGGAGATCGGTTCCCTCGGTCATCTGGGTTACCGCATTGAACAGGATCCTCCGCTGGCCGACATCCTGCTCGGCAATGAGGAGCTGCATCAATACCTCGGTGCTGTCGGCGCCCATCCGGCGCAGAACGGTGGTGGCGTCGGGTCGGGTTTCAGTCTGTTGCAGCAGGTGGGCAAACTTTTCCAGTGTTCGCCGGTTAACCAGGCGTTTGATCGCGATTGAATAAAGCCGGCGTTGCGACTCATCCTGGAGCATGCTCTCCTGCCGGATCAGGGTGACCGCGGCGCGCAGGAGATCGGTCCACTGCTCCTTCTGGTTTGCCAGCTCTCCGAAGCTCAATACTTCGTTCAAAATATCACCGACACGCGCCGACCCTGGATCCTGCTCCAGGGTGATCAGAAGCTCATCCAGCTCACCCAGCGACTTCATCTCCATCGTGACAAAATGAAGCAGGCCCACCGACTCTTCGTTAACCGCGTCCGGACCGAGGCCGGCCAGCTCGACCCGCGAGGACTCAGGGGAAGGTTCCTGGGGGGGAATCTCAGGGTGTATCGGGGACAGGCGGCCCGGCGGTCCCAGCATCACACCGTCGATGCCGGAGACCGTGAAATGATCGGCCAGCTGCTGCAGCCGCGGAAACGTTCCGGGCGCGGCAGCGAGGGCTCGCATGACCGTCAGGAGATTGGCCGGGGAGAGTCCGGCTGGGATAGAAAGCTCGGCAATACCATGGCTCAGCAGCTGGCGCCGGAGCGGCTCGGCACCGGGGACATCCGTGCTCACGACCTCGCTGTCGACCAGGAGTCGTCCATCGGAGTCGGCCACCACTACCAGTGCCTCCTCGGAGAGACGAACCAGGAGGGCTCGGAACGCGCTCTTCTGGGCTTCCTTGTCCTCCGGTTCATCCCGGAGCAGGGAGACCACGCGAGAGAGGCTGTCGGCTAGGCTTGAGGATCTAGTCATGGGCGGGAGCCGGCTGACCGGCGCCGCATGAAGATACAGTGCAACTTGATACGCTGCAACGCTCAATTACCTCTCATCGTAGGTAGTCCGTAGTTGACGCCGCTCACACCAGAGGTTTTTATCCCCGTATGCGTTCATCTCTATTGTTACTCCTCGCCACTCTCGGCGCCACTCCGGGGCTGGCCCAGACGACTCCGGAATCCTACAACCTGCTGGCCGATGTCCGGTACCTCGCATCGGATCAGCTGGCTGGCCGCATCACCGGGAGTCCCGGCGCGGATAGCGCGGCCGAGTTCATCGCGCGGCGGTTCGGACAAGTGGGACTCCAGCCTTCCTCCACGGGATGGTTTCAGCCTTTCACGGTGCCCCGGGATGCCCCGGCCGTGGCCCAGCTTCATCTGGGTGAGCTGAAAGGCAGAAACGTCATCGGCGTTCTACCGGGCCGGGATCCCGTTCTCCGCAACGAGATCGTAATCGTCGGCGCCCACTACGATCACCTGGGGATGGGCGGTCCTGGCAGCGGAGCGCTGGATCCCGACGTCAATGGTCAGGTGCATAACGGGGCGGACGATAACGCTTCCGGCGCAGCTGCTCTCATCCATATCGCGTCGCGCCTGGCCCAGCAGCCTCCTGGCCGGACCATCGTCTTCATCGCGTTCAGCGGAGAAGAGCTCGGACTCCTGGGCTCAACCTACTACGTCAAGCATCCACTGTATCCTCTCGCGTCGACTCTCGCCATGGTCAACCTGGACATGGTGGGCCGACTTCGGAACAAGCGATTGATCGTCTACGGGGTCGAGACGGCCAAGGAGTTCCCCGCCCTTCTTGATTCCCTCAACTGGTATGGCGGGTTTGATCTCAAGAAGTCGGGAGATGGATATGGCCCCAGCGACCAGCAGTCGTTTTTTGTCGCCAAGCGGCCGGTGCTTCACGTATTTACCGATCTCCATGAAGATTATCACCGCTCCAGCGACGACTGGGACAAGATCAACGCGGATGGACTGGTACGAGTCGCCGACTATACCGCGAGCATCGTGCGGGCACTGGCGGATCGCACCACGCCGCTGACCTTTGTCGATGCCGCTCCGCCTGACCCGCATGCGGGCGCGGTTGTCACGCCGGGCTACGGCGCGTACCTCGGCACCGTACCTGACATGTCCGAGAACCCTGGTGGCGTCGGGATCTCGGGCGTTCGCGCGGGCAGCCCGGCCGAGCTGGGCGGCCTGCGGGCGGGAGATATCCTGGTTCGCATCGGGGACAAGGCGATACTGGACCTCCAGGGGATGACGGACGCGCTCCGAAGTCACAAGGCGGACGACCGGGTCGAGATCGAGTATATCCGGGACAATGCGCACCACACGGTGACAGTGACGCTGGGAACCCGACCCAACTGAGACAGCAGGCTCCGAACGATGTCGCCTGGCGAACCCCAATCTCTGGAAGGACCCATGCCCGAGAATATCAGGACCTCTGTTCTGGATCCCGAGCGGATCGTCGCGGCGCTTCGCGGCGCGTTCGCGCGTGAAGTTGGTCGTCAGAGTCTCCTCCAGCTTGCGGCGGATCGCATGCATGCGGCCGGCGCACCGTACACTTCCGTGTATCTCTACATGCTGCATGGCGAGCACCTGGTACTCGAGGCGTATGCCGGACGCGAGACAGAACACACCAGGATTGCCGTGGGACATGGCGTGTGCGGCACCGCGGTGGCAACCGGGGAAGATCAGAACGTAGGGGATGTGCGGGCAATCGAGAACTACATCGCGTGCAATACGTTTACCCGTTCTGAGCTGGTCGTCCTGGTTCGGCGGGGCAAGACCATCCTGGGCCAGATCGACGTGGATAGCGATGTTCCGGATCCGTTTACGCAGGAGGAGGAGATGGCGGTGAAACAGATCGCCGAGGGCCTGGCGGTGCTTCTATAGCTCGTGCAGCCGACCGGTCCCATTCTCCCACTCCGAGCCTGGACCAGCGCCCGCTGGGGAATTACCCTGCCTCCCACGCACCGCTTCCCGATCGAGAAATACGCCCTGATTCGTGACGCGGTGATTCGTCGGGGAATACTTCCGCCTGATGCCGTGCTGGAGCCTGACCGGGTCGAGCCGTGGGCATTGAGACTGGTTCACACCCAGCGCTTTATCGATTCGGTCATGAACGGGACGATGACGCCCGACGAAACCAGGCGGCTGGGGTTCCCCTGGGGAGAGGATCTGCGGGAGCGATCTCTCCGCACCGTCCAGGGTACGCTGGAAGCATCACGCGATGCCCTGGACCGGGGAGCGGGCATCACGCTGGCAGGAGGGACCCATCACGCCTTCGCCGATCACGGCGAGGGCTTTTGTGTTTTCAACGACGTCGCGATTGCGAT
Source organism: Gemmatimonadota bacterium (assembly GCA_039931815.1). Classification (GTDB taxonomy): domain Bacteria; phylum Gemmatimonadota; class Gemmatimonadetes; order Gemmatimonadales; family GWC2-71-9; genus DASYPP01. The sequence goes on from JBDTRF010000024.1 coordinate 8,734, forward strand.
TCGCGTGCTCCAGCGGGAAGGGCGAATCGTTCGAGCCCTGATCATCGATCTCGACGTTCACCAGGGAAATGGTACAGCGAACCTGTTCAGTCTCGACGAAGACATTTTCACATTTTCGATGCATGGAGCGAAGAACTATCCGTTTCACAAGGAGCGCAGCACCCTCGACATCGAACTGGAAGATGGCTGCAGCGATTCAACCTACCTGGCGCTGCTGGAGCAGCAGCTCGGACCCGCCTTTGATGGCGCTCGCCCCGATATTGTGTTCTACCTCGCGGGCTCAGACCCTTATGTCCACGACAGGTTTGGCCGCCTGGGACTGACCCTGGACGGGCTTCGCACCCGCGACCAGGTGGTCGTCGAAGGGTGCAGGCGACGCGGCCATCCCCTGGTATTGACCATGGCCGGCGGCTATGCCCGCGACCTCGCGGACATTGCGTTCATTCACTCGGAGAGTGTTCGAGTCGTGGTCGATACCTTTGGCCCATCAGTCGGTCCGCACCCCGGCTCCCTCCGGCGAACCGAGTTACTTTGACCCATGATTGAAACGCTGACCCGCGCGATTCGCGGCATCCACATCTTTGAACGTCGGATTGGCGAGGGGCCGCCGTCAGTCGTACTTCACGGCGGACCGGGAGCCCACCACGACTACCTCCTCCCCGGCTTTGACGATCTCGCCCGCGATCGAATGCTGATCTATTACGACCAGCGAGGTGGAGGCCGGTCGCCGGTAGGACGAGACGTCCCCGTGGGGTGGCGGGAGCAAGTCGAAGACCTTGAAGCGTTGCGGGTTGTATGGGGGATCGAGCGATTGAGCATCGCCGGATACTCCTGGGGCGGCCTCCTGGGCCTTCTCTACGCCACACAGTTTCCCCAGCACGTAGACCGAATCGCCCTGGTCTCCGGCGCCCCCGCATGGCGGGAAGCGCGCGCGGAGTTCGAGGTCAGGTTTGCCGCCCGGAACATGGCCCCCGGGCTCCAGGAGGCACGGCAGCAGTTGCGCTCGAGCGGACTTCGCGAGGCGGATCCCGAGGCATATCGGAAACGCGTGTTTGAGTTGTCCGTGGCGGGCTACTTCTTTGACCCTGAACTGACCCGTGACCTCACTCCGTTCCGCGTGACCGGCCGAACCCAGGAGGAAGTCTGGGCCAGCCTGGGCGACTACGATCTCCGTCCAGCCCTGCAAGCGTTAAGCGTCCCGGCGATCGTTCTGCACGGGGATTCGGACCCCATTCCGTCCAACGTCGCGCGGGAAACGGCGGAGCTACTCCGGGCCCCTTTCTATCTGCTCGCCAACACCGGCCATGTGCCGTATGTCGAAGCGCGTGATGAGTTTGTGCGCCTCCTCGACCGCTTTCTGCCAGCCGCAGGGCGGTAACGATCGCTGGCATCCGAGCATTATCCAGCGGCGAGATTGACGCACTCGGTTCCCCATTCCTTACCTCTGCCCCGCCGCTCACGCTTTTCGCGATACGCGCCAGGGAATCTCAAGCCCAAGCTGGTAATACCCCGATGCCTCGTCTGCTGCCCACCGCCCATCGCCCCCCGCTTCCCCCTGTTAGTCGCCTCAACCACGTTAGCTTTCCGAAATGACCACTACTCGACCGACTCCCTTCGATCTGGTGTTTGACAACCTTTCGAAGGATCGTTTTCCTGAGATCAAGAACTCCCTGGCCGAGGGTTCTGTGGACCCTGCCAATCGGGATGCGTTCCTGTTGAACAGATTCGTCGTGCAGGTGCTGCGTGATATCGTCCCCGATGAAGGTGTGGGCGAGGCCGTGGATCAGCACGTCGCGTTGCTCCACAATGCCTACCTGTTCTGGGCCCGGGGGACTCGCGTCGTTCGCCTCAATCGCGAGCAGACCGAGGGGTTGCTCAAGGCGCCGCCGCCGGACGCCCTGTCCGCCGGATCGGCCACGCCCTATGTCCAGTTTCCCGAGCGAACCATCTGGGCCCAGATCAACGAAGGATTTCCCCACGAACCACTGGACGGGGTCTTCGTCACTCGGCCCGGTCAGGATCAGTACCGGGTGCTCGGTATTTTTGGAATGCACCCTGATCGCATCGGGTTCAGTGTCGCCGAGGTTGCCGGGTCGAGAATGCATCACGCGATTCGACCCGATGGATCGAGCGTGTTCGCTCCCGTGCTCCCCGGCGGCAGCGAAGCGAACCTCTTTTCGGTCGATGGCGCCTCTGAGCTGATCGAACTCGGCGCCCGGACCCTCAGCGTGGCTCAGGGTGGGAGCGGGAAAGACAAAGCTCCCGGCGTGGAGGAGAAGCTCCACTGATGGACAAGCGCACGGCGGCCCATGTCCTGGCGCAGATTGGATCCTTCATGGAACTCAAAGGCGAGAACACGTTTCGTGTTCGCGCCTTTGTCACTGCCGCCCGGGTGCTCCAGGGATACTCCGGCGACCTGGTCGAGGGGCTCAAGGATGGATCGCTCGCCGCGGCCCGCGGCATCGGTCCGGCGACGCTGCAGATCGTGAGTGAGCTGGTGAGCACCGGTCGCTCGAGCATGCTGGAAGAGTTGCGCGAACAAATCCCGGCTGGACTGGTAGAGATGCTTTCGATCTCGGGGCTGAGCGTCGCCAGGATTCGCCAGATTCACGATACCCTCGGGATTGATTCCATCCCGGAGCTCGAAACCGCCGCCCGGGACGGACGACTCGCGGCACTCCCCAGGTTCGGCCCCAAGACGGCGGAGAATCTCCTCAAAAGTATTGCCTTTCTGCGGCAGACCAGTGGCCTGCGACTTTCTCACAACGCCCGGGAGGAAGCCAATGCCCTCCGGGCAGACCTGGAGCGATTGCCCGGCGTTACCCGGGTCATCGTCGCAGGTGAGGTGCGACGGTGTCTCGAGGTAGTCCGTGAAATTGTCCTCGTGCTTATCGCCGAAGTCACCCCGGAGGAAGTCTTCAAACGATTGCGCACGCTCCCAGGCATTCATGAATTCGCCGGCCAGGATGAACGGACGGTTACGCTGCGATTCGCCGGTGGCTCGAGCGCGCAGATCGTGGTGACTACCCCGGTCAACACCGGAGCAGTGCTGGCCCAGGCCACCGGAAGCGAATCACACCTGGTGGAACTGGCATCATATGCGAAGAACCGCGGCTATGCCCTTACCGGTGCTGCGCTCTGGCGGGGCAGCGTCTTCGTTCCCACACCGGATGAGAAGGCTTTCTACGACGCGCTCGGATTGAGCCTGATTCCTGCCGAACTTCGGGAGGGCAGGGGGGAAGTGGACGCGGCAGCCGCCGGTACTCTACCTCGACTGATCGAGCGGGAGGATCTCCAGGGGCTGCTTCACTGCCATACCAATTACTCCGACGGCACGTCCACGGTTGAGGAGCTGGCGCTCGCCTGCCAGGCCGCAGGCTACAAGTATGTGGGCATTACCGACCACAGCCAGAGCGCGGCGTACGCCGGTGGTCTCTCGGTCGACGACCTGCGCCGTCAGGGCGAGGAGATCGACGAGGTCAACGGTCGTCTCAAAGGCATTCGGGTCCTCAAGGGAATCGAAGCGGACATCCTGGCCGACGGCCGGGTGGACTATGAGGAGTCGGTACTCGGGACGCTCGATTTTGTCATTGCGTCGATCCATAGCCGATTCAACATGAATGAAGCGGAGATGACCGCGAGAATGCTCGCCGCGATGGACAATCCCGCCGTTTCGATCATCGGACATCCGACCGGCAGGCTCCTGCTTGCCCGCAACCCCTACCCCATCAACCTCGACGCGGTGTTCGACAAGGCCGCTGAGCGTGGCATCGCCATGGAGCTGAACACCGATCCGCATCGACTCGATCTCGATTGGCGGCTTCTGCACCAGGCACGTGACAAGGGCGTGCTCATTTCCATTGGGGCCGATGCCCACAGCATCTCCACTCTGCGACACGTGGACAGCGGGATTGGTATCGCGCGAAAAGGGTGGCTCACGAAAGACGATGTCCTGAACACCCGACCCGTCGACCAGTTCCTGGCCCAGGTCGGAAAGCGGGTATCCTGGTGAAGAAAAAAAGCGACGCCGGGAAACCCGCGGTGAAAGCGAAAACGGCCAGTCGGCCGAAAGCGCTGAAGAAGAAGCGCGGACCAGGGTCCGCCAGGTCGCTCCGGAGAAAGCCCGGAGCGCCGCCACTCGAGGTGCTCCGTCGATTGAAGCTCGAGTACCCCGAGGCGCACTGTGCCCTGGTACACCAATCGCCTTATCAGCTCCTCGTGGCGACCATCCTCTCCGCCCAGTGCACCGATGCCCGGGTAAACATGGTGACACCGGGACTGTTTGCCCGGTACCCCTCGGTACACGAACTGGCCCAGGCCAACCCCGCGGAGCTCGAAGAGATCATCAAATCAACCGGCTTCTTTCGGAATAAGACCCGAAGCCTGATCGGGATGGCCCAGGCAGTCGTGGCGGATCACGCGGGCGAGCTACCGCGCACAATGGAAGCGTTGCGCCGGCTGCCGGGCGTTGGTCGCAAGACCGCGAACGTTCTCCTCGGTAATGCTTTCGGCATCAATGAAGGGATTACCGTGGACACCCACGTCACCCGTCTCAGCATCCTCCTCGGCCTCACCGTGCATACCGACGCGGAAAAGATAGAACAGGATCTCATGGCCGAACTCCCCCGGGAAGACTGGACCCTTGTCTCGCACCTGTTGATCGAGCACGGGCGGCAGGTGTGCATTGCCCGGCGCCCTCAACACCACAAGTGCGTGCTCGCCGACATTTGCCCTTCCGTGAATCTCTAGCGTGGGGTTGACACGTGAAAAAATGAAAGGGAAACTCCCGTCGAGGTTTGGGCCCAGCGACAGACGTAGCCTGGACATCCCTTTCACGTTTTACTTTTCACCCTCACAATGCTGGTCATCACCTGCTGACATCGGAGTGGTATAATGCTTCCTCTCGCCGACGCCTGGTCGTCCGTAGCGCGAAACTATGTGAGGTACATTCTTCCCGGCTTTGAGCCCGCCGCCCGGGCGCTCGTGGCGCTTGCCGGTGTGGAGCCGGGGAGCGAGGTGCTCGATATCGGGTGTGGCCCGGGCACGGCTTCGTTGATCGCCCGGGAAAACGGGGCTGTCCGCGTGGTGGGCGTCGACATCTCGATGGGAATGATCACGGTGGCAAGGGAGCGAGCCCACGGGCTCGGCGGGATCGAGTTCATCGAAGGGAATGCGATGGACCTGCCGGTCCGGGATCAGGCGTTCGACGTGGTGATCAGCAACTTCGGTGTCATCTTTGCCCCCGAACCAACCCGTGCCGTGAACGAAATGGCCCGGGCGCTCAAGCCAGGCGGGCGGGTTGCCTTCACGGCCTGGCTTCCAGGCGGAACCACGGCGGGATATTACCAGGTGGTCGGCCAGCACCTGCCAACCGCTCCGACGCAGGACGATCATTTCAACTGGGGGGACCCGGAGCGAGCCGCCGCGTGGCTGTCACCTCGATTCGCGTCAATCACGACGACCAGGATCGACGTGCCTTTCCTGGCACCCTCGGCGGAAGCCGCATGGGAGCAGCTTCGTTCTTCTACAGGGAGAGTCGGCGCGTCCTATCCTCCCCTTTCTGAAACGGCCAGGCTTCGGATGGACCGGGACCTGGTCCAGTACTTCCAGGGGTTTCGTCAACCCGATAGCACGATCTGCTGGCCCCGGGAAGCCCTGGTAATCCTCGCCCAACGGACGTAAACGAAGGCGTGCGACTTCTACCTGTGACGTACTCCGCGCTTCCCGCTGCTCCGTCCGGCCACCTAAATTGACCTGATGAACAAACTCGCCACCGCAACTTCGGCCTACCTCAAGTCCGCCGCGCATCAGCCGGTCCACTGGTTTCCCTGGGGTGACGAAGCCTTCGCGGAAGCCGTCGGGCGGGACCGGCCGATTCTGCTGGACATTGGCGCCGTGTGGTGTCACTGGTGCCACGTGATGGACGGAGAGTCCTACGAGGACCCGGTCCTGGCAGAGTATCTCAACCAGAATTTTGTTTGCGTCAAAGTAGATCGCGACGAGCGGCCTGACGTCGATGCCCGTTATCAGCGCGCCGTCCAGGCGTTTACCGGACAGGGCGGATGGCCTCTCACGGCATTTCTCACGCCCGGCGGTGAGGTGTTTTACGGCGGCACCTACTTCCCGCCAGAAGGGAAATACAATCGCCCGGGGTTTCAGTCGGTCCTGCAGCAGATCGCGACAGCCTTTCGAGACAAGCGCGACCAGATCTCCCACCAGAGCGCGGCGGTTCGTCAGGCCGTGGCAGAGACGCTGAATGAAGCCGTCGCCGGCGAGGCAAGTGACGAGGTACTGGATGGCGCCGTGGCAGGCATGGAGCGGACCTTCGACTTCAAGAATGGTGGATTCGGTTCCTCCCCGAAGTTTCCCCATCCCGCCGCGGTGATCTTCCTGCTTCATCGTTGGTCTGATCGCTCCGAGGACCCGGTCCAGCAGATGATCCAGCTCAAATTGATCGCCATGGCACAGGGAGGATTTCGCGATCACCTGGGCGGTGGCTTTCACCGCTACAGCACCGACGCGCAATGGATCGTGCCTCACTTCGAAAAGATGTCCTACGACAACTCGGAATTGCTTCGCGCGTATCTCGACGGATGGATGGTGTTTGGGCGAGAGGAATTCCGGGAAGCGGCCAGCGAAACGGTGCGTTGGGTGAAGGAAGTTCTGGCCGATCCGGAGGGTGGATACGGAGCGAGCCAGGATGCCGATGTCGGACTGGACGATGATGGCGACTACTTTACCTGGACCTACGAGGAGGCCGCCACCGCGCTCGATGCCGAAGAGCTCGAGGTCGCCGCGGCCTATTACGACATCGGCACCGCGGGCGAGATGCATCACAACCCGGGCAAGAACGTGCTCTTCATAGCGGCCACACCGGACGCGATCGCCTTGCGGCTGGGGCAGCCACCGGCCCGGGTTCTGCGGCTCATTCAATCTGCTCAGGACAAGCTGCGCGGGGCTCGAGCCGCACGAACAACTCCCTTCATCGACCGAACCCGGTACACCAGCTGGAATGCGATGATGGCGAGCGCGATGCTGCACGCCGGCCAGGTGCTGGACGACCCGTGGGCGCTGCAGCATGCCCTCCTGTCGCTTAATCGAATCCGGCAGGAAAGCCCCGACCCTGACGCCGTGCTCCACTCTCCCGGCGGACTCAGTGGGCTTCTCGAGGATCAGGTCCAGGTGGCGCTGGCCGCAATTGATGCCGCGGAAGCCACGGGCGATCGGTCATGGCTCGACTGGAGTGAGCGCGTCATGGAGCGGGTCTGGAAGGAGTATTGGGATACTGCCGGAGGCGGATTCTTTGATACGGTCCCGGACACTGCACGGGCAGGATTGTTGCCGATGGCTGCCAAACCGGTCCAGGATGCACCGACGCCATCTCCCAACGGGGTCGCCGGCATCGTACTCTCCCGGCTCGCCGAGCATACACTCGAGCCCCGATGGCTCGATCGCAGGGATGCACTCGTCAACGCCTTCGCCGGAGGAGCCCCTCAACTGGGACTGCATGGCGCTACACTGTTGCTGGCCATGGACTGGAAGCTGCACCCTCCGGTTCACCTGGTGATTGTCGGCCGCAGCGGAAACCCCGAAGCCGAGCGCATGCATCGCCGGGCACTGGCCACATTTGCGCCCAGGCGGGTCATCACTCGAATCTCACCGGAAGAAGTCGGAAAGCGCCGCCTTCCCGCCGCCCTCGAGGCCATGTTGGGTCAGGCGAACGACCCCTGTGGATACGTCTGCGTCGGAACCAGCTGCTCTCTGCCAGCCCGGAACGACGAGACCTGGAAAGAGCGGCTCGATTCGGCCGGACTGACCCGGGTCGTCAGCTAGAATCGGGACCGGTTCCCCGGAGAGGTTGGTAGGGGACGGGCCTTGTGATCGTCCCGGAACTTCTGGTATAGCTTCACCTGGTCTTTCGTGAGATAATCCCGCAGCGAGTGGTCAAACAGCTCGTTTCGCTTATGAATGGCCTTGGCCATTCGATCGATCGTCGCGATTCGATCCCTGGCTGCGTCCTGGTAACCCTGCGCGATTGCAGATCGCACGATGTCGGCCTGTGCGGCCATGCTGTCCCTCATCGGCTGAATATCTCGAATCAGTGAGTCCCACCCGGCCGAGTACCGTTCACGCTGGGTTGAATCAAGGCTGAGAATTGTGGTCATGGTGTCGGCTGGCGGCGGGCTGGGTTCCGGAGGACGCAGGGCCCGTTCTGCCAGGGGATTGGCGGCCGGGGGCCGACTGGGCGAGCCCCGTCGACCATAGCCACCACCGGGACCACCCATGCCACCAGGATCCTGAGCATGGGCGCTGGCTACCATCAGCGACGTGGCCACAACAAGAAGAGAGAAACGCATTGGACGGCCTGGCGTGAGAGTCGGTTCGGATGATGCTGATGAATGTACGTCGTATCGTTTTACCCTGTTGGAGCCCACCGGCGAAACGCCAGCAGGTTTCCCCGCTACCTGGTTAGTTTTCGGTCAACCTTTGAACGGACGATAAGATGAAAACAGCGACGATTGCGACATCCAAGGGAACCATCACCGCTGAGCTGTTCGATACCGAGGTGCCCGACACGGTCGCCAACTTCGAGAAGCTGGCGAACAGCGAATTTTACGATGGCACCCGCTTTCACCGGGTAATCCCCAATTTCATGGTTCAGGGCGGCGATCCACTTTCCAAGGATGCCGGCAATCCACGGGTCGGCACCGGCGGACCGGGGTACAAGATCAAGTGTGAAACCGACCGCAATACGCATAAGCACATGGTCGGTACCCTGTCGATGGCGCATGCCGGAAAAGATACGGGAGGCAGCCAGTTTTTCATTACCCATGCCCCGCAACCTCACCTGGACAAAGTCCATACCGTGTTTGGCCAGGTGACGGCCGGCATGGATGTGGTCAACGCGATCAAACAGAACGACGTCATTACGAGCGTGAGAGTGTCGTAGTCGAAAACAGCGTAAGGCCTGGGGCAAAAAGGGATGAGATCAAAGTTTCTGAACCTGGCTGGATCTCGACGGGTCAGCGTGCTCCAGGCCATGGGCGATACGTTTTGCCATGATATTCACCGGGCATCGGAGCAATCTTGAATCTCGATTTTGCCGTCCTCGCAGACTACGCCTTGATCGACCAGCAGGGCAAGCTTTCGATCATCGGAATATTTCAGCACGTGTGGGTGACGTCGTTTCCCACCGTGAATGCCAGGACCCATCTGGTGCTCCGGGTGCGGGGACGTCGGACTGAAATCGGTAGTCACACCATCCGTATCAAGTTCATGGATGCGGACGGCGTGGAGTTGATGGGAGGCGAAGGCACGGTGCAATTTGGCGAACCGGTGGCGGGCGTAACCGAGCTCGAGGCCGGTGCGGTACTGGTGTTCGATATCCCCCTCCCCAGGCCCGGACAGTACGCATTTGAAATCGCACTGGACGGCACGACGGGAGCCCGGGTACCGCTCACCGCAGCGCAAGTCGAACAGGGCCATGTCTTTGGAAGTCCGGCGAACTAGCGAACCTGGCCATCAGGCATGGTCCGCCGCCAACCGGAAAATGTTCACAGGATCTTCACAATGCTGCGGTTACTTTTCTTTGACAACAGGGTTTCCGGCGAATAGAATCCGGTATCCTCCAACATCTCACCAACACCATCCACACGTCCATCGGAGTCATCTATGCGACGGTTTCCAGTCTGGCTCGTCGTCGGAGTACTTGCCGGCACGTTTGCCGGGCCTCGAACGGTTCTCGCCCAGGGATACGGAGTCTATGAACACGGAACCTGTGCCATGGGGCGCGCGGGGACTGCAGTGGCATCGCCCTGCACCGATGGCTCCGCGATTTTCTTCAACCCTGCCGGGCTCGCGTTTTCGAGCGGGCAACAGATCAGCGCCGGTGGTACGCTCATCGTTCCTCGCGGTGCTTTTGAAAACGAATTCACGGGAATCAAGACCAATCTCAATGACCGGGTCTATCCCGTTCCCCATTTCTACTATGTCCGGCCACTCAGCCCCAGGCTGGTTGCCGGTTTTGGCCTTTTCGCCCCCTACGGCCTGGAGACCGACTGGCCGGAAACCTTCGAAGGTCGGTTCCTTGGTTATAAGAGCGTGGTACAGGGGATTTATCTCCAACCGACCCTGGCCTTCAAGCTCAACCGGTTTCTCGCCATCGGTGGGGGCATTGATATCACCCACCTCCATGTGCAGCTGAATCAGCACGCCGATCTTTCCACGGTGGCACTCCCCGCCCCTGCCCCGCCGGGAGCGACCTTTGCGAACCTCGGCGTGCCCACCGGGACCGACTTCGCGAACGCCGAACTCACGGGCGGCGCATGGAACCTGGGGTTCAACGTCGGGGTCCATGTCCAGGCGACCGACAAGCTTTCCTTTGGCGCCCGCTACCTCTCCCGGCAGAAGGTGGAGATCGAGGAAGGCAAGGTGGATTTCACCCAGATCTCGACCGGGATTATCCTGGCCGGAGGCAATCCCTTTGGGGTTCCGGCGGGCACTCCGCTCGATGCGATCCTGGCGCCGCGATTCCTGGCCGACTCCACGCTGGGAGATCAGAACGCCACCACCGCGATCACCCTGCCCGATCAGATCGTTATTGGAACCGCGTATCAGCTCACCACGAAGTTCAAGGTGCTTTTCGACTATCAGCGGGTGAACTGGAAAGTGTTCAAGACGCTCGATATCAACTTCGAGTCGGCGGGACAGCGCTCGATCGTCGAGGACTATCATGCCAGCAACGGGTATCGCATCGGTGGTGAATATGCCTGGAGTCCTTCAACGACCTTCCGAGCGGGATTTCTGACTCACACCGCCGCGGCGCCGGATCAGACGGTCACTCCGAACCTCCCCGAAGGTTATCGCAGCGAGTTTACCCTTGGTCTGGGCACCCACCTGGCTGGAGCGCTCCGAGTCGACCTGGCGTATCAGTATATCAACCAGTCGGATCGGCGGGGTCGCACGACCGACGGTGGACTGGCGGTACCAACCACCGCGGTGAACAATGGGTTGTACACCTTTAACGCCCATCTCTTCGGCGCGACGTTCGCGCTCGCCTTCTGACAGGGAGACCTCCAGTCATGAAATTCCGCACCATTGCCGCCTCCCTGGCGCTCATACTGCCAGCCCTGGCCGCGTGCCACTCCGATGACTCGTTAAATCCTCCGCCCGCTCCTGATGTGCCGAGCGGAGGCGCCATGTTTCAACGCTACGTCTCGATGGGCAACAGCATCACCGCCGGCTTCCAGTCGGCCGGTATCAACGACAGCACCCAGTCCCGCTCGTATGCCGTCCTGTTATCGAAAGCGATGGGGACGACCTTTGTATACCCATCGCTCAACCGCCCGGGTTGTCCGCCGCCGTTCATTAACAACGTCACCCAGCGGCGCGACTCACTCCCCGGCATTCCAGGTCCGATCACTGGCAGCAGCTGTTTCCTGAGGGCGGGGAATGTCCTTCCCAATAACGTCGCGGTTCCCGGCGCCCGGGCCACTGAAATTCTCACGAACTTTGGCGTTCCGGCGTCGGCCTCCAACGCTCTCACCCTGCTGTTCCTCGGCGGTCGCAACCAGCTCCAGGCAATGCAGGAACAGGATCCGACGTTCGTCTCGCTCTGGATCGGCAACAACGACGTCCTCGGCTCACTCACCAGCCTGAGCAATCCAGGCAATCCTCTCCTGGTCACACCGGTGAATACGTTTCAGACCCAGTACACCGAGATCCTCGACAGTATTCAGGCCGAGGGAGCATCCGCGGTCCTCATCTCGGTGGCCGACGTCTCGGTCATTCCGTATGCCTCGAGTGGCTCGACTTACTGGTGTATCAAGAACCAGCCAGCCTGCGGAGTGTTTCCTGCTGCCTTCCCGGCCGGATTCACGGTGAACAGCAACTGCGCCCCGCTGGCCAGCGGGATCCCGGGCGCCACGGGTGATTCGGTCCTGGTCCCCTGGCCCATCGGTGTGCCTAGAATCGCTGCTGCCGCCGCTGGCGCATCCACGACGCTGGATTGCAGCGTCGATGCCGATGTGGTGCTGCCATCCGAGTATGCCACCCTCAGAAATGCGGTGACCGGATACAACGCGATTATCCAGTCGGAAGCCACGGCGCGCGGGTTCGCCTTCATGGATATCAATGTGCCCCTCACGGCGGCCGTAATGGCCGGCCAGATCCCGCCATTCCCGGATCTGAGCCAGGCACTCAGTGGCGGCAATGTGGGATTTGGTCCGCTCTTTTCTCTGGATGGCGTCCACCCCAGCACCACGGCGCATCGCCTGATTGCTGACAATGTCGCGGACGCGATTAACACGACCTACAGCACTGCGCTGCCAGTACCAGTCTGCGGAACGGTGACGTGTCCGGTGCCGACCCCTCCGATACTGGCCAAGTCCAGGCATTGATTACGCGACGGTGAACGGGTGACAAGTGACAGGGAGCGGCAGGATCCGCTCCCTTTTACTTTGTCCTCCCACCGGGAGAGTTTTATAGTTGTCGAACGGCGGCAAGGCTTGAGGCAGCTCCGACCAGCAGCCACTGCTCTCCCGTTCGCGGTCACCTGTCAGTTATCACCTGTCTCTGTCACCTGTTACCCCTGATTATATGAACTGGACTCGGGATCGCGCCCTCAGCATCATGCACGAGTACACGCCATCCGAGGCGCTCCGCAAGCACATGTACGCCGTTGAAATTGCCATGAGGGCCATGGCCCTCAAGGAAGGGGAGAACCCGGACGAATGGGGCATCGTTGGCCTGCTTCATGACTTCGACTATGAGCGGTTCCCCAACAATGCGCACTCCTCGACGGACGAACACCCAAGCGAGGGCGTGCGCATCCTGGCGGCACAGGGGTTCCCTGAGCCATGGCAGCGTGCCATCCTCGGGCACGCGGCCTATACCGGCGTTCCCCGGGAGACGCCGCTGGCAAAGGCGCTGTTCGCGGTCGATGAACTCTGCGGGTTTCTGGTCGCCTGCGCCCTGGTGCGACCGTCAAAAAGCCTGGCCGACCTGGAGGTGTCCAGTGTCAGGAAGAAGCTCAAGGACAAAGGGTTTGCCAGGGGCGTCAGCCGCGAGGATGTGATCCAGGGTGCAGCGGAACTCGGCGCTCCGCTTGAAGATCATGTAGCGTTTGTGCTGGGCGCCCTGCGGCCTGAAGAGGCGAAACTCGGATTGGGGGGATGATGCCGCTCTGGATGCCGTGGTTACCCGGAGGCACCCGGCGGTGGCGCTGAGCCCCTCCCTCGCCCATCCCGCCCCGGTCACCGCGAGCGAAGCCGGGTCGATCGGCCAGGCCATCGATCGCGCAGCTGGAGCGCGACCGATTCCGGGCAACAAGGTCAACCTCCTCATCGATGGTCCCGTTGCATACGAGGTGATGTTCGACATTATCGCCCGCGCGAAACATCACATTCATTTCGAAAACTACATCTTCCGCTCCGACGAGATCGGCTGGCGTTTTGCCGAAGCCCTGGCCGACCGTGCGAAAGCGGGCATCAAGGTTCGCGTCCTCTACGACTGGCTCGGCTCATTTGCCACCCGCCGGAAGCTGTGGCGATACCTGCGCGATGCCGGGGTTGAGGTAAGGACTTTTAACCCGCCGAAAATCCTGGACGCGTTTCTCAATCTCTCTCGAAACCATCGGAAGCTGGTCGCGGCCGACAGCGTTCGCGCTGTCACTGGGGGTCTCTGCATCGGCGACGAATGGGTGGGGAACGCGAGCAAGGGAATCATGCCCTGGCGGGATACCGCGATTGAAATTCAAGGCGCGGCCGCCGCCTCGCTCGAGCTGGCCTTTGCCAGCATCTGGTCGGAGGTCGGCCCGCCGATACCGACCGCGGAGAGTATCGGCGAGGTACCCCAGATGGGCGATGCGTCCGTTCGCACCATCGTCGGGAAACCCGGCCGGGAACGGGCGTACAAGGTTCTCGAGATCCTCGCTGCGAGCAGCGTCAAGCGCCTGTGGATAACCGACGCGTACATGGTCCCGCCACCGCGCCTTTTCCAGGCGTTCGTCGACGCGGCCCGGGATGGAGTCGATATCCGGATGCTCGTCCCCGGCTCGAGCGATGTCGCGCTGGTGAG
>JBDTRF010000025.1:0-22723 GCA_039931815.1 Gemmatimonadota bacterium
GACCGGCATCATGCCGGTCGCGACGTCGCCTCGATCGAAGCACAAGGCGGTAATGTCAAATTGCTGGGCGAGTTGTTTGAGTGTGTTGAAAGTCCGAATCGAAGCGCCATTGTGAGGAGGGAATGGCAATCGGTGGGAAAGAAAGAGTAGGCGCTTGCGTTGTGACATTTGTGGTTTCACTCTAGATGTTTCATGGTGCAACGTCACTTAAATCCTTCAAGGCGTTAAATTTGCTTGCTGAACCTAACCGCCGAACCCCCCCATCGGCGACTCCCAGAGGAAAAGCACGATAGGAGTAGGTGTCATGACGATCGCAATCCCCAATCCGAAAAAAACCTTAGGCAGAGTTCGAGCCAGTTTGAGCGGCACTCTCAAGTTGGCTGACGATCCGTATCGGCGACTCATGTTTCTCATCGTCATCATGACCATTTCCCGAATTCACCAGAATTTCCGCTTCCTAAACCCTCTCCGGCCGGCACTTACGGTGACCCTGCTCGCTGCCATGTATGCCTACCTCAATCCCAAGTTTTTGGTTGATGGGCCTTTGACGCGTACCTGGCCCGGAAAAACGATTGCCGGGCTTTTCCTGGCGGCGTGCTTATCGGTTCCCTTTGGCATTTCCATTGGCGGGTCGGGCAAATTCATCCTTGATGAGTACATCAAGACGATCGTTTTCGGGTTTCTGGTGATCGCGGCGATTCGGAATACACGCGACTTGTATAGTATGATGTGGTCGTTCGTTATTGCTTGCGGCGCCTTGTCGTATCTGTCTCTATTTGTTTTCAAAATGCAGAAAGCATCCGACGACGGCCTGTTGAGAATTCAAAACGGGTACAGCTATGATGCCAATGATATAGCAACGGTCGCGGTCACCGGCCTAGCTTTGGCTTTGCTCATGGTGCAGGTTTGTCGAGGAAAGGGAAAGGTGGTTGCCATAGCCGTCGTCGTCGGTTTGGGCGCAACGATAGCCAAGACGGGTTCGCGAGGTGGTTTCCTCGGCCTGATGGTATTTGGTCTCGCCCTGTTGTTGATGCTCAAGACCGTGCCCCTCGCCAAGAGGATAATATTTCTGGTCGTGACTGCTCTCGCGCTCATCATTGCGGCTCCTCAGGGGTATTGGGATCAGATGCTGACTATCATGAGTCCGACCAAGGATTACAATTGGACCGCCCCAACGGGCCGGAAGGAGGTCTTCAAGCGGGGAATCGGATACATGATGAGAAATCCGGTCACTGGCATTGGAATTGACAACTTTCCGCGGGCGGAAGGCACCCTGAGTGAGCGTGCAATTGCCCAGGCCGCCGATCCTTCTCTGGCTGGTATCAAATGGTCAGTCGCTCACAACTCGTACCTGGAATCTGCGACTGAAATGGGGGTTCCCGGGTTGATACTTTTCTGCACTCTTGTGTTTGGTGGAATTTTTGGGATATCGAAGTTGCGCCGCTCTCTTCCGTCGGCTTGGGTAACCGGAACCCAGGAGGAACGATTTCTCTTTTATGCCAGCTTGTACCTTCCGGTTGCGTTCGCCGCCTTTAGCGCCTCAAGCTTCTTCGTGTCGTTCGAGTATCGCGACCTCCTGTACTGTCTGGGTGCGTTTGCGGCCGGGTTGATCGTATGCATCGAGCAGAAACTCAAGGCACAAGCATCAGGCGGTTCAGCGGGTAACGTGGCAATGGCTCCCACGGTTCGTGTATTGGCTCCTTCATCCGGCCCCTCGCTTCGTTTTCCCCAGCCCCCAAAGCCCTCTGTCCCGCCCAGTTGAAGCGAGTTCATTGCCCAATGTGATGTTGACGGATGGTGAGCAGCGGGCTTCGCTTGCCCTGGTGCGTTCTCTTGGGCAAGCGGGGTATACGGTTCATGTCTGCTCGATGAACGGCCGGTCCCTTGCAGGTGCATCGAGATATGCTCAACAGGATCACCCAGTTCCCGATGCCCTGGGGTCACCGCGACTCTTCTCTGATCGAATTGGGGGGCTGTGCCGGGAACTGGGCATTGGCCTGCTCATCCCGGTTTCTGAAGGCGCCTTGCTGGCGCTTCTTTCTTCTCCACTAGCTGACAAGGGGATTATCCCCTTTCCCGACCTCGATCACGTTCTGGCGGTGTGTGACAAGGAGAGAGTGCTCAAGGCTGCGAGCGAGGCCGGAATTGCCGTGCCAGCGCAACATGTACTGATCAATATGCAGGGCAGCGGAACGCTTGATGTGCACTCACTCCGATATCCACTTGTTATCAAGCCCGCTCGATCGATCAACACGGATGGGAACAGCCGAGTCAAGTTTGTTGTTAAGCACGCCGCATCACCATCGGAACTGACTGATGCACTCGGGTCGATCCCGTCGACAGCTTATCCCCTTCTGCTTCAACAGCGTATCGTAGGGCCTGGGATTGGAATATTTCTCCTGCTTTGGAACAATCAGGTCGTTGCCCAATTCGCCCACCGCCGAATTCGGGAGAAACCGCCGGCGGGTGGGGTCAGCGTTTATCGTGAGAGCGTCGGGATTGACCAGGACCTTGTTCTTCGGTCGCGATTGCTGCTCGAGCGGTTCGCTTGGAATGGCGTGGCGATGGTCGAATATAAAGTCGATGAATCCACCGGAACGCCCTACCTGATGGAGATAAATGGCCGCTTCTGGGGCTCACTGCAGCTGGCGGTCGATAGCGGAGTCGATTTCCCGGTTCTCCTCGCCCAGGTTGCCGCCGGTAACCATCCTGCCCCCGTGCTCACATACCGTACCGGAGTCCGAAGCCGATGGTGGTGGGGCGACGTTGACCATCTTCTCGCCCGAGTAACCAAGAGCCCTGAGGCACTCGGCTTGCCTTACGGCGCGCCGAGCCGATGGCGTGTTCTCGCCGACTTTCTGAAGCTGTGGAGGCCTGGTGATCACAATGAAATCTGGCGCTGGCGTGATCCCGCGCCCTCAATTCGGGAGAGCCTGGAATGGCTGAAACGCCGCTAGTGGCCGGTCGCGTCGGCATCATCCATGTGCATAGCGATTATTCGCATGACGGTCGGGATTCGCTGGAGAAGGTCAGCGAGTTTGCCCGGGAGCGGGCAATTGCGTTCGTCGGGCTTACCGATCACGCGGAGGACATGACGCCCGACGTATACCGGGAATATAAGGCGCGGTGCGCCGCCTTGTCTGACGATTCCGTCGCACTCATCCCCGGGCTGGAATACCGATTTCCAGGTTATCCCGGCCTTCACCTGCTCGCGCTTGGTCTCGACCGTATGATTGAACCGGGGACGCCGGAGGAGTTCTGTTCCCAGGCGAGCGGCCTTGCGCGATTCACCATCGCCGCCCATCCGGTCCTCCCGCAATACCAGATTCCCCTGTCGGTCGGGAACAGTATCGACGCGATCGAAGTCTGGAACGCCGCATACAATACCCGGTTTCTCCCTGATCCGCGTGCGATTCGTCTTTATCACGACCTTCGGGAGCACCGGCCAGCCCTGGTGGCAACGACCGGGCTGGATCAGCACGACTGCCGCAACGACCGGGAGACACGCGTTATCCTCGATGATCCACGGGCGACGGATCCCTTGGCGGAACTCAAGGCAGGTCGGTTCATCAATCGCGGTCGCACCATGCAATTCGATTCGCGCGCATCGTTCTCCGGAGCAGGGCTCGCTGCATTGTCTACCGCTCGGTGGTCCCTCGATCTGGTAAACGTGATGCATGAACGGGTCATGCGGGCCAGGAGCCGATGAGCCGGCCACCTGACAAGCGTTTCCGTGTGCTCCAGGTGATTCAGAACCTCAACTATGGTGGAATGGAGCGCCTCCTGGCCGATATCGTACGCCAGGCGGATCCTGCCCGATTCGAATCACATGTGCTGGCACTGGGATATCTCGGTCGTTTTTCTGAGGGACTGGAGCAATATGCGTCCCTGCACCTGAGCCCTGCGCTTCCGTTCTATTCCCTGCTCTGGCCGAGCCCGCTGATCCGTACCATCCAGGCTATTGCTCCCGACGTGGTGCACATGCACAGTGGCGTCTGGTACAAAGTCTCGCTGGCGGCCCGACACGCGAGGGTACCGAAGCTGATCTTTACCGAGCATGGCCGCCCTGCGATAGATCGGTGGTTGCCGCGCATGCTGGACCGGGCTGCTGCCAGGCGAACGGATGTGGTCGTCGCTGTTTCAGAAACGGTCGCAGCCAGATTGAGACAGGGCATCGTGACTCCCCGGAGCCGAATGGTCGTGGTGGAAAACGGAGTTGATGTCCAGGTCTATCGGCCCCGACCCGACAATGGCAAGATCCGGGGCGAGCTGGGGATTTCGCCCCAGACTCCCATAATCGGCAGCGTCGGCCGCTTGGAACATATCAAGGGCTACGACGTGATGATCCAAGCCTATGCACTGCTTCTCCAACGATGGACGGCGGGAACTCCGCCGGCTCTCGTCGTTGGAGGTGATGGTGCCGAGCGGGATCGTTGCCTTACCGCCGCAAAAGCACATCATCTGGAATCGGTTTTTCTCCTGGGATGGCGGGATGACATCCATGACATGCACGCCGCATTTCAGCTCTTTACCATGTCATCACGAAGCGAAGGCACGTCAGTGAGCCTGCTGGAGGCGATGAGCGCCGGGCTCTGCCCAGTCGTCACCGATGTGGGAGGCAATGCCGCGGTGCTTGGGGAACACCTGCGCCATCGACTGGTGGCGACTGAGAACCCGTCCGCGTTAGCCGACGCCTGGATGGCCGCGCTGATGAAGCCGGAGAAATGCGCGGCTGACGGGGCGAATGCCCGCCGTCGAGTGGAGGACTCATTTTCGCTGGGTCGAATGGTGAAACGATACGAAGATCTCTATGCTGAGCCAGCTCAGCGAGGTTAGCGCGACGATTGATCCAGGGCGCCCGGCGGGAGATCGTCGACGATGCTCTTGACTAGTCTGGCGGGGTTCCCAGCGACGATCGAATTGGGAGGCACCGATTTGGTGACCACGGAACCGGCAGCGACTATCGAGTTATCTCCGATAGTTACTCCTCGTAGGATGATGCTGTTGAGTCCGATCCAGCAATTTGTCCCGATGATGACCGGCGCAACGTCCTGTTCGGTGATGGGCTGATGGGCAAGTCGCCTAGCCGGGGAAACGGGGTGGCTGGTGTTATCAAAGATGCTCACGTTACCGGCGATCATGGTGCAATCACCAATCCGAACACTCTTTGCGACGCTTATTGTATTTCTGTAGTTGATGCTGACTCGATTCCCGATAAGGAGCTCGGGTTGCCCTGAAACTGAAAACGCAAGGTCCCACGTAATAGGCGCGCCCAGCACTACATCATCACCTACTTCGATCCGCCCGTTTCCGAAAATCTGGGGTACTGCCCCCTGAAGATCGAGTCGTTCGCCAGCTCGTGTGCAACGATACCGAAAATAGGGGTCGCGAAACAGGATTTTTACCGTGGCGCGAAAGAGTGTCCTCAGGATGATCAGGACTGAGGATATTGCCCCCACTAGGAAGTTGGGCAACGGAAGTCGGACGGACCTCAATGACCGACGAACTGCTTTGGCATGTTTGAGTGGGCCTCGTCCCTGCCGGGCCGCCTCAACTATCACGTGCCAGCTCATTGTTTATTTACCGTTCGTTTCGTCGATGGGGCGAATGACGCGCGCCGGATTTCCAGCAATGACCACCCCGCTTGGATAGCTTCCGCTACACACCGCTCCAAATCCAACTACTGAATCTTGCCCCACCGAGGTTCCCGGCAGGATCCCTACGTTGGCTCCGATCCAGACGTTTTCTCCGAGTGTGACCTGCAAGACCCGCACTAGGGCATCAGGCTTATGTCGATCTGCGCTCACGCTATGAAAGTCAGTGTCCATAATGTGACATCGACCCAGAATACAGCGACGTCCGATGGAGATTTTCTGCCATGCCCCGAAACTGGCACCATTGACGAAACTGTCATCGCCGATTTCGATCACTGCGTCGGTTCGGTATGTCCACGGTGTAACAACTCCGCCGATTCGCACGTTATTACCCAAAATGACTCTTCCGGGGCCACGAATAATCAACCGACCTTCAACCCTCAAGTTCTTGCCCGCCTCCAGGCGCACTCCCCGGATCTTGCAGTAGATCCGAGTCAGGTGCCCTTTGGTCAGTTGCATCGCGACACGGAACACTCGTCCTGGTTGAGTAACTAGCTGGACCACGGGTGTTTGTCTCGGATCTTTCATCCCAGACCTTCTATCTTCCGCACTAGGCGGCGCATCTGGGATTTCGTAGTCCAATCACGGAGAATCTCTTCGGCCTGTGCACCGTTGGGTTGGGCGACCCTCTCGATGGCCGACTCTAGCGCTCTCTCGATTTCGCGGCTGTCGGTACCGGTAACCAAATAATGTCCCCCGACTTGGTTGATCATGCGCGCGGTTTCCCCCCCTCGATCTGCCACAGCGAGAATTGAGCAGCGAGTCCCGAGGTATTCATACAGTTTATTCGGAATTTGATCGGGCTGACTCTGAGCAAGGAGCAACAAGAGATCGGATGACCTAATGAATTGCTGCGCCCGGTCATGCGACACCCAGTCATGGAAGTGAACCACGTCACCCAAGTTGAGGGTTTCAACCTCTTTCTCGATGGAGATTCCAGAGTACCAGCGACAGTTACCTACCAGGTCGACGCGAAAGGAGCGGGTACTCTCCCCCATGCGCTCGCGTACCGTCGCTAGTGCCGATAAGAAAGCTCGCGGATCGCGGCCGTTATAGAATGATCCAATGTGCACGATTCGAAATGGACTGCCATCTTGAAGCCTCTCCGGGATTGCCGGCAAAAGAGTATCGATGCCATTTCGAATCGTCACCAATTTATTCTCCCGGTCCACGATTTTATTCGCGAATCCGCGCTCAATTCCCTCCGACACAGCCACCACGAGGTTGGCGTTCCTGAGGACCGCGCGTTCCATCCATCGTTCGACCGAGTCTGTCAACGCCGTCCGAACGTGCCATGGCTTCCAAGGGTTGTCAGTCCAGGGGTCGCGGAACTCTGCAATCCAAGGTACTTTAGTTTTCCTCCAAAGCATCCATCCCGCAAGATGCACCGAAAAGGGCGGGGCCGTCGTATAGAGAATTGAGCCGGGCTGTCGAAGGAGGGGAAGCGAAGCTCGTATCGCCGGTCGAATGAACCCCTGATGGTGGTCGGGTAGTAGCATCAGCGAGAAGATTGCTCGTTTCCAGAGCGGTACGCGCGCAGGGATGATATAGCTGGAACCAGCCTGTGCCTCTGTTTCACCATTGTGAACTGCGCCACGTCGCAACCGCTTAAAGGAGGCATACCACTCTCGGGGATTTTTATGGGGTTTGACCGCGATGACATTGAGCCCTGCCTCCTCCGCGCGGACCCCGGCTTTTTCATTTTCCAGAGTCGCGGTGATGACGGTAACTTCCCAACCCGCATCGCGGAGTGAATGGGCAACCTTAATGGGCCGAAGCGATCCTACGGCAGAGTCGGGAGGGTAGTGAAAAGCGAGCAAGACCGCTTTCATGGTCGTCCGCTCGACCAGCCGATCCGGCGACGCAACGCTCTCCAGAATAATGTAGCAAAATGTCGAACCTCTTCGGAATAGGCTCCCCTGGCTAGCGGAAGCACCTCATAGCCCATTTCACGAAGTACTGGCCCCGCTCGTTTTTCAAAACAAATTCGTTGGCCCGCTTTGAGCTCTCGCTTCCAGCGCTCGGCGTTCTCGGCCACAGGTGGCTGGCCGATGAGGGGCCAGAGGTGCCGCTTGGCGGTGGGGACTGAAGATGGAATGGTTTCATGGTAGCGCAGCATAGCACCGTCATACCGGATCTCGAGAAAACTACACACGGTGCCGAGGATTGTTTCCGGCTCAATCACTAAATCCTCATAGCGAATCTCGAGATACCGCGCTGGCCCGAGCAAGCTCCCCATTCTCCGGACCCACTGCACTTCTTCTCGCCAGGCGCACGCGCAGTCCAGCAGGTTATCAAACCCAAAGTCCTGTTTGAGCTGGGAGAGACAGGCGGCTCGCCCATCGCGAATAATATGGATGATCCTGCTGGCAGGAAACCATCGATTGATCTGGTCCAGGCGAAGCATATTCCCCGGGTCTTTATCACCCCACATCTTCTTGCCCCGGCTTTCGGCATACCCCTGATAAAACGCACTCACCAGACCGGGGAAGGTTCCGTTGGTCCATCCGGCAAGAATCGCCTGACGATCCAGGTTGGCTTCCCACAGTGTGATTCGTTCCTCGGCCAGGAGGTCGTCTACTATCTTCTCTCTTCCCACGGATGTAGCGAGTTGATCATAGTCGTCCAGGCGTTGCTCATAGCGCGACCAGAGCCCGGTCGTATCGAGCGGTATCGCGATATCTGGATGCGAATCCAGCATCAGCCGTATCAGCGTAGTTCCACTACGCTGAAAGCCCACAACGAAAAGCGGTTTCATTTGCGCTGATCCCGGGACACGTGAAGTACTCATCGCTTGAATTGACTTAGCATATTCCGCAGCACTCGGAGCCGGTCGCGTTGGAGACCCAGCACGAGAACGACGTACAGTGCGCCCCCTACGATCGATTTCACGATTAGGGCTTCAACTGGAGCTATCGTGCTGGGAAGTAACTCTGCCGCACCCAGCACGCCGGCCGCCATACCCGCGGACCCAAGGGCCGCAGGCCAGAGCGATGCGATGTATTCCTTTAAGGTGATTCCAGTTACCTGGAATACGTCCCGATATGGCGGTATCATGATCAGCGGATACCCTACGATCCAGGCCCAGGCCACCCCGGCCGGCCCACCAAGCTTGCCGCCGATAAAAAACAGAGGGGGCAATACAAATAGCGCGAGAAGGCTATAGCGCATCTGCTCGCGCGCGCGGCCGACCGAGGTAAGGATCTGGGGATGCAAGGTCGTAATCGATCTGAGGCCGGCATAGAAGGCGAGGAGTTGCAGGGGCACAATCGCGGGCTTCCATTCTGGGCCGAGGGCGACCAGGACGAACTCCCGGGCAACGAGGGCGAGGCCGACGGAGAACGGAAAGGTGATGAAGGCCAATCCCTCCGTGAGTCTCAGCATGTAGCGCTTCAGCTGTTCCTTGTCGTCCTGGACGGCTGAAAATATGGCCGGAGTGACCTGGCCTACCAGCGAGCTGATTCGGGTGACGGGAATGCTCGCCAGGCTCCAGGCGAAGCTGTATCCGCCCAATGTAACCTTGTCAAAGAGCCGGCCTACAATCGCAAAATCCGCGTTGGAATAAAAATACCACGCGAATCGAGAGACGACGATATGCCACCCGAATAGGATAGATGGCTTGACGCTTTCAAATGACTTGGGCCAATGGCGACGGTGGGGGCACCAACGCAAGGCCATGATGCAACTGATAAGGCTGCCGACAATACCACCCAGGACGAGTGACCAGTAGCGAAACCCGAGGGCCGCGAGGACGAGGGTGACCACGACTGCTCCCATGGCCTCGATTGCATCGATGGCCGCTACCCGCTTGAACCTGAGATCTCGCGTGAGGAGTGACCGGGGGAGTACTTTCAGCCCGGTTGTCACAAAAGTGACGCCAAGTGCCATGATGATCCAACGAACGGCGGGCTCCTCAAAAAACCAGGCGATGGGAACAGCAACACCGATGGAGAAAATCCAGAGTGCTACCGAGAGGCCCACCGATACACCGCCTAGTGCTGATATCTGATCCTCGGTAAGATCCCGTTGTCGAATAATCGCGGGACCCAAACCAAATTCATTGACCAGTGCAATGAATCCCAGGTAAATATTGGCCATCGTCATCAGGCCGTAGTCCGCTGGCGTCAGAAGCCGTGCGATAATCAGTGTGGCAGCCCAGCTGAAAACCTGGGTCACCCATTTCATCCCCCCGGTCCATGCCACGCCGTGCATGAGCGAGCGATCCAGGTGCCGACCTGTCTCGGCCTTGAGAGCCGCTTCCTGATCATTGACCTCCGGTGTAGCCGGGCTACTCAAGCGAACCTTTCGATTGGGCAAGGGGTGGGGATAGTTGGCCTCAATATAGCAAGAGTAACGCCAGCTCTGGCCGTGTTCTGGCATAACGGGTTTCACTCCCCGGAGTTAGACTTCCGTCCGGGACGAAACCGGCAGACTGACGTACCTCGATCGTGAGGCATGAACCCATGGAGCGTTTACCGCTCGCAAGCTCGGCCAATATGTTCCGTTCCGGTATTTCCAGCCTGGAGAAAGCCTGTGGGAGCCCGCGGACGCGGGCATAACCGAAGGTTCCGTTCCTGGCATTATTTCTTTCGATTGTCCGACGAGGCTTCGCCTGGACCGCGCGAAGGACTCTCGACGCGTTTCTTGTCCATCTCGTTCGGCCATTACCCCAGCGGTTGGCCATCGGGTCACTTTCGCTAAATGAAATTCCGTGACTAACTCGCCATTCAATAGCCTGGCCTCCCGCTGGCGTACTCTCAGAGCGCTTCCCGTTCTGAACCCTGCTTCGATGCTGGAGCTGGTGGCGGAACGGCGGGGTCATGACGTCAACCTCAATCACCTCCCCCACCTCGCCTCTGCGGTCGACTGGATTGTGCGGGCGCAGGACGCGACTCCCGATGACGGAATCGCGCGTGGGTATAGTCTCAAATACGATCCCTATTTTCGCACGGCCGGCTGGCAGGCGTCGTATCCGGAAACGACGGGTTATATCATCCCGACTCTCATGGAGGCGTCCAGGGTGCTACAGCGTCCGGAACTGCTTGACCGCGCGGTTCGGGCTGCATCCTGGGAGTCAGCGGTTCAAATGGAAAGCGGTGCGGTTCAAGGCGGAGTCATTGGCCAGGGGCGGAGTCCGGCCGTGTTCAATACCGGGCAAGTGCTCTTCGGATGGCTCGCGGTGCTGGAGTATTCGGGGTCGGCTGAAGCGGAGTCGTCCGCCAGGAGGGCATCGGACTATCTCACGGCCAGCCTGGAGTCGGACGGCCACTGGCGAAAGGGGAATTCGCTCTTCGCGAAAGGCGAAACCACCCTCTACAATGCACGGGTGGCCTGGGCGCTGGCCGAAGCTGGAGAAAGGCTCGGCGTTGGCGAATACCGAGAGGCAGCATCCCGGAACCTGCACGCCGTGGCGGATCAGCAGTTGCCGAACGGATGGTTCCCCAACTGTTGTCTTACTGACCCGAACCGGCCCCTGCTCCACACGCTCGCATATACAACGCGGGGACTCCTTGAAGGAGGACGAGTTCTCGAGGAGGACCGATTACTTCAATCAGGAATCCTGATCGCTCGAGCCCTTGCCCGAACCGTGCGGGAGGATGGATGGATGCCAGGCCGATATCGGCGAGACTGGAGCGGCGCAGTACCCTGGAGTTGCCTTACTGGTGAGGCGCAGATGGCCAACAACTGGATGCGGCTCTACCTGATTACGGGGGACAAGACCTGGCTGGAGCCGGTACCCCGAGTGCTCGCATTTCTCAAGCGCACCCAAAACCGGTCGAGCGATAACGACGGTTTGCGCGGGGGTATTAAGGGCTCATTCCCCATGAGCGGGGACTATGGCCGGTTCGAGATCCTCAACTGGGCGACCAAGTATTTTGCCGACGCATTGATGCGACACCAGCAGATACTCGAGGGAACCGCCAAAGATCGCGTCACCGGGTTTTCCCTGGCATAGCTGTGACCCTCGCCTTGGTGAGACCCCTCGGCCCATGGCGGAGGCGGTAGTGCATGGCGTCTTTCATCCGGGTAGTGATCTGGTCCCCAATGCAGGGGGCCTCCGGACTCGATTGGCGTGGGGGTTGCATCCCCTGAGGCCATGAACCCGACACTTGTTGCTGAAAGCCCAAGGACTCAACCACCGGCCCTGGCGAGCGACCGCGACCGGCTGGTCACTCGGGTGTGTTGGGCGGCAGCCTTTACCCTGATAATTACCCACATCATTCTGGCCTGGCTCAGCCGGTCTCCGGCGGTTACCCCTGCGGCCAATGATGACGCCTTGTACCTGCTGCTGGCTCGGTCGCTTCAGTCATTTCACTATCTCGACAGCCATA
This sequence comes from Gemmatimonadota bacterium, assembly GCA_039931815.1. GTDB lineage: Bacteria > Gemmatimonadota > Gemmatimonadetes > Gemmatimonadales > GWC2-71-9 > DASYPP01. The sequence continues at coordinate 11,987 of JBDTRF010000025.1, forward strand.
TTCTTGGCTCGCCGGGACATTCTCAATACCCACCCGCTTTTCCTGCCGTCCTTGCTGTATCCGGGGCAATTTTCGGAAATACGCTCGCCGTCGCTCAAATCACCACGGTACTGTTCTCCGCGATCTCTCTTCTGCTCATTTTCGATCTGGCGCAACGATATGCTGGCCCCGTCCTGGGGGTACTCACGCTCGCCCCCCTGGTTTTCAGCAGGTTGTTGCTGGGATACGCGGGCAGAGTCGTAACCGAATCACCCTACATGGCATTTTCCTTTGCCGCCATTTGGGTGCTGTGCACCGTACGAGATTCGACGCGTCGATACCTGTTTGCGACGATCCTGGCAATCCTCGCCGGACTGACGCGAAGTATCGGGTTGAGTATTATCGCCGCAGTGTTTGTGTCGCTCCTGGTTGAACGGCGTTTCCGGTGGGCAGCAGTGTTTGCGGTTGCCAGCTCGGCAACTGTTGGCGCATGGCTCTACTGGACAACCATTGCACCCACTCAGTTCACCGAACGGTCGTACGCCGCCGTCACAACCACCACCGCGAAACATTTCTCCGGACCTTTGGGGCTGGTCCTGACCCGAAGCCAGAAGTTTGTCGAAGTCTACATTGCAAGGTCATTAGGGGCTGGATTGCAGGTTCCCACGATCGAAGGGAGTCGGCTCGACAACATTTTCTGGATTGTACTCCTCTTCGCCGGAACCTGCATCGGACTTTACCTCCTTCGGAGGAAGGCCCCGATTATCCCTCTCTATTTCATTGCCTATTGCGGAGTTCTTCTCCTCTATCCCTACAAGTTGACTCGATTTTTCATGCCGATAGCACCGCTGATGCTGCTCTCGGTTTTCGTGACTTTCAGAGCCATCGGTGACAGGTGGGGTCAGCGGCTGGGCCTGGTGCTCGGTATTCTCTTATCCGCCACCCTTGTCGCGACCACGGCGCCGGCTGCTATTCAGGTCGCGAGCAAGTCCGCCCGCTGCGATCGTTCGCACGCCACCGTATCGGCCTCCTGTTTCGCCCCGGATCGCCTGGCATTCTTCTCGGCGGTTCGCTTCACCAGCGCCAACATTCCCGCTGATGCGGCGGTGGTTACGATCAAGGAAGCTGCCTTCTCTTACTACACCGGGCGCAAAGTTATCCACCCGGATGAGGCCATTCAGCGCGGCCGCAATGACGTGCCAGGATATCTCGAAAAACGTGGTGTGCGATACGGCCTGATCACACCGTTCCGCGGTGGGGCCGAGATCATTCAGCCACTGCTGCCGTATTGTGAACATGTTCAGATCCTGAAGGATTTCGGTTCCCGAACCCTGTTGCTCAGCTTTCATCCGTCCGAGCGACTGGTTGGGAACGCCTGCGAAACGTTCCGCCAGCTCGCGGCGAGCATCCAGGCGGAGGCGGAGTCCGATAATCTCGACGAATAATCTGTGGCGAGGTAAAGTCCCTGTGTTGCGATGTCGCAACACTTCCGGTTCGTAAGATCGACGCAATGCGGGAGGAGTGCGAGTGATCATGGCGGAATCCCGGTGATCTGATCGGCGCTGGAACCCTTCCACGACTGTCCTCCGGACGTTCGGGCCGGAACATCTCCCCGCAGGCATTCCCGTTACCCCATCGTGTCCCGAGGGTTCCCTCTCTGTAGCCATCGGGCACAACCCCCATACTGGCACCGGCTTTGCTACTTGCAGAGCGCCGGCATCCTCGACCCTTGAATCGATAGTCAGGCGAGGCCGCTTTCTCGATATTTCATTCGCCAAAACAGCCTGTTGCCACCCCATCCAGTCGACCCAGCACCGTCGATTCTGCTTCCGGGGCACAGGTTAAGGAACCCTGATGAGTGTCATCTACGTCCCGATCGCTGGCGAATCATCTTCGGCAGGCCGCCTCTCCCGGCGGCCCGCGACGCCATCGCTGTCGATCATTGTCGCCTCAGGGGGAGATCGAAGCCGCCTGGAGGCGGTCTTGAACCGGGTCCTCCCCGCCGCCATGAGCGCGGGGGCGGAATTGCTGGTCTCCCGATCGGACACGCCGTCCCAGCTGTCGGAGCTCGCCCGCATGTTCAACGGTACCAGGTTCATCATGGCGCCTCCGGGAGCAACCGTGACCGATCTGCTGAGCCTCGGAATGACCGAATCGACCGGTCATATTATCGAATTGACTGACGACGAACGTGCCCTGGAAGAAGACTGGAACGAAATCCTGGCCCACCGCGGCGGTGTCCTCCGTCCGGGACCGGGACTCACTCGCGATGGCAAGCCGGTGGACTGGCTGGCTCACCTCAAAGCGCAGGACATTGCCGCGCCGGAACCGGTCCGCTGATACATGACAGGAATTGATCTCTCGGTAGTGGTGCCGTCGGTGAATGGCTGGAGCGACCTCGATGGATGCCTGGCGGCCCTGGAAAAGCAGCGGCCCGATATCAATCTCGAAGTCCTGGTGGCGGATCGCGTCGGAGAATCCGTGCGTTCCAAGGTCCGGGCCCGGTATCCGTCTGTCCGGCTTCTGGAAGCAGAGCGGGGCACCACCATCCCGGACCTCCGCGCGATGGCGTTTGGCGTCGCGCAGGGCCGATCAGTGGCCGTCATAGAAGATCATGTCCTGGTTCCCCAGGGCTGGGCTCGCCAGCTGCTCGAAGCGCAGGGCAGGGGCGAGGATGTCGTGGGCGGATCGGTGGAAAATGCCGCGACCGAACGGACGGTGGACTGGGCCGCATTCCTCTGCGAATACAGCCACCTGCTGCCGCCCCTGCCGGAAGGGCCGTCGGACTGGCTCACCGGGAACAACACGGTGTACCTGCGCTCGCTGCTCGAGCGCTATCGCGCGGTGACGGAGCAGGGTCGGTGGGAGAACCACCTTCACGATCGCCTGCGTGCGGATGGCGTAACGCTCTATTGTCGTCCCGCCATCCGGGTCGGCCACAAGAAGCACTACACCATCTGGGAATACCTGTCCCAGCGCTACCTGTATTCCCGGTCGTATGCCGGAGCCAGGGTAGCCGGTGCGCCGGCCCCGCGGCGCCTGGCCTTCGGCCTCGCCGCGATGGCCCTGCCACCGGTGCTGTTTTACCGCACCGTATCGAGGATCTGGAAGAAGGGATCACACCGCGCGGAGTTGATGCGGTCGCTCCCCCTGCTCGCGCTCTTCGTGACCGGCTGGGCCGCCGGCGAGGTCGTGGGCTCCTGGTTTGGACCGGGAGATGCACTAAGCAAGGTGACGTAGGGACGGGCATGTCGCGGAGCGCCAATCGCAACGTGAGAAGTGAGAGCCTCCTCTTAATGACTCTCGATAAGCGATACGCATTACGCGGATGGGCGATTTCAGGATCAGCACGGGACCAACTAGCTCGCCGTATCTCTGGCCTTTTTGATTGGAGTTGTCATGACGCCCGCCCAACCCCTGGGGGCCCGGAAGGTTGACCAGCTTGCACCCGGCGATCACACGATCGTGATCGGGGCCGGCCCTGCCGGACTTACCGCGGCCTACCTGCTGGCGAAGCAGGGGTATTCGGTCACGGTACTCGAGGGTGATGACACGGTTGGCGGAATTTCGCGGACCGCACAATACAAGGGGTTCCGGTTTGATATTGGCGGTCACCGCTTCTTCACCAAGATCGCGCCGGTGGAAGCCCTGTGGCACGAGATCCTGGGCAAGGAGTTCATCTCAGTCCCCCGCATGTCCCGGATCCATTACAGCGGCAAATATTTCGACTATCCGCTCAAGGCGGCCAATGCGTTAAGCGGCCTGGGAATCTGGAACGCGATTCTTATCGTGCTCAGTTACTTCAAGGCCCGGCTCCGGCCCAGCAAGGTGGAAGAGAATTTCGAGCAGTGGGTTTCCAATCGGTTCGGGAAGCGGCTCTACCAGATTTTCTTCAAGACCTATACGGAAAAAGTCTGGGGCATTCCCTGCACCGAGATTCGGGCCGAGTGGGCCGCCCAGCGGATCCAGGGTCTTTCGCTGGCCAAGGCGATTCTCTCGGCCGCCCAGCTCAACAAGCGCTCCACCAAGATCAAGAGCCTGATCAACGAGTTCCAGTATCCCCGCCTCGGGCCGGGCCAGATGTGGGAGATGTGTCGCGACAAGATCCGGGAGATGGGCAACGAGGTGCTGATGGAACACTACGTCAGCGCGATCGAAATGGAGAACGGGCGGGTCACCGGCGTTCGCGCCCAGACACCCGAGGGGGAAAAGCGATTCGCCGCCGACCATGTCATCAACACGATGCCGGTGCGGAACCTGGTCCGGGCGCTGGACCCGGCCGTGCCGCCCAAGGTTCGCGAGGCCGCTGAAGGTCTCAAGTACCGTGACTTCCTGGTCGTTGCCCTGATGCTCGACAAGCAGAAGCTCTTTCCCGACAACTGGATCTACATTCATACGCCGGGGGTCAAGGTCGGGCGGATCCAGAACTTCAACAACTGGAGCGCCGCCATGGTGCCGGTGCCGGGGATGACCTGCCTGGGAATGGAATATTTCTGCTTCAAGGGCGATGGCCTGTGGGACTCGAAGGACGAGGACCTGATTGCCCAGGCCGCGCGCGAGCTGGAGGAGCTGGGCCTGCTGGATGACAAGTCCCTGGTGAAAGACGGCGCCGTCATCCGGATGCCCAAGGCGTATCCGATCTACGACTCGCAGTACCGCGGCCACCTGGACAACGTGCGGGCGTACATCGATCAGATCTCCAATCTGCACACGGTCGGTCGAAACGGCATGCACAAGTACAACAACCAGGACCATTCGATGCTGACCGCCATGATGGCGCTGTGGAATATGCAGGGCGCCTCGCATGACCTGTGGGAGGTCAACACCGACTTCGAGTATCACGAGGAACAGAAACTGGAAGAGTCGGCAACATCGGGGACTCCGGTCGGGGTGAAGTGATCTCAGTTGAGGCGGTACGGCGGCAGGGCGGCAGGGCAATAGTCTCCGAAGATGACTCGAGTGACGACCCGACGACTACGTGGCTACCGGGTGCAAGGCATGCTGCGAGGCGCATCGAGCCGCCCCCTGCTGTCCCGGCGACCCGTCAGCCTGCTGTCTCGGTAACAGGTCGGTTGACCGCCGTACCGCCTTACCGCCTTGCCGCCCTATGAAGATCGGGGTTGACGCTACCTGCTGGGCCAATGGACGAGGTTACGGGCGATATACCCGGCACCTCCTCCCCGCCATGGTTGCGCTTGCTCCCGCGGATGAGTTCGTCTGCTTTCTCGACGCGCGGGCCGCGGAAACCTTCGACCTGGTTGCCCGGAACGTTCGCACGGTGGTGGTCGAACAATCGCAGTCGCCCACCGAAGCGGCGGCGGCCGATGGCAATCGATCCCCGGCGGACATGCTGCGGCTGACGCGGGCGGTATGGCGGGAGCGGCTCGATGTGTTCTTCTCTCCGTCGGTCTACACCTATTTCCCATTGCCGCCATTTCTGCGTGCGGTCGTCACGGTGCATGACGCGATTGCCGAGCGGTTCCCCGAGATGACGTTGCCGTCGCCTCGCGCCCGTCTCCTGTGGAAGCTCAAGGTTGGATTGGCCGTCAAGCAGGCCCGGCTGGTGCTCACGGTATCAGACTTTGCTTCCGGCGATCTCACCCGCTACCTCGGCATCAAGCCGGGTCGTATCCGGGTGGCGGTCGAGGCGCCGGCTCCATCCTTTGGTCCGGAAAAGGACCCCGAACGGCTGGCCGCGATCACCGCCCGGCTGGGTCTTCCCGAGGGCGCGCGCTGGTTTATCTATGTCGGCGGCTTCAATCCGCATAAGCATGTCGATGCGATCGTTCGGGCCCATGCCATCGCCGTGAAGCATCAGGCGACCCCGGTCTACCTGCTGCTGGTCGGCAGTATCGATAGCGATGTGTTTCACGGGAGCCAGGCCCAGATTCGAAGGGCCATCAGCGAAGCCGGCACTGAGTCGTTAGTGAAATGGACCGGGTTCGTGGCCGATGAAGATCTCAAGCTGCTTCACGCCGAAGCGCTGGCGCTGGTGCTGCCGTCGTCGTGTGAAGGGTTCGGGCTTCCCGCGGTCGAAGCCGCGGCCTGCGGAGCGCCCGTCATTGCCACGACCGAAAGCCCACTGCCGCAGCTGCTGGAAGGCGGAGGCATTTTCGTAAAGCCGGGCGATGACGAGGCCCTGGCCCAGGCACTCGAAACCATGCTGGTGGATGAGCCCGCTCGGCTTGCCATGGGCCGGCGAGCCCTGGAGCGGGCGAGGGCGCTGGAATGGCCTCGTACCGCCCGGGCAGCGCTTGACGCGATTGTCGAGGCGGCGGCATGAGTGCGCTGCGTTTCTGTTTTCTCACGACCTTCTACCCTCCGTTCAATTTTGGCGGGGATGGTATCGGGATTCAGCGGCTGGCCCGCGGACTGGCGAAGGCGGGCCATCACGTCACGGTCGTTCACGATGTCGACGCGTACAACACGCTGCACCAGGGCAAAGAACCGCCTGCGGCGGTCGAACCCGAAGGGATCGACGTGGTCGGTCTTCGGAGCGGGCTGGGTTCGCTCTCCCCGCTCCTGACCCAGCAGTTCGGCCGGCCAGTCGCGAACGGAGGCAAAATCCGCCGCCTGTTGGCAAAAGGCGGGTACGATGTGATCAACTTTCACAACGTCTCCCTGGTGGGAGGACCGGGCATCCTCAAGTATGGCAACGGCCTGAAGCTGTACATGGCCCACGAGCACTGGCTGGTGTGCCCGATGCATGTGTTGTGGCGCCATGGGAAGGAGCTGTGTACGGGGCGACAGTGCTTTCGCTGCACCCTGGCGTATCGCCGTCCTCCCCAGCTCTGGCGCTGGACCGGGTACCTCGAGCGCGAATTGCGGCACATTGACGCCATCATCGCGATGAGCGAGTTCAGCCGGCAGAAGCACGCGGAGTTCGGACTCACGTATCCCATGGAGGTGCTGCCCTACTTCCTTCCGGACCCGGAACCGGGCGGGTCGGCGGTGGGCGGGGCTCGTCCCCATGATCGGCCCTATTTCCTGTTTGTCGGCCGACTCGAGAAGATCAAGGGCCTGGATGATGTCATTCCCCTTTTCCGGGAGTATCCGGATGCGGACCTGCTGATCGCCGGCGACGGTGAGTACACGGCGGTGCTCAAGGGGATTGCTGAAGGGATACCTAACGTTCGATTCCTGGGCCGGGTCACGCCGGATGAATTACGCCGGTACTACCAGCATGCCGAGGCGCTGATTGTCCCGTCGGTATGCTATGAGACGTTCGGCATTATCCTGATCGAGGCATTCAAGCAGTCGACGCCAGTGATCGCCCGACGCATCGGTCCGTTTCCCGAGATCGTCGAGCAGGCGGGTGGCGGCGAGCTATTTACGACGGGCGCGGAACTGGTGAGCGCGATGCGCCGGCTCCAGGGTGACCAGGCCTATCGGAAGAAGAAAGCGGATGCGGGATACCAGGCGTTTCTGTCCCACTATACCGAAACCGCCGTGGTCCCCCAGTACCTGGACATTGTCCGGCGGGCGGCGGAGCGACGGGGGGACCGGAAGGTGCTGGACGTTCTGGCGGAGCAGGGGAGCACTGTTGGCGCAGATTAATCTGTGATTTGTGATTTTGATTGTTGAGTGCTGACCTGATCAGGACTGGATGATGACACGTCGATCGATCAACACGACCAGGCAACATTCAGAATCACAAATGAGCGAAGAATTATCACTTTAACCCAGGCCATAAAAAATGAAGGTCTTTATTACCGGCGGCGCGGGATTCATCGGGTCGCACATGACCGAGCAGCTGCTCAACCGGGGCGACAAGGTGATCATTCTCGACGATCTCTCGACCGGCCAGATGGATAATATCGGCCACCTGGTGGGGCGCCAGGGATTCGAGTACCGGGTGGGGTCGGCCATTGACGCGCCGCTGGTAAGTGAGCTGGTGGATCGGTCCGACGTGACGATTCACCTCGCGGCGGCCGTGGGTGTCCGGCTGATCGTCGAGCGGCCGGTCCATACCATCGAGACCAACGTGCGGGGAACTGAAGTTGTCCTCAACGCCGCCGCGAAGAAACAGAAGCTGGTCGTCCTCGCGTCGACGTCCGAGGTGTACGGCAAGGGAGTCAAGATTCCCTTTTCGGAAGATGACGATCTCAAGCTGGGGTCCACCATGCACTCCCGCTGGGCCTATGCCTGCTCCAAGGCCCTCGATGAGTGGCTGGCCCTGGCCTACCTGAGTGAGAAGAAGGTGCCGGTGATCATTTCCCGGTTCTTCAACACGGTCGGCCCGCGCCAGACCGGGCGGTACGGTATGGTCCTGCCATCCTTCGTGGCCCAGGCCCTGGCCAACGAACCGATCCAGGTCTATGGCTCGGGCGAGCAGTCCCGCTGCTTTGGCCACGTGCACGATGCCGTGGAAGCCGTGCTCCGGCTGATCGACACGCCAGCCGCCGTGGGGCAGGTGTTCAATGTCGGTACCGAGCGTGAAGTGACGATCAACAAACTGGCGGAGATGGTTCGCGACGCTGCCGGCAGTCAGTCCTCCATCGTCCACATCCCGTACAACGAGGCCTACGCCGTCGGATTTGAGGATCTCGAGCGCCGGGTTCCGGATACGAGGAAACTGGAGAAAGCGACCGGGTACAAGTTCACCCGGACCCTCGAACAGATCATTGCTGACGTGGTTGCCGAACAGCGCGCACGCCTGGTCGTTCGCTAGGGAGTGCGCGCCGTCCTGATGTACCATTCGATCGATCCCTCCGGGTCGGCGATATCAGTCAGTCGGGACGAGTTTCACAGCCACGTTCGGTGGCTGGCCCGCGGATCAGTGAAAGTCCTGCCACTGGATCGCGTAGTGACGAGCGAGGCGTCGGACGATGTCGTGGCATTGACCTTCGACGACGGATTTGCCAACTTCGCGACTGACGCTGCACCGCTCCTTCGTGAGCACGGTCTGCCGGCCACGCTGTACGTGGTATCCGACCTGACAGGACGGACCAATGCGTGGGGCGGGAAGGATGCCCCGGGGATTCCCACGCTTCCCCTGCTGGACTGGCCGACGCTCGGACGGTTGGCAGAAGCGGGAGTCACGCTGGGTGGGCACACCCGGACCCATCCGCGACTCGCGGGAATGACTAAAGGTGCCCTTGAAGATGAGATCGGCGGCTGTGCCGACCGGATTCAGGCTGAGACCGGACAGCGACCCACGAGTTTCGCGTATCCGTACGGCAGCTACGACTCGACGGCGGTGGATGTCGCCGGGGCCCACTATCAGAATGCCTGTACCACCGAGCTTCGGGTGCTGAACGCGAGCGACAGGTCGCATCTCGTGCCCCGTCTCGATATGTACTATTTCCGGAAACCGGGGAGACTCGAAGCATGGGGGAGCCAATCATTTCGGTGGAGACTGCGGATCCGGGCTCACGCCCGCGCGCTTCGTCAGGCCCTTCACCCCGCGGGGAAATGACGCCCAGGATGCGCGAGCTGCCGTTTCTCTCGGTTATCGTGCCGGCCTATCAGGGCGGGAAGGTATTGCCCCTCTCCCTCGGCGCGCTGGCGCGGAGCGACCTGCCACGTTCCTGCTGGGAGCTGATCGTGGTCGACGATGCCAGCACCGATGACACCGCGGCCATTGCCGCCCGCTATGCCGACGGGGTGGTCCGGCTGCCGGGCAAGCCACACGGGCCCGCGTACGCCCGGAACCGCGGGTTTGAGGCGGCTCGAGGGGCGGTGGCCGTTTTTATCGACGCGGATGTGTGCGTGCGACCCGATACGCTGCGCCGGTTTGCCTGGCTTTTCGCCGAGGATTCCGCGCTGGGGGCGGTGTTTGGATCGTATTGTGACGCGCCGCCGGCTCCGGGCTTCATTTCTCAGTATCGCAACCTGATGCATCACTACGTCCATCACCAGAACCCGGGACCGGCGGAAACGTTCTGGGCGGGATGTGGCGCCATCCGGAGCAGCGTGTTCGTCGAATGCGGCATGTACGATGAGTGGCACTACGTCCGACCCCAGATCGAAGACATCGAGCTGGGTCAGCGGATCCGGGCGCATGGCCACAGCATCCTGCTGCGCCCCGAAATCCAGGGAACCCATCTCAAGCAGTGGACCATCAAGAACGTCATCGTAACCGACCTGCACGATCGTGGCGTGCCCTGGATGCGGCTTATCGTGGAACAGGGCGACAAGGGGAACACGAGCGTTCTCAACGTGAAGGCCATCGAAAAAATCAATACCGCGCTGATCTGGCTCTCGGTCCTTGGCCTCCTGGTGAGTGTTGTGACCTTCGACCTGCGCTGGGCTGCCGCGTCCCTGCTGCTGATTCTGCCGGTGATCTATACCAATCGCCGGATGTACGCCTTCTTCGCCCGGGTGCGAGGGGCGTGGTTCTCGCTGCGCGTGGTGCCGGTCCACCTCCTGTATTATTTCCTGAACGGGATTTCGGCGCTCTGGGGGGTGTTTCTTCATCATGCGGTTGGCGAACCCAAGCCGCCGGCCTACGTGCAGGCATTCGCCGAAGTCGGTGTCGAAACCTGGCCGCCCATCCCGAGCAAGACCCCGCGGGGTCCCTGGCAACAGCCCGTCACCCCGAGCCGCGTGCGGGGAGAAGGCCGGGAGACCTGATGAAAGCATTGCCGCAGGCGTACCGGAGGTCCATATTTACGGTCCTCCACTCGAGCGACACGAAAGATGAGGCCGCTCCATGAGTACCGTCGTGACGCCGAAATCTGAAGACACCTTGCCCCCCAGTATTGCGCTGGCCTTTGCGCCGCTTCACAAGCGAGCGTTCGGCGTGGCGATCGGTGT
>JBDTRF010000026.1:0-22288 GCA_039931815.1 Gemmatimonadota bacterium
ACCATGCGCGACCTCGAAACCGAAGGCGCCATGTACGCTGACGTCGACCTCAAGGTGGCCATCGCCCGGAAGATCGTCCCGGGCCCGCGGTTGTTTGTCGCCACCCGCGCCATGGCACCGACCGGGATGTATCCGCTGAGCGGGTATTCGTGGGAACTTCGCGTGCCGGAAGGCGTGCAGATCGTCGATGGCGTGGACCAGATCCGCAAGGCGGTGCGGGAGGAAGTTCGCTATGGCGCCGACTGGATCAAGTTCTACGCCGACCGGCGGTACTACATCGCCCCGGACGGGAAACTCCATAGCTGGGTCAATTTCACCGAAGAGGAGATGAAAGCCCTGGTCGACGAAGCTCACCGGCTGGGACGAAAGGTCGCGGCACACGCCATCGGGTGGGATGGGATCGATGCCGCGCTTCGGGCAGGAGTCAATACCATCGAGCATGGCGACGGGCTGACCCCCGACCTGATTGACCGCATGGTGCAGCAGAAAGTCTACTGGTGTCCGACGATTTTCGTCGGAGCGTATGTGGCGGAGGGTCGCGGCGGAATCTGGCCCCGCATGGTCGACATTGAGCGCGTGGCCTTCGGGGAGGCGCTCAGGCGCGGCGCGTTGATTTCGTATGGAACCGATGCCGGTGGCTACGCATGGACGGAGAACCAGGCCCAGGAGCTGAGCTACATGGTTCGATATGGAATGACCCCGATGCAGGCGATCAAGTCGGCCACCAGCGTGGCCGCCGCGCTACTGGATCAGAGCGGCAACCTCGGCGCGATCGCGCCGGGACACTTCGCGGATATTGTCGCGGTCGATACCGATCCGATTGCCGATATCCGCAGCCTCGAGCATGTGAGCTTCGTCATGAAGGGGGGAGAGATTTTCAAGCAGTAGCTTCGACGAAACGCGCTGAAAGCCCTATTCGGCCAGCGATCGAACGCGCACGCAAAAGGCGGGTCCTCGACCCGCCCTGGTGCTGCCGGAGACTCCATCCACCGCCGAACCTCGATCAGATTCCGCCCCGCTCGTCCTCCATGAACGGATAGTGATATTCGACCGGCGGCACGAAGGTTTCCTTGATTGACCGGGGAGAAATCCAGCGAACCAGGTTGAGAATCGATCCGGCCTTGTCGTTGGTCCCGCTGGCCCGCGCTCCGCCAAACGGCTGCTGCCCTACTACTGCTCCCGTTGGCTTGTCGTTGACGTAGAAGTTTCCCGCGGCATTCCTGAGCACCCGGCTCGCCTCGATCACGGCGGAACGATCACGGGCGAAAACAGCACCGGTCAGGCTATAGGGACTGGTGCGATCGACCAGGTCGAGCGTCTCCCGCCATTTCGCGGCAGGGTAGACGTGCAGCGTGAGCACCGGCCCGAAGATCTCCTCGCACATGGTGCGATACATCGGATCACTGACCTGGAGCAGAGTCGGTTCGATAAAATATCCCGTGCTGTCATCGCAGTTGCCGCCGGCCAGGACTTTGACGCCCGGCGCCTTCTTCGCATCGTCGAGATACCCCTTGATCCGCTCGAACGCCCGGCGGTCGATGACCGCCCCCATGAAGTTCTTGAAATCCGCGACATCGCCCATGCGAATCCGCTGCATCATCCCCAGCACCCGTTCCTGCACTTCGGGCCAGAGGTTATCGGGAACATAGACCCGCGATGCGGCGCTGCATTTCTGGCCCTGGTACTCGAATCCACCGCGGACAATGCCGACGGCGAGCGCGGCCGGGTCGGCGCTGGCGTGTGCCACGATGAAATCCTTGCCGCCGGTCTCGCCGACCAGCCGGGGATAGGTGGCGTAGTGCTCCAGCCGCTCGGAGACTTTCTTCCAGAGGGTCTGAAACACCTCGGTCGACCCGGTAAAGTGAATGCCGGCGAGGCTTCGCTCTGAAAGAACGATATCGCTCACCTGGGCGGCGCTGCCGGGAATGAAATTGATGACACCCGGCGGCAGGCCAGCGGCTTCCAGCAGGCGCAGAAAAAGGTAGTTGCTCAGAGTTGCGGTGCCGGCCGGCTTCCAGACGACGACATTGCCGAGAAGGGCGGGTGCGGTCGGGAGGTTGCCGCCAATCGCCGTGAAGTTGAAAGGCGTAATGGCGTACACAAAGCCTTCGAGCGGACGATGCTCCATCCGGTTCCAGATTCCAGGGGAGGATTCCGGCTGCTCCCGGTACAGGCGCTCCGCGAAATGGACGTTGAACCGGAGAAAATCGATCAACTCGCAGGCGCTGTCGATCTCCGCCTGGTGTGAGGTCTTGCTCTGGCCCAGCATCGTCGCCGCGTTGATCACCTGGCGCCAGGGACCCGCCAGGAGATCCGCCGCACGAAGAAAAACTGCGGCGCGATCCTCGAACTTCCACTCGGCCCAGTCCCGCTGAGCCGCGTTGGCGGCCTTGACGGCTCCATGAATTGTCTCGGCGGTCGCCTGGTGGACCCGCCCGAGGATATGTCGGTGATCATGGGGAGCAACCACGTCCGTGGTCTTGCCGCTCCGAATCTCGCTGCCGCCGACGATGCAGGGAATATCCGCCTGCTCGCCGCTCATCGTCGCGAGCGCCTTCTTGAGTGCCGTGCGCTCCGGGGTTCCCGGCGCGTACGTCAATACGGGCTCATTTCTGGGCGTCGGGATGCTGACTATGCCGCTCATCATTTCACCATCAGGCTCGGGGACAGGCAAACATAATTGGAGACAAACAAATTCGCGGGAGGGGGATGTGGAGGAGGACCAGTGGTAACTGCGGTAGTTGATTTCGACTCGAAGCGAGACCTGGAGCCTCGTTCAGCGCGGACCTCGTCGTGGCGCGAGGCTATTCCCCGGGACTCGTGAGCACCTGGTTTACCAGGTCAAGTAACCGGTCACGGTCGACCGGCTTGGTGAGAAGGGCCGAGGCGCCCTGGGAGCGAACCAGCTCATCCAGTCCTTCGTCCGTGCTCGCGGTGACAATGATGATGGGAATTCTGGCCAGGCGTGGCACGCCCTGCACTCGTTTGAGCAGATTGAGTCCCCCGCCGGCCGGCATCTGCATATCCAGGAGAATCACTTCGGGAGGGTCCTGCTGCGCGAACATATAGCCCTGCATCGCATCGTGTGCTTCGAGGACCATGAACCCGGCATCGCGCAGGATCGCGGCGGCCAGGACGACGAACGCCCGGTCATCATCGACGATGAGCAGCTTGCGCTTGGCGACCGCGCGTTTGTCCTTGCCGACCCCGGGCATGATTCCCGTATACGAGCGGGATGGACGATCCACTAGGCAGACTCCATTGAGCGGGTCTCTTCGCGAACTGATTCTGTAAGATACCCGCTTTCTCGTGTCCAGAGCCACTCAGGGATTCACGCAGGGTCAGAATTGACCCTTCCATGTTAACGACATCCCGTCAGTGGACGGGGAGAGCCGCGGCGCCGAAAGGCCGAAGAGGGTGAGCTTACCGTCCGCGAAACGCGCAGTCACGATACCGATAGCAGCCCCCGCGACCACGTCGCTGAACCAGTGAACATTGTCATTGACTCGAGACCAGGCGGTGCCAGTCGCCGCGGTAAACAGGATGGCGGAAGCCCAGGGTTTTCCGAATTGATCGCTCAGTGACGTGGCCAGGGCGAACGCCATAGCCGCATGGCCGGATGGGGTAGAGGTGGCACCGGAAAACGGATTAAAATCGTCGGCATCACTCCCGTGCCTCGAGGGGCGGGACCGACCAGCGGCAAATTTTACAACCGTGACGATGGCACCCGTGAGCGCCAGGCTGCCGGTGATTCGAACTCCCGCGCCACGAACCCGGGTATTTCCGGAGACGAGACCCGTGGCCAGGACGCCAATCGCGACGGGAATAAACACTTCCGGCTGTCCCATCTTTCGCACCGCGCCGGAGAAGGCGTCGGATCCGTCGGACCGATGGTCCGCGGCAAAACGCTTGATGCCGCCGTCCATGGTCGTGAGCAGAGCGTAGCCGCCAACGGCTATCAACCCATGCCACCATTCCACTCGGGTCCCAGCTGTGGACACGGGCGCCTGGGCGTTCAGTCGGGCGACCCCAAGCCCGAAGAGGATCAGGCCGGCGAACATCGGGCTGGCGCGGGGAAAACGGGGCCGAAAAGTAGGCATCCGTGCTCCGGGAGACGTGGATGGGCACCATGAAGGGGGATGTAGCACCCGGTGGGAGAACAGACTGGTCAATCATGGCAAACGCGGCCACACCAGCCTCGACTCCCACGGATCTGCCTGAAGGAATACGTCGGCGGGGGCTTTACTTCCATCCCCGGCATTGTGAGTATTGTTGGCCACAGTTCTTCCCGACCGTCCTGGATCTCGTTCAAACTGGATCAGTATGAAACGATCTGCCCTGGCACTTTTCCTTATAATGTCGGCTGCCGGCTGCCGTGACTATCACTATGATAGCCACGTTGGGGACCAGTCCGGTCTCCTCTCCGCCGATCAGTTCGCCACCTATGGACGAGAGCAGGCGATCGCGGTCGCGATCGGGCGTGAGTTCGGCCGGCCGTACAATTCCGGTTCAGGCGCGCCGGCGAGAATCGCCATGGCCTACGCCAAGCAGTTTTCCGAGGTCACCGACATCCAGGCCGATACCCTGGGACATCGGCTCACCGTCCAGTTCAAGAGCGGCTGGCGCGCCGGAATCGTCCCGATAACCGATGGCAAGCGTGGCCCCGATACTAAAATTCCTTCCTGAAGCGGCGAACGGTGACCCACCTTTCCGGGTCCTATGATCGACATCCTGCAGGTTACGACCACAGTGTCATCCAGCGAAGAAGCCGAGCGGATTGGCCATACCCTGGTTGAGGAGCGACTTGCCGCCTGTGCCCAGATCGTAGGTCCTGTTGCCAGTCACTACTGGTGGGAGGGCAGGGTCGAGCAGGCGGTGGAGTGGTATTGCCACCTCAAGACAACCAGCGAGCGCTATGCTGCGCTGGAGCTGCGCCTGCGGGCTCTTCATTCATATGCCGTTCCCGAAATTATTGCAGTACCGATCAGCCGCGGCGGATCAGATTATGCCGCCTGGATCGCGGACATGGTGAAATCGTAGGCTGCCTGATTCTCGCACATTTATCGAGGAGCACCATATGACCAGCACGGCGGTTGAGCCGGCAGGCGGAGGATGGGAAGACTATCTCGAAATCTTCTATGCTCCTTCCAAGGTGTTCGCCCGACGAGGCAGCAGATGGGGAGGGCCGCTGCTCGTCCTGGTGATCGTAACCGCCATCGTAGTCCTGGGGACCAAGGGTCTGCTGGGCTCCCTCCTGCAGCAGGACAACGCCAGGGTGATGGCTGAGAAGATGAAAACGATGACTCCGGAACAGGTGGCCCAGGTCCAGAAGTTTGGAAACAAGACCGGGGAATTTCTCCCCTATTTTATCATCGTCTTCACCGCCATTCTCCCGTTTATCCTCGGCATTTTTTACTGGCTGGTCGGGAAGGTGGTCGGCGCGACCCAGGAGCTGGGAGCGGCATTCATGGTGGCGACCTTCTCCTATTTTCCGCGGATCCTGGCCGGGGCCCTCACCGGGTTGCAGGCGGCGGTACTCCCCGAAGAGAAGCTCACCGGAATGGCGAGCATTTCCTATAGCCCGGCCCGGTTCCTCGACCCGGCTCATACCAGCCTCGGTGTCATGGCCCTGGCAGCACGATTCGATATTTTCATCCTCTGGACCACTGTTCTCCTGGCGATCGGGCTTAAGGTCACCGGCAAAGTCACCACGGACAAGGCGGTGATTGCTGGCGTCATCATGTTCCTGCTCGGTTCGCTTCCTGCCCTTTTCCAGATGCTCCGCAGCTAAGTCGCGGGAGGAGCTCACTGATGTCCCGCAAAAAAATCGTCACGATCCTGCTGGTGATTGGGTTCTTTGGCCTTCTGCTGTTCAATACCCTGTCCGCGCAGAAGGCCACCTGCGAAGTGTGCATGGAGTACAACGGCCACCGTAACTGTGCGACCGCGTCGCATGAGTCTGCCGCCGAGGCGACTCAATCCGCGCAGTCGACCGCGTGCGGACCGCTCACAAACGGGATGAATGACCAGATCGCGTGCGGTCGGCGTCCTCCCATCAGCACGCAGTGCCGCACCAAATAGCTGCCCCTCCAACGATTCCCGAACCTTTCCGCCCCCTGAAGCGTTCTTTCGCCAGTGTCAGGGCGGTGAGCTGTTTCAGATCGAACAACCCCAGCGCTCGTGTGCAAAAAATTGGGTGACATTGAATGTAGGCCCCGCACCGCAGCATACCACTGGCGGCGGCACCAGTCATGGTGGGATGTGGTACAAGGCGCTAAGTTATTGGTACGCGCAGTTTTGGTCAGGCAACGCGACGGGAAGCACGATACCCGTGTGCTCGGCATCGCGGCTTGAATAAGGCCCAAAGAGTTAACCTAAAATGGCACCAGTATTGCGATATGGACGGGACAGCGTGGTTCACAATCCCGAGACCAATATGAACGAGACGACAGAAGTTATCATCCGAGATATGGAGAAGGGGGAGGAATTCGCGGAGTGGTTCGCGGATCTCCTGCTTCGTCACGACGACGAGACTGGCCTCGACGTGCATCGGGACGATCGGTATCTCGTCCTGAGCAATGAAATTGGCGACTGGATCGGCGGGCTGCGGTATTCACTGCAGGGTGGCGTGGCTCACCTGCTCGAGTTGGCAGTATCGCAGGAGGAGCGTCACCAGGGGCATGCTCACAAGCTTCTCCAGGCCTTTGAGCAGCGGGGCATCGAGTCCGGCGCCCACCTGGCCGAATTCTGGACTGACGATCTCCGATCCGAGGCTTTCCTGCTCGCCTTCGGCTGGAGCCGGGTGATAACCCGGCAGAACTACATCGGGAAACGGGCCTGGTACCTGATGGAAAAACGCTTTGATTCCGACGCCAGCGAGGAATAGCGTCGGATTGGGACATCTGCCGGCGGCCCGGGAAAGCGTTCCCGGGCCTTTCTGCTGCCGGCTACCGCTGAAGGTCGGGCAAGAGACCGGGCCGTCATGGGGGGAGAACCGCCCGGAGGCCCGGCAGACCCCAGGTGCGGGATAACAGATTATCTTACCAGATGGTTACCCCTTACAGGATGACCGTACCTTGACCGGATTGGACCCAATGGGCACCACCGAAGCATCGCGCCAGCTCTTCTCCAAAATTGAAGTTCTCAAGGACATGGAGACTCGGGTCCGTGAGTTGATGATCACGCACGAGCAGAAGCGGGAGCTCTGGTTTCCAGCCGAACTGCTGGAAGCACAGCCGGGAGAGTCACAGGATGAACATGTCCGGGCTCTTCGCGAGCGAGCGGCCGGCATCCCGGATTCCGCGCGGGCCGCGCTGGCCCTGAATCTGTTGACGGAAGAAGGGCTGCCTCATTTTCACCGGCTCCTGGCGGTGTATCTCGGTGATGACAGCTATTGGCGGGAATGGATCAACCTGTGGACGGCAGAAGAGGACCGGCATGGCGCGGTGCTCCGTGACTATGCCCGGGATACCCGGATCTTCGATCAATCGAAGCTCGAATACCTGCAGTTCGCCTTCCTTCGGCAGGGATTTCATCCCGGGTGGGACAGCGATCCCTATCGTGTCTTTGCTTATACGACCGTGCAGGAGCGGGCGACCCAGTTTTCGCACAGTGAAACTGGCAAAGTGGCAGGAGAATATGAGCCGGTTTTGCGCACGGTTCTCTCCAAGGTGGCCCAGGAAGAGGCAAGACACTACACGTTCTACCGTACGGTTTTTGACGAGGTCCTTCAGCGAGATCCTGACCGGGCGCTGGAGTCGGCATCGCATATTCTTCCTGGAATCGACATGCCCGGAGCGAGCATGCCCGGATTCCGGGATTTCGCCGACGTCGTCCGCCGGGCCGGGATCTATGGCCCATGGGACTATCTCCATATTGTGCAGGAACAGATTCGCCATTGGAAGATTGACGGCCTGAATGGACTCGGCGCCCTGGGTCGCCGAGCCCAGGCCAAGATCCTGGAGATTCCCGACCGGCTCAAGCGGGTCGCCGAATACATTGAAACCCGCAGCAAAGCCAAGACCTTCAGCTTCGATATTATTTACCATCGCCATTTCGCGATGGAGTAGTGAGGCCCAGACTCACGATAGCCCGGTGCCCTGGTACCGGGTTTTTTTTGAACCTGAGGCCCGAGCCTGATGCGAAACGTTTCCCCCATATACACCTCGAGATCGGAACCGGGGACTCCAATCCTTGTCGGCTCCTTCTGAAGACTCATCCCCTGATCAGGAGACTCCCGTGCGATGGTTGATCGCGGTTCTCGGCCTGGTTCTGACCGGCGCCTGCTCCAGTCATTCGGATTCCGACAAGGGAAAGTCGGCAGACGACCCTGCGGCTGCTCCGAGCGCGCAAAGTGATGCTGATTTACTGGGGCGCGAAATCTATGACCTGGTTGATCGAGCCATGAGCTACAAGAGTGCCCACCGAGGACGCCTGCCGCGATCGCTTCGTGAGCTTGGAGTGGACGCCCTCACCAGGACGACCACACGGACACTCTCAATTTCGGGTGGTGTTCCCGAGATCGTGGTCGGGTTCCGTACCACGTCCGGGCGGATCCTGACGAGTTGCCGGGGCACGAACGAGATCCTGGAAGATGCATCGCTTTCGGGCGGGGAATTCTCGGTGAGCTGTACGACGACTTCGGGCGGCTCCACGACGCTCCGCACACGCAAGTAGACACGAGCTGGCAGGGCTCGGGACGTGACCGGGACTCGTTCCGCCTTCCGACCGAAACCACATTCAGGGATCGAACTGGGATGTTGCTATTGAGTTATCTCGTCACCGGCGCACGATATGCCGTCGCTTTCGCCTTCGCCATGTCCTGCCTGGTAGCGCTGGTTCACTGGGGAGTACGAGAGCGAAAGGTCAACGCGTTCGGATCGCTTGCCCGGTTCAGCAGGAAGATTTCCGATCCTCTGCTCAAACCGCTGGAACGGCGGGTCATTGGATTTGGCGGGAATCCCCAGGACGCGCCGATCTGGTTGATCGGGTTGGTCCTGATAGGTGGACTGGTTTTCCTGGCGGCGCTTCAGTGGATTGCGGGCATCGTGGTCCAGGTTGTCGAACTGTCGCATGGCGGTCCGCTGGGATGGGTCTCGTTCGCGGTCAGCATGACGTACGTGGTGATTACGACGGCGCTCCTGATCCGGGTTATCGGATCATGGTTTGGCATTGGTCGATACAATCGATGGATGCGGATTGCCTATCGGTTGACCGACTGGATCGTCGAGCCACTCCGCCGTGCCCTCCCCGCCTTCGGCATGATTGACGTGAGTCCACTCGTGGCCTGGGTGATTCTCTGGCTCCTGCGGCAGGCCGTCGCCCGGATTTTCCATGTCTGACCGGATTGGATGTCGGGATTAACCGAAGGTGCGATCAAGGCGGTTCCTGGCGGCATACGCCTGCTGGTCCTGGTTCAACCTCGCGCCTCGATCACCAGCCTGGCAGGAATGCATGGCGAGCGACTCAAGATCCGGCTGGCGGCACCGCCAGTGGACGGCGCGGCCAATGAAGCACTCGTCGTGTTCCTCACCAGACTCCTGCAGGTCAATCGGAGTGCCGTAAGTATCAAGAGCGGACAATCCAGCCGGAGAAAGACGCTGGTCATCAACGGGATTTCAGTCGAACGGGCGAAGGCGATCCTGGGAGGTTGAGAGGAGTCGAGTTCGCGGACGTTCGACTCGACAACGAGAATGGAAAACCATGAATCCATTCACCCGCTCAGCTGTGCGGCGAGGCCCGGGAGAAATCCGGCCTGGGAAACGCGACCGGGTATGAATTACGTCATCTGAGGCAGGGATATCCTGAACGCGTACGCCCAAGGGCTGCCCGGACCGTTATGCGTTTCGCTCTTTCCCGTTTTCGCTCAGCCGTTGAGGGAAATGAACGGGAATGAGCTACCGCATTCGAGCTGACGCGGTTAGGATTGGTGGACAACTGCTTCGTGGTGATTTGCGCCTATTGCGGCCACGTTAAATAATCGCTAAAACGCCGCCCACAGCCCGTTTTAGCTGGGGCATTTTTCGTTTCCCGGGATGTAACCATGTCCGGCCTTGTCCACGTATCTCCCATGACACGTACGGAGCGTCTGCGCCAGCTCGACCGCCTGCTGACGCAGCGCATCCTGGTGCTGGATGGGGCCATGGGAACGATGATTCAGAGTTATCAACTGGGAGAAGCCGATTATCGAGGGGAACGCTTTGCCGCGTATTCCAGCGATCTGCGGGGCAACAACGACCTCCTCACTCTGACCCAGCCCGCCATCATCAAGGCGATCCACTCGGCCTACCTCGATGCCGGGGCAGACATTCTCGAAACCAACACCTTCAACTCCACCCGTGTCGCCATGGCCGACTATGGGATGGAGTCGCTGGCGTATGAACTGAACCAGGAAGGCGCCCGTCTCGCCCGCGAGGTGGCGGACACGTTCGAGGCCGCCGACCCTGGCCGGGTGCGATTGGTCGCTGGGGCCATGGGTCCCACCAATCGCACGGCGTCGATTTCTCCTGACGTCAACCGTCCCGGATTTCGAAACATCTCGTTTGAGGCTCTTGCCGAGGCGTACCACGAAGCCGCCGCAGGACTGCTGGATGGCGGCGCCGATCTGCTGCTGGTCGAAACCATCTTCGACACTCTCAACTGCAAGGCCGCGCTCTTCGCCATCGAACAGGTTTTCCAGGAACGGGGCGAACGGGTTCCGATCATGATTTCCGGGACGATCACCGATGCCAGTGGCCGAACGTTGTCCGGTCAGACAGTGGAGGCATTCTGGAATTCGGTGGCCCATGCGAAACCGCTCACCGTGGGGCTCAACTGCGCGCTGGGAGCTTTGCAGTTGCGCCCCTACCTCCAGGACCTGGCCCGTATCGCGCCGGTCCGGGTCAGCGCCCATCCCAATGCCGGTCTTCCGAATGAGTTTGGTCAGTACGACGACACGCCGGAACACATGGCAGCACTGCTGGGAGAGTTTGCCGACCATGGCCTGCTCAACATTGTCGGCGGATGCTGCGGCACGACGCCGGCTCACATTGCCGCTATCGCGGCGGCCGTACGCGCGAAGCCCCCTCGCACGCTCCCGGACATCCCCAGTCGCCTGCGATTAGCGGGACTCGAGCCGGTCACGATTGGCCCCGATACTCTCTTCGTGAATGTCGGCGAGCGAACCAACGTGACGGGATCCGCCCAGTTTGCCCGCCTCATCCTGAGCGGAGCTTACGAAGCGGCGCTGGACGTGGCCCGGCACCAGGTCACCAACGGAGCCCAGATCATCGACGTGAACATGGACGAGGGGATGCTGGACTCTCATGAGGCCATGGTGACGTTTCTCGACCTGATCGCCTCCGAGCCGGACATCAGTCGCGTGCCGGTCATGGTCGATTCTTCACGGTGGGATGTCATCGAGGCGGGACTCAAACACCTGCAGGGCAAGGGAGTCGTCAACTCGATCAGCCTGAAGGAGGGGGAGGCGGAATTCCTCCATCGCGCGACCCTGGTACGCCAGTATGGCGCGGCCGTGATCGTGATGGCCTTTGACGAACAGGGACAGGCAGACACCGCCGAGCGCAAGGTGGCGATCTGCACCCGGGCCTACCGTCTCCTGACCGAACAGGTCGGCTTCCCGGCGGAAGACATCATTTTCGATCCCAATATCTTCGCGATCGCCACCGGCATGGAGGAGCACAACAACTACGCCGTCGAGTTCATGGAGGCCACTCGCCGCATCAAGGCGACGCTACCGCACTGCCGGGTGAGTGGCGGCGTCAGCAATGTCTCCTTCGCATTCCGGGGAAATAACCCGGTCCGCGAAGCGATCCATTCCGTGTTCCTGTACCATGCCATCAAGGCGGGGATGGACATGGGAATCGTGAACGCCGGGCAGCTGGCGATCTATTCCGATATTCCCTCCGAGCTGCTTGAGCGGGTGGAGGATGTCGTCCTCAATCGTCGGCCCGATGCCACCGAACGCCTGCTCGCCGTCGCCGATTCAGTCAAGGGACAGGAGTCGACCCAGGCCAGTGATCTCACCTGGCGACATGGCACCGTCAATGAGCGGCTCACCCACGCCCTGGTCAACGGGATCACTGAATTCGTCATTGACGATACCGAGGAAGCCAGGCACCAGGCCGAGCGGCCGATCGAGGTCATCGAGGGACCGCTGATGGATGGAATGAACGTGGTTGGTGATCTTTTCGGCGCAGGCAAGATGTTTCTCCCCCAGGTCGTCAAGAGTGCCCGGGTCATGAAGAAGGCGGTCGCTCACCTGATCCCGTACATCGAGGCGGAGAAGAAGGTGAGTGGCCTGACGGCGCGGAACAACGGCACGGTGGTGATGGCCACGGTCAAGGGAGACGTCCACGATATCGGCAAGAATATTGTGGGTGTCGTGCTTCAGTGCAACAATTTCGAGGTGATCGACCTGGGCGTGATGGTACCCTGCGCCAGGATTCTGGAAACGGCCCGCGCGGTCGGAGCGGACCTCATCGGGCTGAGTGGTTTGATCACGCCTTCGCTGGAGGAGATGACGTTTGTCGCCAGTGAAATGTCCCGCGAGGGTTTTACCACCCCGCTCCTGATCGGTGGCGCGACGACCTCTCGGGTCCATACGGCCGTCAAGATCCAGCCGGCCTACAGCGGGACTACGGTGCATGTCCTCGACGCATCCCGAGCGGTGGGCGTCGCTGGATCTCTCATGAACCGGGAGCAGCGTGACACATTTGCCGGGGACATCAGGGCGGAGTACCAGCAGATCCGGGAGAGCCGGGCCGACCGCCGGGAAAAGCAGCCGAAGCAGACCATCGCGGATGCCCGCCGGAACCGACTGGTAATCGACTGGAGCACGGTCACTCCACCAGCTCCGGCCTTCACTGGACGGAAGGTGCTGAACAATTATCCACTCGAAGAACTCGTTCCGAAAATTGACTGGACGCCATTCTTTCAGACCTGGGAACTGGCTGGCCATTATCCCGCCATTCTGACCGATCCCACTGTCGGACCAGCGGCGACCAGCCTGTTCAACGATGCGCAGCAACTGCTCGATCGTATCGTCAGGAACAGGCTCATCGAGGCCCGGGCAGTGCTCGGATTCTTTCCGGCCCGCAGCACACCAGCCGATGATATCGAGCTGTTCGAGGGAATCGACCGGCTCGAGCCGGTGATGACGGTGCATACCCTTCGGCAGCAGATGGTCAAGCCACCCGGGCGACCCAACCTGGCGCTCTCGGATTTCGTGGCGCCGGCCCAAAGCGGGGTTGAGGACTTCATCGGGGCTTTCGCGGTCACCTGCGGGATTGGGCTTGAACGCCTGGTCCAGGAATTCGAGCGAAACCAGGATGATTACAACAGCATCATGGCCAAGGCATTGGCTGACCGCCTCGCGGAGGCTTTTGCCGAGCGACTGCATGAGCGGGTTCGTCGCGAATACTGGGGATACGCGCCGGATGAATCTCTCGACTCAGCCGCCTTGATCGCGGAGAAGTACCAGGGCATACGGCCGGCCCCCGGATATCCGGCGTGTCCGGATCATACTGAGAAACGGGCGCTATTCGACCTGCTGCAGGTCGAGACCCATACAGGAATCACGCTGACCGAGAGCTTTGCCATGCTGCCGGCAGCGTCGGTCAGTGGTTGGTATTTCTGGCACCCGCAGTCACAGTACTTCGGCGTCGGCAAGATCGAAGCCGACCAGGTCGCAGAGTATGCGCGGCGCAAAGCGATGGATGTGAAGACGATGGAGCGCTGGTTGAGCCCGAATCTCAATTACGAGAGAGCCTAGACGGAAACGGGGAAGACCACATTTCGTGAGCAGTGCATTACGCGTCCCGGGAGGTTCGATGAATCAACAACCGCAAACATCCGCGCGGCCCGGCGGTGTGGGTCATTGGTCAACTCAATAAAATGCCGACTTTTCGCGAACTTCTGAACGACGGACGGGTCCATGTATTTGATGGTGCGATGGGCACCGTCCTGTACGGCCGAGGTGTGTTCGTCAATGTCTGCTACGACGAGCTCAATCTGCGACGGCCGGACCTTATTCGTGATATTCACCGGGAATACGTCAAGGCCGGTGCGGAGGTCCTGGAAACGAACACCTTCGGAGCAAACCCGTTCAAGCTCGCGAACTATGGAATGAGCGATGATACGGAACGGGTAAATCGTGCGGCGGTGGAGCTGGCGCGGGAGGCGGCGGGAACCCGAGCGGCGGTGCTGGGCGCCATCGGTCCACTCGGCGTTCGGCTCGAGCCATTTGGCGAGACATCCGTGGCGGAAGCGGTTACCGCCTTTGCGCGCCAGGTTGCCGGCCTGCTCGAAGGCGGTGTCGACGGCTTCATCCTGGAAACGTTCAGCGATGTCGAGGAACTGCGCGCGGCCGTGAGTGCGGTTCGAAGGCTGAGCGATCTGCCCATTGTGGCCCAGATGACGGTTGGTGAAGACGGGCGCAGCCATTACGGCACCGACCCGCTCACCTTCGGCGCCGCAATCAGCGCAATGCCGGTGGACGTGGTCGGAGTCAATTGTTCCGTCGGGCCCCATGGCGTGCTCGAAGCCGTTGAGAAACTTGCCCGGGCGACGACGCTCCCCATTTCAGCCCAGCCCAATGCCGGTCTTCCCCGCGCGGTGGGAGACCGGAAGATCTACATGGCATCTCCCGAATACATGGCGAGCTATGCCCGCCGAATGGTAGAGGCCGGCGCGCGATTTGTCGGCGGCTGCTGTGGAACAACACCCGAGCATATCAGGGCGATTGTTGGATTTGTTCAGAGCGTATCTCCGCGGCACCAGCACACGGTCACCGCGACGGCCGCCCGCGAGGCGGGGTCGATACCGTTGCCGCTGGTCGAGCGGTCCGCGCTGGGCGCCAAGCTCGCCCGGAGAATTTTCACCACGGCGGTTGAGATCGTGCCTCCCAAGGGAACCGATCCTGAACCGATGTTCGCGCAATGCCGCCAGCTCAAGGACGCGGGCGTGGACGTCGTGAACATTCCGGACGGCCCGCGGGCCCAGAGCCGGATGGGGGCATTGGTTTCATCCCTGCTCATACAGCGTGAAGTCGGGATTGAAACGGTGGTGCACTACTGCTGTAGAGACCGAAACCTTCTTGGCATGCTTTCCGACCTGCTCGGCGCTGCGGCGGGTGAGCTCAGGAACCTGCTGATCATTACCGGGGACCCGCCAAAAATGGGCCCCTATCCCGACGCGACGGCGGTGTTCGACATCGATTCCATAGGCCTGACGAACCTTGTCTCGCGATTGAATCGGGGACTCGACCCGGGAGGTAACGACCTGGGAAGTCAGACTCGTTTCGTGATTGGGGTGGGGGTGAATCCAACGGCGCCGGATCAGGAGCGGGAACTCAAACGGTTCGCGTGGAAGGTCGAGGCTGGTGCCGAGTTCGCGGTAACGCAGCCGGTCTTTGACCTGGACCAGTTTGACCGATTCCTCCGCAGAGTGGAACAGTTCAAGATTCCCATAGTCGGGGGAATCTGGCCGCTGGTATCGCTTCGGAATGCGGAGTTCCTGGCCAACGAAGTGCCTGGCGTGAGCGTGCCAGATAGCGTTCTCGATCGGATGCGACGGGCAAGCGGACTGGGGAAGGAGCATGCCCTCACCGAGGGCGTCTCGATCGCCCGGGAATTACTTGGCGAAATTCGCGAGCGGGTGCAGGGGGTACAGGTCGCCGCGCCGCTGGGGCGGGTTCCGGTTGCGTTGGATGTGCTGGAGGGAGTCCTGGCTGGCAGATAGTTCCAATCGAGGATTCAGATTCTCCCGCCGCTACCCTGTTTGGTTCCGGGATCCGTTTCTGGCTGGAAAATCCGCGCGGGACGGGATGTCAAAGGTTGCCGCAATGCAGGTCATGGGTCCGTCGCCGATTGGCAAAGCAGGACTCATGAGAGCTATCACCCGGAACATTCGGATGGTGCAGAAAAACCCGACTTGGCAGGAGTGCTCCGGTTAACGAATAGCTCCCATCTCGCGTCGAGTTGTCACCTGAATAACGCCCCGACGGCGCCCGAAAACGCGGAATGGAAAAGGCCCCCCCACTAACAGGGGTAACCCAGTTTTCTCTCGAACGTATCATCCAATTAACGCCTGACGACGCTTATTAGCGCGAGTCGCCCCATTTCGGTTCCCCCCATCTCGTTTCGCGGTGTCAGCTGAATCGCGCCCGGACGAGCAAGAACGCGGACCGGGAGAGTGGCACCGTCCGGAATACTTCCCTGGTCGATGAGACTGTCGCATTCCATTCCACCCGTTGGTGTTAGCTCACTCCTGCGGGAAGCGATTCACGGTCAGTTCCCAACAGGAAATACCAGGCTCAAATATGCTTTCCGGCCGCCTCCGTCCATCAGAATGACTCCATTGAACCATTGTACGGTTCGGGGTATACTCTCCCGGGCAGTACACCACCCCTGTGAATGCCAGGCAACCGGAGAACTCGATGCAGGATGTGACCAGCGCCCCCCGCGCACTGACGACGATTACCGAAGAAGAAGAGTTGTTCCGATCGACCATTCGCGAGTTTGCGGACACCGAGCTGCGGCCTCACGTCCACGAGATGGACGAACAGGGATTCTTTAACCCCGAGCTGATCGCCCGTTTTTTTGAGCTGGGACTCATGGGAATCGAGATTCCCGAGCAATTTGGCGGCTCGGGCGCGAGCATCTTCCTTTCGGTCCTGGCGATTGAAGAGTTGTCCCGGGTGGATGCCGCAGCCGCGATCTACGTGGACGTGCACAATACCCTCGTCAACAACTGCGTCATCCGTTGGTCCACCGACGAGCAGAAAGCCCGATATCTGCCCCGGATGGCGACCGATCTCCTGGGCGCCTATGCGCTCTCCGAGCCGGGAAGCGGCAGTGACGCGTTTTCGCTCTCGACCCGGGCGGTGCTCAAGGGGGACAACTGGGAGTTGAACGGCCGAAAGATGTGGATCACCAATGGTGCCGAAGCCGGCCTGTTCATTGTGTTCGCCACGGTCGATCCGGCCAAGGGATACAAGGGCATAACCGCGTTTCTCGTCGAGCGTGACTTTCCCGGTTTCTCAGTCGGCAAGCGGGAGGAAAAACTCGGGATCAAGGCTTCCAGCACCACGGAACTGATCCTGGACAATTGCATCGTGCCGGCCGCCAACGTCCTCGGTCCGGTGGGCCAGGGCTATAAGGTTTCGATTGAGACACTGAACGAAGGCCGGATCGGCATCGGTGCCCAGATGATTGGCGTCGCCCAGGGCGCGCTCGAGGCGGCCGTGGCGTACGTGAAAGAACGAAAGGCGTTTGGCAAGCAGGTATCCGAGTTCCAGGGAGTGCAGTTCCAGCTGGCCCAGGCCGCAACCGAACTGGAGGCGGCTCGTTGCCTGGTGTACAACGCGGCTCGCCTCCGGGATACCGGCCAGAATTTTACGCAGCAGGCGGCCATGGCCAAGTTATTCGCCTCCCAGGTCGCGGAACGGGTGACCTCGCTCAGTCTCGAGCTGTTTGGCGGCTACGGCTATACCCGCGAGTACCCCGCTGAAAAGTTCTATCGCGACGCCAAGATTGGAACGATCTACGAGGGCACCAGCAATATGCAGCTGCAGACGATCGCGAAGCTGATGCTCAAGTAAGAGCCCGGAATGACGGCATGATGTCGGGAGCCTCTGTTGTCCACGACTGGTCCTGTGACCGGTCCCACAGCCGAGGCTCTCAGCTTATCGTAAGTAGATGGGAGGACCCGGCTCGTCAGCGGCGCACTACCATTCGGACCGACAGATACCAGCGGGCAGAGAAAGCAGCGGCACCTTGATTTCTGAAGAGCAGACTCGGGTTGTAGCCGAAATCGGCCCACCCCCGCCGGGGCGCGGTCGCTGGATACTTCCGTTTGTTCTCCTTGTGCTTGTGCTCGCCGCCGGCGCCTGGCTCCGACTCAGCAACCTGGGCGTCAACACCCTGGCCAGCGACGAAATGAATCATTATTTCGTGGGCCAGGCGCTGGACCAGAACCGGGGGCCAGTGTTGCCCTCGGGAGCCCGCTACACTCGCGGGTTGGAATATTCCTTCCTTGTCTCCAAGACGCTGCCTCGCATTGGTGACGCGGAGGTCGCCGTTCGTCTCCCCTCGGCCATCATCGGGGTGATTTCCCTGGTCGTCTTCGCGGCGATCGCCTGGGCGATCGGTGGACCGTGGGTCGCCATTTTCGCCACCATCCTGCTTGCCATTTACCCCGAGGGTCTCCGGCTGGCCCGGTTCGGCCGCTTCTACATGCTTCAACTTCTGAGTGGCCTGGTCGCGATGTACGGCGGTTGGCGGCTGATTCGGGACCCGCTGTGGCCGGAGACGCTCACTCATCGACGTTTGCTTCGGGACTGGGCGTGGGCTCTCCTGACCGCCGTCTCCTTTGCGTACGCGACTACGGTCCAAGTGACGACGCTGAGCGTCGCCGCCGGTTTTGTTCTGGTGGTGGCCGCCATCGGCCTCCGCGATCTCGTCCGGCTCAGGTCAGCCGCGTGGCGCTACAGTGTCCCCTGGCAGCTCACCGCTCTTGGCATCGTGGTCGCGGCGTCACTTCTTGTCTTCCAGTTCGGATTGGTCGAAGAGACCTTCTGGCGCGCCCGCGCGATTCCCATGTGGGCTCGATTGAGTGATGAAGGCTCTGGTCCGGTCACCGCCTACTACCGGGCGCTGTCCGGCCATTTTCCCCTCATCATTTCACTCCTGCCGCTCATTTTCCTGATCGCCATTCTGCGACAGCCTCGAACCGGATGGTTCCTGCTTGCCTGGTTCGGCGTTCCTCTCCTTCTCCACAGCATCGTGTTTGGCTGGAAGTCGGAGCGATACGTATTACTGGCCGTACCGGCCCTCCTGTTGGCGAGTGGAATCGCCGCAACCGCCGCCGCGGAAGCTTTGATGCGTTACTTCTCCGGAATCGGCGAAAAATCGTTCGGGTGGCCGCCGGAGAGAAACGCGCTCAGTGGACTCGCTACCGCTGGCGTTCTGACGATCGCGCTGGTGACCCAGCCTGCATTTAATACCGCGCGTCGCGCCGGCTATCAAATTACCTCGGCGGGATACATCGAAACGGAGAGGATACTCGAAACCGACTCGTCGATAGCGCATCTCCCGATCGGAAGTGCGTCGCCTCTTGTGGCACTCCACTACTGGGGCCGGCTCGATTTCACGGTGCAGCAGGCGATGCTGGAGAGCTGGACCCGCGACACCACGAGCCACGACCTGAATCGGCCGTTCCTGCTCAAGCCGGTGGGCAGCCGGGACGTATATGCCGGTCGGCCAACGCTCACCACACCGCGGGCGATCCAGGAACGGTTTTCCCGGGACGGCGCCGTCGTCATCGGCATTGACCAGAAGTACATCACGTTCCACAACATCGACTCGGCTCTGATCCGCACCCTGCGCGAGCAAGCCGACGAAATGTGCCGGGGTAAGTGTGGATCAATGTTGCTCTACCGCTGGCGTTTCCAGCCTCCAGCCACGCACTGAGGCGCCGACCATTCCGGGTTCCAGTTCGCTGCGCATACCCCTCATGCCGTTCGCTGCGCCCAACAACATCCTGAAGGATCCCTGATTGCGACCCATCGTTGGCCCGATGTCGAACCCCATGTCTCCTCCCCTAAGTAGTCGCAGCATATTGACTTGGGTGTTAAACTTGGGTTGGGTGCCTGCTTCGATGATCAGGCCTGGGTTTTGCACGTCGAAACCCAGGATTTGGCCTCAGCCGTGTCCAACCCGGGATGCGCACGATTTCAGGATCTCTCTCGATCCGCCGACATATGAATTATCAGCTTCCCCATCCTCCCCGGGATTGAGTGGAAGCCCGCAGGAGTTTCGCATGGCCCTTTCGTTCCGATCGCTCTCTATCCTGACCCTGGCGTCACTTGGACTGGCAGCCACAGTGGCGGCGCCGGCCCAATCTCAGACGCTGACGGAAGGTCAGCGAAACTCACTCAGCGTCTGGTATCGAGACGCGAGCCGGAGAGCACGGGGCACGTGGGGCATCGCCATCGCCGATCAGCGCGGCAAACTGCTCTGGAGCGTCGCACCCGAAACCAGTCTCGTGCCCGCCTCGACGGTAAAGCTGTTCACGACCGGTTTCGCCCGCACCGTCCTGGGCGGCGACGCCCGGCGCGCGACTCGAGTTGTCGGATCGGGTTTCATCGATCCGCTGAATGGTGAGTGGCAGGGAAGCTGGGCACTGGAGATGAACGGCGACCCCTCTTTCGAGAATCCGTCCGGAGTGGGGCCCAAGCTTATCGATCTCGCGCAGCAACTGGCCACTCTCGGTATACGCAAGATTCATGGACCGATGCAGGTTCAGAGCGCCGACGGCCCTGCGTTTGCCATCTACCCCACCGCATGGTCCAATCGTCACTGGGGGCGTCTATTTGCCCCCCTCATCGGCACGCTCACCATTCACGAGAACGTCGTCAATTTCACGGTTCGCCCTGGCGCCAGCTCGGGAAAGGCTCCTCAGCTGGCCGCGGAATCGCCGGCCGGAATCGGCTCCCTGATCTCAATTCGGGCCCGGACCGTTCCCGGCAGGAAGAGCCGGCTGACCCTCTCGGCCACCAGCAGTGGGGGGTGGGTTGTCGGCGGCACCATCGGAGTCTCCGCTCGACCGCGCGGGTTTACCGCCGTTGCTTCGGATCCCAAAGCCGTCCTCGCCCAGGCATGGGCCACCGCACTGGTGCAGGCTGGGATTACCTGGACTCAGGGCGGAAGTGCGACTTCACGGATGCCTGGGCCAATTTCCACCGTCCTGGCCGAGGTCAACTCACCTATGCTGGATTCACTGGCCAGCGATGTAAACCGGAGAAGCCTCAACCTTGGCGCGGAGCTGCTGTTGCAATGGGCGGGTGGTCGTAACGCACCGGAACAGCTGACGGCGCATGTCGAGGAAATTGCCGGTCTGAGCGAGGGGCTGAGACTGCTGGATGGCAGCGGGCTTTCCTATGAAGACCGGGCCTCCCCCCTGACATTTGTGTCCTATCTCGCCAAGATCCCGACCACGCCCGGAGGGAGAAACTTCCCTCTTCTGCTCCCAGCCAATGGCGTGGGAACCCTTCGCCGGCTCAACTCCGGCCTGCCTGGGCAGGGAGTCGTGCGGGCCAAAACCGGTACACTCGGACAGGTTTCCAATGTCACCGGTTACCTCGGTCGGCAGGATGGCGTCCTGATCGTGTCGGTCATGTATAACGGCTCCAATCCTTCCCGCGCCCGTCAACTCGAGTGGAGACTATTTCAACTCCTTGGCGCTGACGGAACCGTGATTCCTTCCGACGTCCTGACCCCGGAATCCCAGCTGGGCGGAAGCGATGAGACCGCGCCGTCCGATTCG
Organism: Gemmatimonadota bacterium; assembly: GCA_039931815.1. Classification (GTDB taxonomy): domain Bacteria; phylum Gemmatimonadota; class Gemmatimonadetes; order Gemmatimonadales; family GWC2-71-9; genus DASYPP01. Next base: position 21,325 of record JBDTRF010000026.1, read on the forward strand.
ACGACAGTCAGGTAAACCGGGATCCACGGCGATTTCCGAATCGCCAACCTCTGTTTGTGCTCGCCTCAGTTCGTGCTCTCCTCCATTCCCCTCCCCTACCGCCTTTCGGCCCTGACACCCTATTATCCGTGGTCTCGCGACCCGTGAGCTGCCATGCGCCCGATCATTCGGTCCTACCTTCTCGCATTCATTTTTCTCACCGCATATTTCGTCGTTGGCTCGCTGATCTCGGACAACATGCGTTTCCCGTACGGATATGTGAGCGCGGGCGCGATCATCTTATTCCTGCTCACGGGATACCTCTTTGCGCGGCACGGTACGGTCGGCGGTGCCGCACTGGCAACCGGGATATCTGGCCTCGATTCTTCCGTCGCGGCCTGGCTGATCCTCTCTTTTCTGAGCCCACTCCGGCATGGTGACCCCAAGCCTGTACCCGATGCAATCGGCGAAGTTGTCGTCCTCATGACGGTGGCCGCCATCCTGCTCGGCGCGATTGGGGCGCTCGCTGGAAGGAAGAGAGCTGCCTGAACACGTCCGATCAGGGCTTACCGACGTACTCACACTCACCGGCGATTAACCAGAATCAGGAACCACGAGGCGGTATGAAAATGTTGCGGCGTGGCATGTATCCGATCGGCATAGCTGTTTCATTGCTTCTCCTCACGTGCCCCACTCGCGCGAAGGCGCAGTCAGGTCGCGCCAGCGTGAACGGTTGGGTTGCCTTCGAAGGGGTCGCGTATGTCGACGCCCAACCCCAGGCGACAGTCGAGCTGCGAATGCCCGCACCAGACAGCAGCGTCGCGTATCGAACCAGGACCGACGAGCATGGTTTCTTTCACTTCACCAATATCGGCCTCGGTGACTTTGTCCTCCGGATTACGGCGCCGCATTTTAAGGAGTACGATGCCGGCGTGTATATCGGATCGGATTTCATTGGGAATTGGGCGGTGAAGCTGAAAGTGGC
>JBDTRF010000027.1:0-21351 GCA_039931815.1 Gemmatimonadota bacterium
GCCAGTACGGGGTCGTATCCGCATGGTAGAAGGCATAGGGATAGTCCTCAAACCAGCGGATCCTGCCCGCGCTCTGGGAAATCTCGTGGGGGATTTTGCCCTCGGCGTTCTGATACCTGGCGAAGAACTCGAGCCCTTCTCGCGCCAGAGAAAACTGACCTGCGCCAGTCATACCCAGCGAATTGATCGAAGCATCGCCGCCAAAGAACCAACCGAAACCCGGGCGCGTGCCTCGACTCCCGCTCGGACCATAGCCCGCCACGAGACCACACCCTAGGTCAGGATTGCAGACCATCGCCTCGTCCATATTGATGGCGGCCCAGTGGACGGCCAGGTCTAGAAGCGAGTCCGGGGTTTCGACCCACATCGCACTGTCGGTCACGGTCCGGGCGTGCGCCGCTCTCTCGTCATAGAGCGAGGAAACATTGGCCAGCACTCGTCGGTAAATCCCCCGCACCGAATCGCGCGAAGCGATGGCTCCTACCATCACGATAGGGATTCCACTCGCGTGCACGGTGGTAAGCCGGCCCGCCGGTTCACCCGGACGCGGCATGGGAACGGTCGTTTGATCGCCGACGGCAATGCGAAGCTGATTGGGGGATTCCGGGACATTGTGCGCCGGCTGATTGGTGGCCGAAGTCGTGTAGGGGCTTCCGACGAACCCGTTGACCATTCGCTGGCTTTCCGATAGGGCAAAAGCCTTTTCGGTGTCGTCCCAATAGACGTACTGACCACCAAGCGACGCCGGCCAGGCGTACTGAAGGTCCGACTGAAACTCGGCGATGATCTCAATCGGACGGATCGCGTCGACCTCGAGTACCGACACCAGGGCGGGCTCATTGAGCGGTGCGAAGATACGCTGACGGACGGTGAAGGCGGGGTGACTGTAGACGATGGTCGTCCCGGCTGGCGTCACCTCGACCCGGCGCGCGACATCTTTACCGTCTATCGGGTCGGCGTACAGCGGCGTCTGGAAACGAAGATTGAATCCGTGCAGCAGTTTGAGCGGCCAGGTCCAGACTTCGAGGTCACCGGTTTCCGTTCCCATTCCCGCGGATCGCCGCCCAATAATTCCGATATACGAGCCTGGGCGAGCGGGACCGTGCAGATCGAGTGGCGATGCCTGCCAGGCGATGGGGGTGGGGTGGAGAGTATCGGATTGCGCATAGACGGGAGTCGATCCGGAAACGATACCAGCAAACAGGTACAGCCACGGGGATGGATTCACAGGTCCCACCTTTCAGATTGGGGCATCATGCCCTCCGCGCGATCCCCAGAATAGGAGAGGTTTTTCGAGCGCACCGCCGGCCACAGAGTGCATGACCCGGCACTGAGAAACTGACGGCAGTCTTCTAGAATGACGGCTTAACAGCTGATCATGATATTCATTGTATGGCAGTTTGACCGTAAAAGCATGTGAACCGGGAAAGCGATGATCGGACGGAGGGATTCGCGCGCATCACCGGCCCTGAGTCTCCCAGTGTAAATGCTTATAAAGCAATATGTTATCATTGTACGACTGAAACAGGATCCTGCCGAGGCCAGTGCGGAGCGACAGTTCCTTTCCCCTCAAATTTGGGCCGGATTTGGAGCGCCGAGCCTTTCGCCGCTTGCAGAACCATCCATTCTGTGCATGTTATAGCAACACCAAAAACAACAAGGCGTCGGTGACGTCTTCAAACACCCGCGGCGGGTCGCGCCGTGTACGTCTTCGGAGGGGGCAAAGATGGCCGAGCTGAACGAGGAGATGGGCTGGTCTGGAAGCGGATGGATGGATTCCTCCCCCATGGCGCCGGAGCCGGAACCGATTGCCCCGTTGATGCCATCTCGCCCCGACCCGATGCCTGTTGCCGATGAACCGACGGCTCCCAAGCCGCGAGCGGCGGCCAAGCCAAAGAAGAAAGCGGCGGCCAAGCCAAAGAAGAAGGCCGCAAAGAAGAGTGCGAAGAAGGCCGCGAAAAAGCCCGCCAAAACGGCGAAGAAATCCAAAGCCAGTAAGGCTGGGAAGAAGGCCAAGGGAAAGAAGTCCGTCAAGAAAAGCGGTAAGAAGGCCAAGAGCATGAAGAAGGGTGGAAAGAAGAAGGGTGGTGGCAAGAAGAAGAAGGGTGGCAAGAAGAAAAAGCGCTAAGCTGGCTGCGATCTCAGAAGATCCTGCCGAACATCCTGGAGTCATTGCTAGCCCTGCGATGACTCCATTTGTTTTCCCCGTAAACGGAGTGATTTGCCATTTTCAGGAATCGAAGCCGCGAGACCGTTGCTCGGGTAAAGAGTTGACGAGGCCTGGCGCCCTTCTAGTGTTTCGGAAATCGGGCACCGACGAGGGCGCCCACGGTGAATCCCACTCCGGCTCCAAGAATTCCCAGTCCCACCGTCGGAGCAAAACAGGATTCACTTCTGGTGTCCGATTCGGAACAAAGGCCCGCTCCCACAACAATTCCCAGGAGGCCCAGCAGGGCTGCCCCGACGCCACCACCTTCGGCCCAATGACTCGTGTTGCGCAGTTGGGGCAGTTTCGTCATTGCTGAAGTGGCATGAAACGCGAGAACCGAAGGAGAGCTGATCGAGAGACGACCAGCAATAGTTTGCTGCGCGTGAAGCGATGGAGCCAGGGTGATACTGATCAGTGCCAGCACGATAGCGCGATATCTCATACCAGGCCCTTTCGATCTACCCTGCGCTTTCTGACGCCCATCGCGGACTCTTGAACGGCGTACGGCCCTCGTCGCAACCCGGCGTGACATCCGCGCGTCGGCGTGAGGCTCGGGGGTCACACGGTACTGGCTTCCCCACTTCCGCGCCTCCCCACTTCCCCGCTTCCTCGCGGCGCGGCGGCCCCGCTATTTCGCACCCGTTCGAGTGCTGCCGCGCAGTTGATGAGAGCGATGTGGGTAAACGCCTGCGGGAAGTTTCCGAGGAAATCTCCGTTCGCCGGATCAATCTCTTCCGAATACAGCCCCACCTGGTTCGCGTGCCGAAGCATCCGCCGGAATATTTTCTCGGCCTCATCCGGGCGCCCGGTCAGGGCCATGGCCTGCGCCAGCCAGAAAGTACAGATGCTGAACGCCCCTTCTTCTCCTTCGAGCCCATCCGGTTGTCGATAGCGGAATACCAGTTCTCCATCCGACGATGTCAGTTCCCGGGCGACCGCGTTCACCGTGGACACGACTCGCGGGTGGTCCCACGGGAGGAATCCCACCATGGGTATCGCCAGGGACGCCGCGTCGAGGGCGTCATCGCCGTAGGCCTGGGTGAACGACTGATGCCGCTCGCTCCAGCCGTTCGTCATTACGTCCTTGAAGACCGCCTCCCGGGATTCTCGCCAACCGGTCACGTCGCCGGCGAGCCCGAGTTCTTCCGCCATCTGGATACCACGGTCAAGTGCGACCCAGCTCATTACCTTGCTGAAAACGTAATGCCTCGCTTCGCCGCGGACCTCCCAGATGCTGGAATCGGAAAGATGCCAGTTATGCGAGACCCACTCGACCAGGCCACGAAGCACCCGCCACGTGCCGTCGGTCATCGGGTGATACTGGCGCCATACGGCCGCGGTCTGCAGCACTTCGCCATACACATCCAGCTGGAGCTGGCCGGCGGCACCGTTGCCCACCCGAACCGGGCGTGATCCGCGAAATCCCGAGAGGTGGTCCAGCTGCCGCTCCTGCAGATCTCGCCTTCCATCGATGCCATACATGATCTGCAGGTGGCCGCCTCCTTCATGCCGGCAGACGCGCTTGAGAAAACGCATGAACTCATCCGCTTCCGCGACGTGACCAACGGCGTGCAACGCTTCAAGGGTAAACGCAGCGTCCCGCAACCAGACAAACCGATAATCCCAGTTCCGTGAGCCGCCCAGCACTTCGGGCAATGATGTCGTCGGCGCGGCAATGATGGCGCCGGAATCCGCGTGGGTCAGCAGCTTGAGCGTCAGGGCCGATCGCTCAACCTCCTGCCGGAACGGGCCGGTATATCGCACGGCGGCGGCCCACATCCGCCAGAAGGCGGCGGTCGTTTCCATTTTCCGCGCGCTCTCGTAGCTGTCGACCGGGTGGATGTCGTCGTCATCGTAGCGGAGGACAATCCAGCGGGATTCTCCTTCCGTCATCAGGAAGCGAGTCGTCGCGGTCCCGCCGTCCTGCTCCCAGTCAAACGGCCTCGCGCTGGACAGGGTCAGCACCTGGTCGGTGCGATCACTCGCAAAAATGCCGGCCTGCATGATTTCGAGCCGGGTGGCGCGGGCGGCGTACTCGAATCGTGGCATGAACAGCATCTGCATCGGGACTTCGCCTTTGGTACAGCGAAGATGCCGGTGAATCTCGGGGTGCTTCCCCGAGGGACGACCCTGGGCGTCAACCGGCATGACGTCGGTGAGCCGGGCCTGCGCTCCATTCGGCAGGTCGAACGTCGTCTCCAGGATATTGGTGCTGGCGAGGTAACTCTGACAGGATTTCCAGTTCACTCCCTCCGGCTGAATGCACCAGGTACCTCCCCGCTGCTGGTCGAGCAGCGCGGCAAAGACGCTCGCGCTGTCGAACCGGGGCAGGCAGCACCAGTCGATCCCGCCCTCCACGCTTACCAGCGCGGCGGTGCGCATGTCGCCGATCATGCCGTAGGATGAAATTGAGGGTTCGTTCATCGTCGTCTCGCTTGCTCCAGTCGTCGAAGCCATCGCGCCAGGGATTCCGGTCCCGGCGTACGGAACCTGGCATTGCGGGGTCGCCGGCCGACCGCGACGGTCACCGCCTGGGGCCCCAGGGCACGAAAGGCGTCTTCGTCGGTCGTGTCGTCACCGGCATAGAGCACATCGCTCAGGGGAATCTGGCCCTGCTCTTCTTCAGCGAGCCAGCGGAGCACGGCCGCGCCCTTGTCGGCGTCACGGCTCCTCACATCGATGACCCGCCGCCCTCGCAGGGCTACGATATCGCTGCCCTCGAGGGCCCGATCGACCACCCGCAGGAGCCGGCTTACTTCTTCCATCGACAGGCGATGATGCAGCGCAATCGAATGGCCCTTGGGTTCGAGGCGGACACCGGGCCAGTCATCGGCCATCTCGCGAATGATTGCCTCGGCGGCATCATCAATCAATGCGGGATCGCCCCCCAGCCACCGGGCCAACCGGCTCTCCCGGAGCAGTTCCGCGCCATGGCTGCCAAGAATCCCGTCGAACTCGTGGCCCACGACGCGATGGGCATCGCGGGCGGCGCGGCCGGACACGAGCACGACGCTGGCCCCGGTCGGCCTCAGAGCCTGCAGCAGGTCCCGGGTCGCTGCCGGCGCGCGGGCGTTTTCCGGGAGATCGGCGAGGGGAGCCAGCGTTCCATCCACATCGAGAAAGAGGATTGGCCGGGGAGAACGTACCAGTTGGCGAAAGGCCCGGTTTCCATCGGCGCCCGAAAGCGGCAGGGTCAACGGCGGCCTCGTAACTTTTTCACGTCGGAAAAAATGTCGTGGATCCAGCGCTGCACGGTATGCGTCGACAAACGGCGCTGCATCACCTTGAGTCGAAGTTCGCGTTCCCGGCGCCCCATGGTCAGCGCCACGTGGAGGATGCGGGCGAGTGAGACCTCGTCATAGGGGTTGATCAACAACGCACCCTCCATCTCTTCCGCCGCGCCGGCAAACTGGCTGAGCAGCAACACGCCGTTTCGCCCGTCCTGGGCGGCGATGTACTCCTTGGCGACCAGGTTCATGCCATCCTGCACCGGGGAGACGATGCAGATATCTGCCGCGCGGTACCACGCGACGAGGGTCGGCATATCGAGGTTTTCCTTGATCAGCACGATGGGACACCACTCGGGCGTACCGTGCCGCTGGTTGATGACCGTGGTGCGATGCTCCATCTCGCGCTCCAGGTCCTTGTACTCCGCGATATCGCTCCGGGACGGCACGGCGATCTGCACCAGGCTCACCCGACCCTGCAGCTCCGGATGCTGATCGAGCAGGCGGCCGAACGCCGCCAGCCGATGAGGAATCCCCTTGGTGTAGTCAGCCCGGTCGACTCCCAGGATCAGCTGACCTCCCGGGGGGGCGGACTGCTCGCGCAACTCCCGGCTCCGTTCGACCAGGTCGGGACGCGCGCTGAGTCGCTGAATCGCGCGCACGTCGATCGAGATCGGATAGTGGCGCACCGTGGTCTTGTGGTTGCGATATCGAACGATCCCCCGCTTCTCGTCCGTCTTTGCCGTCGGAAGCAGATCGGCGACGCAGGCAAAGAAATTGACGACGTAACGCCGGGTGTGAAAGCCGAGAAGGTCGTTGGCCAGAATGCCACGGAGCAGCGCGCGCGCCGAAGGGAGAGCGCGCAAAACATCAGGCGGCGGCCACGGAATGTGCCAGAACTGGTGGACGAAGACATTCCGGGCCTTCGGGAGCAGGCCGGCCACGAGAGCGAGGTGGTAGTCCTGGATCCAGACCGTGGCCCGGCGCCCGTCAATCTCTTCGTCGGCCGCCTCGGCAAACCGGCGATTGACCGCCACGTAGGTTTTCCAGGAATCCGGATTGAAAGTGAAGTGATTCAGCTGGAGGTGACAGAGCGGCCAGAGGGCCCGGTTGGCGATATCCAGGTAGTACTCCTCGATCTCTTTCTCCGTGAGAGCGATGCGGCGAAGCAGGTAAGTGGGGCGATCGGGCGGTACGAGGAGTCGTCCGGCGGGATCGGTCACCTCGAAATCAGCGGGGCCACTCCCCCAGGCAATCCAGGTGCCACCGGTCGCCGCCATAGCGGGCTGAAGGGCCGCAGTCATTCCCCCGGCGGGCTCGGTGACGACATGATCGCCATCGGGACCGCACCGGTGTTCGATTGGCTCCCGGTTACTGAGAAGCACAAGTCGAGGCGGGGCTGACCGCCCGAAAAATGGAATCAAACCCATGAGGCATGAACTCCGGAAATGACGGGCCGGATGCGCCCGGAATATCGCTGGATCGCGGGGAACGTCGGGCGGCGGTTCCGACCGCCTTGCGTTCCTCAATAGGCTCAACATAACGTTCCCCCACCTCACCGGGGACGATCCATGTCACAACGCTGGCTGGTTTTCACGGCGCTGGCCCTGGGCTGCGCGCCTTCAACGCGGCCCCGGCCCTCGATAGACCCTGTCCGGCTCCAGCCCGCGCTGGAATCCCAGTTTGCCCGCTCAGCGGCCGCCTGGAACCGGGGCGATCTCGACGCCTTTATGTCCGATTATGCGCGGGACAGCCTGACCTCGTTCATGTCAGGCGGTCACCTTCATCGCGGCGATGACTTTATCCGGAGCCACTACGCGCCGCTCTTCGGCCCGGGGGCGAACCGCGACAGCCTGCGCTTCGAGGAGTTCCAGGTCCGGCCCATCACCGGTGATTTCGCCCTGGTGACCGCACGATACATTCTGTATCGCAACGGGGAAATCTCCGCGAGCGGTCCCTTCACGCTTCTCATGCAGCACCGTCCCGAAGGATGGAAGATTCTCCATGATCATTCATCGAGCGATTAGCCGCGGTATTGCCGCAGCCTTGGTTCTTCTCGCGGGCGCGGGGTGCCGTAAGCCCGAAAAAGATCGCCTGGCCCTGGTGGGCGGTACCGTAATCGACGTGAACGACGGCTCGGTCCTGCCCAATGCTGTCGTCGTGATTTACAAGACGCGAATCGAAACGGTGGCACCGGCGGCGGGCTTCAAGATTCCCAAGACCGCGCAGGTGATCGACGTGAGCGGGAAATTCCTGATGCCCGGGCTGATCGATGCGCATGCCCATGTCCAACGCTGGGCACTGGCCCGCTACCTGGCCTTTGGCGTCACCACGGTGCGCGATGTCCATGGCCAGGAGGACTCGATCGGCGCGCTGCGTGACGAGGTAAACCTGGGCGCGATTCCTGGTCCGCGAATGTTCATCGCCGGTGCCATGATCGATGGCGCACCGCCGACCTATTCCGACGCAGGCGTCGCGACCACCCCGGACGAAGGGCGACGCCTGGTGGACCAGCGGGCACTGACCCGATCGGACCTGGTGAAAGTCTACACCCGGATTACCCCGGGGCTTCTCCGGCCGATTGTCCTTGAAGCCGGCACCCTGAGTCTCCCGGTCGCGGCCCACCTGGGTCTCACCGATGCGATCACGGCGGCGAACGCCGGAGTCCGAAGTATTGAACACCTGAGCGGCATTCCCGAGGCCGCCAGCGCCAGTCCCGCCCCATTCTACGCGGCCCATGCGCGTTCGTTCTTCGACGGCTGGAACTATTTCGAAAAGAGCTGGGCGACCCTCGACTCCGCCGACCTTTCCCGAGTGGCGCAGGCGCTGGCGCTGACCAAGGTCTACCTCGTGCCGACGCTCGTCCTGCACGAAACCTTCAGCCGTCTTGATGACCCGGCCATCATGTCCAGCAGTTTGCTCGACGTGGTGCCGGATTCGGAAAAAACCAAGTGGAACGTGCCGGACCTGATTCTCCGGGCTGGATGGACCCAGCCTGATTTCGCCGCCTTTCGAAACTCACGCGCGAACCAGGATCTCTTCGTTCGGGAGTTCAAGGCGGCCGGCGGCGTCCTGGTCACCGGGACCGACGCTTCCAACCAGATGCTGGTCCCGGGTCTCAGCGAGCATCGCGAGCTCGAACTCCTGGTGGCCGCCGGGCTCACGACCAGAGACGCGCTCCAGTCCGCCACCCGGAGCGCCGCGGCCCTCCTGGCGGCCGATTCCATCGGTCGAATTGCTCCAGGCAAGGTGGCCGATATTCTCATTCTCACGGCGGACCCGCTGGCAAATATCAAGAACACCCGCTCGATTGAAAAAGTCATTCTGCGCGGGCTGGTATACCCGGTCGACTCCATCCGCGCCGCCTGGTAGGCGATGACCCTGCTTCGATTGTCCCTCGGGTGGTGTTTGATCGCGCTGTGGTTTCTGTTATTTGAGATGGTGGAACAACGACTTCCCGGCTCATCCGTCAGCGCGGGCCGGAGGCTCCGGGCTCCCCTGATCACCTACCTGGCCGACGCGCTGGTCTTCACCCTGTTCGCCGCGCTCTGGTTTGCCAGTCTCGGCGCCGGCGGGTGGTTGCTGCTCTTCGCGGTGGTCGGCCTCATGATGGAAGGATTCGCGCGGTATCGGGATCAGCCGAATGGCTTGAGTTGGAGTCGCCCGGGTCTGATTCGACTGGCAATGGGTATCGGGAGAATTATCGGTGCGGGCGGGATCCTGGCGTGGAGGTTCTCCGCTTCGCTCCACTGAATATTGGCAGGCGTGAATCTGTTAGCAGCAGTCAGGATATCGATGGTAACCCGGACTCCAACCGCGACATTCCCATGGCTACCGTTTTCGATCCCGCAACGCAGGACAAATTTCTCGACAGGATGGACAACCTGCGCGCCGATATGCCGGGGTTGTGGGGCAGGATGAACGCGCCCCAGATGGTCTGTCACCTGACGGACGCCATCAGCATTGCCATGGGTGAAATCACCGCCCCACCAAGGCCGGGGCTTCTCTCGACCCGATTTGTTCGATGGCTGATCATCTCGGTGATCCCCATACCGCGCGGCAAGGCACAGACGTCGCCAGTATTCCTGACGACGAAACCCGGAGATTGGGCCAGTGATGTCGCCCGGCTCAAAACAAAGTTCCGCGGTCTGGCGGCTCGGCGGCACGATCCAGCCACGACCTGGCCACCCCATCCCAGGTTTGGTCAACTCAGTCCGAAGCAAATCGGGATGCTGATGGCCAAGCATGTGGATCACCACCTGAGGCAGTTCGGAGTGTAGTTGTCGGCCGGTGGCGAAGGGCAACGTGCACGGGGAACCACCGCGCCAGGCCATTGGCTTTCACATCCTGAACGATACCCCGCGATCTCAACCATCACAGCGCTGGCGTGATTTGCGATCCCCCACAGGAACCACTCAACAACAGAGAAATGCCGGACTCCGCTGATCAACGACCACGCATCCGCCTGACCTCGCTCTCCCACGGCGCTGGCTGAGCATGCAAGCTCGGCGCAGCCGAGCTGGCGCAGGTCCTGCGCCACCTGCCAAGCGTCGTGAATGCAAATGTCCTGGTGGATGCCGCCAGTCGCGATGATGCGGCGGTGTACCGCCTGAGCGACGACCGGGCCATCGTGGCCACGGTAGACTTTTTTACGCCGATTGTAGACGATGCCGCCGACTGGGGCGCGATCGCGGCCGCGAATGCGCTCAGTGACATTTACGCGATGGGTGGCCGGCCACTCTTTGCGTTGAATCTCGTCGGATGGCCCCGGGGGACCCTTTCGTTTGAGCTGCTGGGTGAAGTCATCGGGGGTGCGGCCGCCATCGCGTCAGAAGCCGGATGCCTGATGCTGGGGGGGCACTCGGTCGACGACCCCGAGCCCAAGTTCGGCATGTGCGTGATCGGCGAGGTGCATCCTGATCGAATCCTGACCAATGCGGGCGCCCGACCGGGCGACCGGCTGGTTCTGACCAAGCCGTTGGGAACCGGCATCCTTTCTACGGCACTCAAGCGAAGCATCATCGACGAACAGGCGCTCGCGCCCGCCATTCGATCGATGCGTACTCTGAACGCAGGCGCGATGCGTGCCGCGGTGTCCAACGGCGTTCGCACCGCCACGGACGTCACGGGATTCGGGCTGCTGGGACACCTGGGCAACATTCTTCAATCCAGCGCGGTCGGCGCCAGATTGGATTTCAGCGCGCTTCCGCTCCTGGACGGAGTCCGGGTGCTATCGGACCAAGGGGTAATTCCCGGTGGCACCCTGCGTAACTACGAAGCAGCGGCACACGTGCAATGGGGAGAGCGGTTGAGCCAGGGAGACCGGCACATCGTGGTTGACGCCCAGACCTCAGGTGGATTACTCCTGGCGGTAGCGGCGGAGCACCTGGAAGGATTGCTCGAGAGTCTTCGAAAAGAAGGCACGCTGGCGCAGAGTGTGATCGGGACCATCACATCGGAGCGCGCGGTGACGGTCCTCTAGCGCTTCCGCCTTATCGCTTTTCGCGTATACCTTGTGGCAACGGCAGGCAGGCGTCACCATGGGTCTGGATCCTTGCGATGGGTTCCGTCAACCACGCTCCCTTTGGCATACGCCATGGGCCAATCACGATACGCGATATGCCAATAACACAGCGCCTCGGAAGACTATGAACTCCTATAGATGGACGGCTCAACGGATGGACCTGCTGGAGCGAGCGGTGAGAGAGAATCGCCGAGTGGCGATCCACCGGCGCGGCACGGAGTTTATTGTGACTGCCGTCCGGATCGCTTCGGTTAAGCAGAAAGATGCCCTTGTTGGCCGGCTCCCGATGACCGGTGAAGAACTCACATTTGTCCTGGATGATCTCGATGGTTTCCAGGTAGTGAGCTGAGGGCTCGGCGTTCTCGCCCGCCTGGAACCCTGCTCCTGCCCCTCCCCCCAGGCTCTCACTCATCACAAGCGTAAAGGGTGTCTGGTCACAGACTTTGATGACCGGGGCCACCAGATTCCGGCACCTGGGGGGTTAACCTCCTGGTCCCCATAGGCGAGACGGCGCTTTTCACCCGATCCGGGAAGGGCCAATGCAGGTATTCACCAAGGCGATCGACTTCTTCACCATGGGGTCGGTCCGCCCCATGCGCCGGCTGCTGGCCTACTACATCGTGGTGGTCGCTATCACGGCGGCGCTGGTCTATTTCTTCCCTGTCTTCGATCGCCTCTTTTCTGGTGAGCGGCTGGAGGATATTACCAGCGCGCCACAACTGCTGCAGGATGGCCTGGGGAGTGACCAGTTTCAGACCCCTGTCTTCACCATGGCGCCACGGCTGGAACTGGCGTTCACCACGTTCGGAATCATGATTGGAACCCTGGCCCTGATGCTCCCGGTTTCATGGGTGTACATGTCGTCTCGCCGGGCCAGCGGGTACAACCAGTCCGTCGTCCAGACACTGATCATCCTGCCGATTGTCGTGGCCGGCATCGTCCTGATGGTCCGAAACAGCCTGGCGCTGGCATTCAGTCTGGCCGGCATCGTGGCGGGCGTCCGGTTTCGAACCTCGCTCAAAGACGCGCGGGATGCGGTGTTCGTCTTTCTCGCAATCGGCGTGGGACTGGCCGCCGGGGTCCAGGCCCTGACGGTGGCGCTGCTCTTTTCCCTCGTGTTCAACTTTGTTGTTCTGCTGATTTGGCGATACGATTTCGGGCGAAATGTCCTCGAGCCCACTGCCGGCGGCCAGTGGTCGGAGCAGCTCAACGACCTGGCGGCCACCGGCGGAAATGGATCTGTCCCCGACCGGGACCTGATGCTCGCGCTGACGCCGAAAAAAGTGAAGGCGCTCGAAGAGCGATTCGCCCGGGTCCACCAGATCCTGGGCACGAATGGCAAGAAGCCACGGTACAACGCCGTGCTCTGGGTGACCACCGACAAGATCAGCGAAGCGCAGGGCAGTGTCGAAAAAACCCTGGATCTCACGACCAAACGATGGAAGCTGGACGAAGTGGTCAGCAACCAGGGCAAGCCGTCCGAGTTGTATTTCCTGGTGCGACTGGGAAAATCGATGACTCGCGAAGAACTCATCACGACCATTCGAGACAATGCCGGTCCGGCCGTCCAGTCCGCCGAGGTCGAGATGGGTGAATCGCTGGCTCCTCACGAGAATGATTCATGAACCGCGTTCTTCGTCCCGGCGTCGCCCTGGCACTGGTTGCGATCACCGTGGGCTGCCGGGCAGAGACTCGGCAGACCGCCCGATCGATCGACTCAAGCGAGATCGCCCGGCGGGAAACCCGGCTGGATCAGTCTCTCGCGGCGAATGGTGGCGCGGTCCCGTCCGATTCCGCCCTGGCCCGCTGGATTCTGCCGACCTCTCTCAACGAAATTTCTGGCCTGGCGTTGACGACGGATGGGAGGCTCTTCACTCACGGTGATGAGCGGGCCGTGATCTCGCAGGTCGATTACCGGAAAGGCGAGGTCATCAAGCAGTTCCAGCTGGGCAAGCGCGTCGTCAAAGGCGATTTCGAAGGGATCACGATCGTGGGCGACATCATGTTCATGCTCACCAGCACCGGGAAGCTGTACGAATTCCGGGAAGGCGGCAATGGAGATCGGGTCGACTACAGCATTCACGACACCGAGCTGGGACATGAATGCGAGTTTGAGGGGATCGCCTATGACAAGTCGATTAACTCGCTGCTGCTCTCCTGCAAGAACGTAGGCACCAAGCGGATGCAGGACAGCCTCGTGATCTACCGCTGGAACTTGAGCGAGACCGGTCGTAATCGTATCTCCCACATCAGCGGCAACCCCGCGGCCATTGTCCAGGAAAACGACTGGAAAGGATTGCACCCCTCGGATATCACGGTCGATCCGATTTCCGGCAACTACGTGCTTGTTTCCTCCCAGGAATCCGCCCTTATCTGGGTCAAGCCGGATGGCACGGTACTCTCAGCCCGTCCGCTTCCGGGGGGGCACGACCAGGCGGAGGGCCTGGCGATCACCCAGGACAGCATCCTCATTGTGAGCGACGAAGCGGGCAAACGCCCCGCGGTGATCACGCTCTATCGGTGGCACTGAGCGTCGCTTGAGGCGGCCTGAGAGCGCCCCTTCAGGTATGCACTATCACCGCTGCCATTTCCTGGCAGCGCTCTCGTTCTCGACGCTCCTGCTTTCGATCCCCCAGCCGCTGCTGGCCCAGCGGGTAAAACCCGCGCCGGCACCCGGCAGCGACAGCGCCACCGTCGCCGCAGGTGCCCGATACGACGCGAATGGCTTCCACCGGTTTTTCTTTGGGGGCAAGTATCGCCATCTCTGGAGGACACCTCTCCGCGTTCCGGTCCTCAACCTGGCCACGTATGGAGGCGGACTACGGGGAGACAAGGAAGGCGGCGGCGTGCAGACCAAGAGCCTTCGCCTGGTTGCGGCCAATGGTGTGGAATACGTGTTCCGGTCGGTGGACAAGGACAACGTGGAACTGGCGCCCAAATTCAAGGGCACCATCGTCGAGAGAATCGCAAAAGATGAAGTGAGCTCCTCCAACCCGGGCTCCGCGCTGGTTGCCGCTTCACTGATGGAGGCGGTGGACATCCTTCATGTCACACCGAAGCTGTTCGTAATGCCGGATGACGAACGACTGGGTGAGTTCCGGGAGGAGTACGCCGGTCGACTGGGATTGCTGGAAGAGTTTCCGTCGATACCAAAGGACCACGCCGGTTTTGCCGGTGCGGCCGAGATCATCGACAGTGAGGAACTGCTCAAGCTCCTCAACCAGGGCGGTGACAACCGGGTGGACACGCGCCAGCTGGCGGCAGCCCGCCTCATGGACATGTTCCTGAACGATTGGGATCGACACCCCGGCCAATGGAAGTGGGCGCGCTTTGAGGCCGCACCCGGACTCTGGCACCCGATCCCTCGCGATCGCGATAAGGCGTTTATCTGGTACGCTGGTCTCATTCCCCGCCTGGCGAGAATCGCCGCGCCCAACCTGGCGGCCTTTTCAACCACCTATCCCAGCATCCGAGGTCTCACCATCAACAGCCTGGATTTTGACCGGCGGTTGCTGTCGGGACTGGAACAGCCGGAGTGGGACTCCATCGCCACCTCGCTTGCGACTCGACTGACCGATTCCGTGATCGACCAAGCCATGCTGGCGCTGCCGCGGGAGTATCAGAGTGTCCGGCCATCCCTCGCGCGGACGCTCAAGGCGCGACGAGACATCCTGCCTCTGGAAGCGGATCGTTTTTACCGCTACCTCTCCGACATCGTCGACCTGAATGGCACGGACGGGCCTGATCGCCTGCGCGTCGATCGGATCGCCGACGATACGGTCCACGTCCGGCTTCAGGGAGCAGAAGGTGCGCCTTATTTCGATCGCCATTTCGTGCGGAGTGATACGAGGGAGATCAGGGTCTATCTCCACGGGGGAAACGATCAGGCCCTGGTCCGGGGAGACGTCAACGCGAGCATTCCGGTCCGCGTCATCGGCGGGAATGGCACCAACCGCCTGGTCGATTCATCGAGGGTCGGCGGAAAGATTCATCCGACACGGCTGTACGATCAGGGTGAAACCACTGGAATCCGCTATGGCCCGGATACGATGTTCAGCCGCCGGCCATGGATCGAGGAGCGGGGCAAACTTGTATCACCCACTCGCGACCGCGAAAGCCACCTGAGTCCAATCCTCGGATTTGCCTTCGATGACGATTTCGGCTTTGTCCCGCGCATTGGGGTGAACTACTACCAGTACGGATTCGGGCACCGTCCCTACGCGCGACGCATCGCCATGACTGGAGAGTACGCCTCGCGGTTTGGCGGGTGGCGGGTGGAAATGCTGGTGGACCAGCGGAAAGAAAGCTCACCGCTCCATTTTGTTGTCACCGCAAGAATGTCCCAGCTGGAGATCATCAGATTCCACGGGTTCGGCAACCAGACCGCGGGCGGGGATGTCGGACATTTCTTCGACGTGGGCACGCATCAATGGACGCTTCAGCCGGCGGTGGCCTGGTCCCTCGGTCCGAGGAGTGACCTGTATTTCGGACCCGTCGCCCAGTACACCACGACGGACAGTACCCCGAATCGTTTTATCAGTAACGCCAGGCCCTACGGGTCGGGAGAGTTTGCCGAAGCCGGGATCAAGCTTGCATTGCGCTACGATGTGCGTGATGAACCCACGCACCCCCGGAGTGGATTGCTGGCAGACCTGAGTACGACGTATTTCCCGGAGATGGGGGACGTCGGGAGCGCCTTTGGCGTGGTCCAGGGATCGACCGCTGCCTATCTCACTTTTCCACTCCCGCTCCACCCGATTCTCGCGGTGCGCGTCGGAGCCAAGAGAGTCTTCGGCAGTTTCCCCTATTTCGAGGCCGCCTTTCTCGGCGGGGGCACCAGCGTCCGCAACATCGCGTTCGAGCGGTTCGCCGGAGATGCCGCGGTGAATGGAACGGTCGAGTTGCGGGTGCCGCTGGCGAATTTCTCGTTCATCCTGCCGCTTGATGCCGGAGTGTTCGCCCTGGCGGATGCGGGTCGGGTTTATCAGGACAGGGCTTCACCCGGCGGCTGGCACAGCGCGTTTGGTGGCGGTTTCTGGATTGGGCTGCTCGACCCTTCGACGGCGCTCAGCTTTGCATTTACCAACGGCGAAGAGCGCACCGGGGCATTCGTCAAGCTTGGGCTCAATTTCTAGCGCGGGCAGGGGAATGAACATGCCCGCATCGCCCACCGGTCAAAACCACACTTCAGGGTTCCCACGGGTTCCTCGGCGTCGCTGGAAGTGGCTTCGGCGGGGGCTGCTCCTGCTGCTCATTGGGATACTGCTCTTCATCCTGCCACTTCGTCCGGCGCTCGTGATTCGGCAATTTCCTGTGCCGAGCCAGGCGGAATCAGTCGTGGTAGCGGCGGGTGCACAGTATCGTGCGGGACCCATCCAGCGATTCCTGATGGGCGGTCGCTATCGGGACCTCTGGACCCAGCCGATCACGGTTCCGATCCTGGATCTCGAGAGCGTCGAGGGGGGGCTTCGCGCGTCGCGGGAAGGAGGCGGGATGCAGACCCGCACACTTCACCTGGTATCGCGCGAAGGGCACGGGTTTGTATTCCGGTCAGTGGACAAGGAGCTCACCAGGCTGGCCCCACCGGGGCTCGCTCACAGCCTGATCGTCGGGTTGCTGCAGGATCAGGCGAGTGCATCTCATCCCGCCAGTGTGCTCATGGCAGCTCCTCTCCAGGCGGCCGCGGGCCTTCCCCATACCCATCCTCGACTCGTCGTTCTCCCGGACGATAGCCTGCTGGGCGCATTTCGTTCACGCTATGCGGGCATGCTGGGCGTTTTTCAGGAGAGCCCGGGTGAGATCCCCATTTCGCAACCGCGTCAGGAATCCCTTCCGGTACGAAGCACCGTTGAAATACTGCCGCTGATTGAAGCGTCTCCCTTTGAGCGGATTGACGCGCACGCCTTTCTCACCGCCCGGCTGCTCGACCTTTTCCTGAACGACTGGGACCGGCACGAGGGTCAGTGGCGATGGGCCGGTCGATCGGAAGACCGGGACACGATCTGGGAGCCGATTCCGGTTGACCGGGACCAGGCCTTTGCATGGTATGACGGGGTGCTCATCCGGATCGTGCGAATGAAGATCCGAAAGCTCATCCCCTTCGGAGCCGAACCCGACCTGGCTTCGCTTACGCTCAACAGTGTCCGACTGGATGGCAGGCTGCTTGGGGAATTGACCAAACGGGACTGGGACTCAACCGCGAGCTGGCTGACGGCGCAACTCACTGACTCGGTCATCGACTACGCCGTGCGACAGTCCCCGGAAGCCTACTGGAAGATCTCGGGAGAATCCCTGGCCCGCACACTCCGGCAACGAAGGGACCGTATCGGGTCGGTTGCCGGCCGGTTCTACTCGATGCTGGCGGCGCGGGCTGAGGTCCATGGAACCAACGGCGCCGAGGAAGTGGACGTGAGGGTGCTGTCTCCTGAGACCGTCTCGGTGCAAGTCCACAGCCTCCTCCCCGGGGGATCCAGGCGACTCCAGTTCATGAGAGTGTACCGCGCGCAAGAAACCCGGTCCATCGCGATTCATCTGCACGGCGGGCGAGACCGGGTGATGGCGCCAGGCAATGATCGATCGTCGATCGCGATCACCCTCGTGGATAGCATCGGCCATTCCATGCCGGCGCGAGACGGGGGCGGCGAGAGCACACCGTGAGCGGGATACGGAACAGAGCACAATTGCGGCTGAGACACGTCCTCATTCACCAGGATGCCCGATGAAACCCAACGATGCCAATGGAAGTCTCCCGCCCGACCAGCGACCATTCCGCGTTCTGCTGATCGCGGGATCCGACCGACGCCAGTATGACTGTCCCGGCATCGACTCCAAGGCCCGCGCGTTGATGTTTCGCATGGCCGATCGCCTGCCAGCCGAGTGGGAAATCGACCTGGAAGACATCGGGAACGTCTGGAATCGGGAGCAGATCCGAAGTTGCAATGGCTGCGTTTCCACGTCGATGGCGCTCTGCGTCTGGCCTTGCAACTGCTACGAAAAACACAGTCGCGGGATGCCGGACCTGATGTGGAACCTCGACATGTACGCCCGTCTCGACATGGCGGACGCGTGGGTCATTGTCGGTCCGGTCAACTGGTATGGCCCCAGCAGCAACCTCAAGGCGATGTTCGATCGCCTGGTCTGCATGAACGGGGGCAATCCGCGGGAAGATCTCATCGGGCACAAGGAGCCGGCATTGGCACTGGCGCTCGAAAAGTCGGCGGAGTGGGAGGCGTTGAGTGTGAATCATCTCGAAGGCAGGACCGCCGCCTTCTTCTGTTACGGGGACGGCGGTGGCGATGAGCTCGATCCGGAGGGAAGGCCCAAGATCCTGGAACACAAGCACTGGTTCGACCCGGAGGAAGAGCCGTTCGAGGAGATGAGAAATGCGTACGCTCCGCTCGTCTGGCAATGCCGGTACAGCGGACTGGAGGTGCCGGACGCGCTATGGCAGTACGTGGAATTCGGGCGGGATGAGAAGTACGGTGACAACCAGTCCGAGCACCTGTCGGGGCGACCGGAAGTTCTGGCCCAATTCGATCAATGGACCGACATGCTCGTGCGCCATGTCAGCGAAAAAGGGAAGGTTTCACCGGCAAAATACCGGGCCTTCGGGTACCGGCCGCCCTCCCATCTCTGGGCCGATATCAAGACCAAGTGGAGAGGCGTTCGAATGGCCCTGGGAATTCCGATCCCCGGCACATCGCCGGAGATTCAACAACGGAAAGGGCTCAACCGGGATGCCACGGTCCACTACAAGCGGGGAGAGGGGAAGAAGCTGCGATCGGTGTAAAGGAAATCCTCTCCGGGAAAAATGCGCCGGCTCATCATGAACACCGCGCTGCGGTTCGTGCTTGAGCAAAGAGAACCCGGTACCGCAGGGGCGGGAACGCAATTCACGCTGATACCTGACTATCTTCCCGCCCGTGCCCAATCCACCAATCGCCATCATTCATCTGGACGAAAGCTGCCTCGGCAACGGCCGCGAGGGGGACAACCCGGGCGGAGCCGGCGGCCTGATCGAGGTCCGCACCAGGAGTGCCGTTCAGCGCCGCGATTTCAGCATTCATTCGCCTGCCACTACCAACAACCAGATGGCATTGGCCGGTGCCGCGACCGTGCTCGAACTCCTGAGCGCCAAGGGCCGCCGCCTGGCCGTGCTCATGGTGTCCGATTCACAGTATCTGATTCGAGGCATTCGCGAATGGGTCCCGAGCTGGGCGCGGCGGAACTGGACGAGAAAGGGCGGGCCAATCGAAAACCTCGAGCTGTGGCAGCGATTGGTCGGAGCGGCGGCCCGGCACGATGTGCAGTGGACCTGGGTCCGTGGTCACGCGGGTCATCCGAAGAACGAGTACGCCAATGACCTGGCAGTCGAGGCGGCCACGAGCCAGTCGAGCCCTCCCGGTACCGTGGAGTCGGGATTCTCCGAGTGGCTTGCCAGGCATCGGGCAAAAAAGAAAAAACTGTACGTCGACTACGATCCGGATGCGACGTTCCAGCAGCTTGAATCGCGGGTCATGACGGGGGATCGCTTTGCGGTCATCGACTGAAATCACCCTCCGCGATGGGCGGAGGGAAACTCGAACATCGCGGCTTACAGCCCCCCGATCAGGTAGCTCAGTGAAATCCTCCCCGTGACGGCATCGGTCGGCGCCGAGTAGATCTGACCTGTCAGGCCAAGTCGTGCGACGGGAAACCAGGTTGCCCCGGCGAAAAGAACCGCTCGATTCAGGTCAACCTCGACACGCCGCCGATCCGTCTGGTCAAACTGATTGGTGAAATTCACTCTGAACCTGGGGTGCAGGAGATTGTACCCCGCGCCAAGGAAAGGCTGAAACCGCCCGCCACCGAGCGACCATCCGATCGAGGCATCGGCGCCGAAGGTGTTGGGATGGTATTCATCGTTGGACCGGGTTCCCCCGAAACATTCACTGGTGGGATCCTGGAGCGCATCGTCATTGCACACGATCGGCGCATGGACCACTCCTGTTGTGGCATGGAGCCGAAGGCCCAGGACCATTCCGCGATTTCCCAGCTCAAACGCCTTACCCAGCGCGAACCCCCACACGTTTGGCTTGGCCCCGTGCACCTTGACCGGCGGAATCCAGCTGGCCTCCAGGACGAAGCCTCCCGGAAGGCCGATGCTCGCGCGTGGCCGGGGGAGGATAGACAGGATGTTGACATTCTCGGGACCCTTGCCCGGACGGCAGACCGTGGGCGTCGCGGTCGAATCATCGATGTTCGGCATGTAGCTCACATCGAATCCGATTCGGAGCGTCCCTGGCGCGACGCGGGATGGTGCGGCAGCAGGTCCGAATGCCAGCGGCACCGCCAGGATGCCAAAGGCCTGGGCCTCGTGAGAATCCTTAGCAGGAAAACAATCACCCTGTGCCAGCGCGGTCGCCGGCATGGCCAGAAAAATGATCCAGAGTAACCGGTGCATCTAGGGGCTCCTTGCTTCATTGTGATGGAGTAAAGAGATTCAGGGTTCGCGTATCCGCGCACAAATCCCTGAGCCGTCCATGACCACGTGACCGATCTCGAGCGTTTTTTTCGCCGCCTGGTAGATAACCTGATCGCGATCGACCCCGCCCGGCTGCATCGGCCGGTGGAACTGGCCGAAATTGCGCAGACCATTGTCCCTTACCGTACGAATCGGCGCGCTCTCGAACTCGAGAGTAACGAAGACTACGATATGGTTCTCCTGCGACTGTGTGCCGGGGAAGGTGGTTTCGTTCGCACCGATCCACCAGATGTCCAGGGCGCCTTTGCCACCCAGGCCGCGAGTCCTAATCCTGACCTTTCCGTCCTCCGCGACTTCAGCGCAACGGGGCTGATCCTCGCCACCGAGCAGCTTGCCTATGCCCTGGGTCCCGAACCCGGGATGGCATACGCGCCGCCCGAGGAAGACGACCTGTCCCCGCCCGCGGCGAGTGATCGCTCAATTATTGCGCTTGACTCCGTTCGGTGGACCCGTTCCACCATTGAGCCCGTGGCGCCCTTCGAGTTGCCGGAGGAGGAAGCAACCGGTATCGGCACCCCGGTGGAACGATCCGGCCGCTGTGGATACTGCGGCGGCTCTCTGCCCACGAATCGTACAGTGAACTTCTGCCCTCACTGCGGAGAAAGCCAGTCCCTGACCCGATGCCCCACCTGCCAGGGTGAGGTGGAGCTGGGCTGGAAACATTGTGTCACCTGCGGCGCGCCAATGGTGGAACCCTGATATCTCTCGACCGGATCATCGATGCTTCATAAAATTGCAGTCATTCCCGGAGACGGCATCGGGCCCGAGGTCGTCTCCGCTGCCCTGCCGATCATAGAACGTGCGGCCGCGCTGGACGGTGCACAGCTCACATTCGAAATGTTGCCATACTCGGCCGATCACTATCTCA
>JBDTRF010000028.1:0-21025 GCA_039931815.1 Gemmatimonadota bacterium
GTCATCCCCAGCGTTTCCGTCAGCTCCAGCCGATCGAGCAGGTCTCCCGGAATATCCGCCACCTGAGCGGGCGTTGTCCCGTTCAGGCCCTTGATCAACAGGGAAACGAATCCCCGGACCGTGGGAGATTCACGCGGTACGTCCGCGTACAGCTGAAATGCTCCATCCACCAGCTCGGCAAAGAGAAATACCGGTGTCTGGCACTCCGTTACTCGATTGACGCCCTGGTCCCGCGCCTCGGTGAATCGTTCGGGGAGCGCGGGTAATCGATCAGAGAGGTCGAGCAGCATTTCGAGTCGCGTGTTCCTGTCCGTGCTCTGGAATCGTTTGACGATCGTTTCAAGCGAGGGCATGGTCGGAATCTACACCGAATCCGAGAGCTCAGGCTCATCCCCTCGTACCAGCGTCGACTCAAGCCGTATCGGCGCTCGAGTCAACTCGGACAGGCGGCCTGTTTCCGCATCCTCACGGAGCCGATGGGAATCTTTCACGAGCTGGTCGAGGTCGACGCCGAGATAGGCGGGGCGATAGGTGACGAGAACAGGATCCGCTTTGTCCAGCTGGGCCAGCACTCCGGTTCGATTCCCCCGCTCGGCGTGGACCCACGCGCTGGCGTACAGAATCAGGCCATGGTAAAACCGGCTCCGCGTCCGGCGCCACGCGGGCTCCAGGACTTCATGGCTCTCCCAGTATCGCGCCAGGTTGAAGGTGGCCGTGAACGCTTCGAGTTCTGGCGGAATATTCACACGAGTCGCTCAATGACGTGGGCGTGGTAATGGCGGCAGGCCGGGACGGTCCAGAGGTGGAGATCCTGAATCATTGAACCTGGTCCCCCGGCTGGTCAGAGCCGAGTATAACGGGAACGATTTCCCCCGCAGTGCCGAGGAGCCTGATATCGGCGATGTCGTCAAAGGCGGTCGGTGCGGGATCGACCACGATGATAGTGGCCCCGCCGGCCCTGGCGCGATGTACCAGGCCTGCCGCGGGGTATACCGCGCCCTGGGTCCCGATCACCAGGCAGACCTGGGAAGTCTCAGCTGCCGTCTCCGCCATCCCAAGCTCCCGTTCCGGGAGCATTTCTCCAAACCAGACGACGTCGGGTCGAAGAAGTCCCATGCAACCATTGCAGCGGGGTAACGCATCTACTTCAGAAGAATCGGTCTTCGGCCGATACTCAGAGGTAGAGCCGCAAGCGGTGCAGCGAGTCCGGAAGATTGACCCGTGCAGGCAGATGGGCATGGCCGGGTCGGGGTCCAGGTTTTCGGCGGACTGTTTCGCGGCGAGTTCGTGGAGTCCATCGACGTTCTGGGTCACGAGGCAGGCCCCGGGAGTCCGTCGCAGCCACTGAGCGATGGCCCAGTGGGCAGAGTTAGGGAGGCAGGCGGCTACAAGCTCTTGCCGCCAGGCGTACCACTCCCAGCAGAGTCCCGGATCCCGCGCGAAGGCCTCCGGGGTAGCCAGATCCTCGGCCCGGTGCGACCTCCAGAGCCCCCCGGGGCCTCGGAAAGTGGGGATGCCGGATTCTGCGCTAACTCCTGCACCCGTAAGGATCAGGACCCTGGATGCCGTTTGGACTGTCCTCTGAGCATGGCCTCGGGATTGCCTGTAGATGAGTACCTCCCCTTCGGTCACGCGGTTATCAATCAAACGGTTCAATTGCTTAAGTAATTGGTACTATTGCAGTAGAGATCTGTGAAGTATATTCCCGCCTCCTCCTGTCTGACCAGTTTCTGGAGATTAACATCGTGCGTATTTTGCGGGACTGGAAGGTGTATGCCTTCCTCGGATCGGCTTTTGGCCTCGGTTTAGTGCTGCTTTTTGCGCTTGCCCGACCGGTTGGCGGTCGTGTTTCTGTTGCTGCTCCTGCGTTTATTCATCCCATCAGCCGAGTTCACACCGGCGATGATGAGACCACTGCTTTTCAGGTACGGATCAAGGGCGAGACCATTCCTTATCGGGTTTTTGGTCTCTTCGTGATGCCGGGCGAGCGGGTCCCGGTGCAGATCGCCAAGGATTCACCGGGCGCTTTTGAGATTATTGCTTCCGCGGGTCTGGTGGAATCCGATGCACCGAACGGCTGGACCTGGACTGCTCCCGCCACTCGGGGACTGTATCCCATTCACGTCGTCGATCGGATCGCCGGTGATACGATGGTGCTGAATGCCTTCGTCCTGGTACCGTATGAGCGGCAGCAGAGCCTGGACGGCTACCGGATCGGCAGCTATCAGCAGGCGGGGCGCGCGGTCGCGAATCCTGAGTACGCGGTGCCCGATGGTTTTATCGAAGTAACCGCGGCGAACCAGGCTACGCAGATCGCGCCTCATTTTACCCTCGCCCAGTTTGTCGCCAAGCAGGCCAGCTCGTTCCCCAAGTACCTGGTTCTCCAGGAGAAGCTCCTGCTCAAGCTCGAGCTGCTGCTGGACTCCGTCCAGGCTCGCGGGATCCACGCCAGCACATTCCGCGTGATGAGCGGCTACCGTACGCCATTTTATAACCGGTCTATCGGCAACAAGACGATCTTCAGCCGCCACCTGTACGGCGATGCCGCGGACATCTTCATTGATGAGAACGGCGATGGCAGCATGGATGATCTGAACGGCGATCATCGGGTGAACCGGGCCGACGCGGAATACCTGGGGCGGGTGGTTTCCCAGGTCCAGGAGACATCGTCGTTCAAGCGGTTTATCGGCGGACTCGGATTGTATCGGAGCAAGTCGAACCATGGGCCTTTCATCCATGTCGACGTGCGCGGGATTCCGATTCGCTGGGATGAGTAGGAAGTAAGAGAAAGTAGTTGAAAGAAGGACACTGAAAGAAAAAACGAGTTACTTCGAGTCGCCGATTATAGATTGGTAAGCCGTACGATAAAGAAGGTGCGAGCGGACCCCCGCTCGCACCTCTTTTGCGTTGTCGAAGCAATTCTTCGTGCGGTTCTTATGTTTTTCTGTCGGTTGCTTTTTTCAATTACATGTTCTGCGTAAGGGCCTGGCCAAATTCACTGGTTTTGAGAATCGTCGCACCCTCCATCAATCGCTCGAAATCGTAGGTCACCCGCTTCTGCAGGATCGTTTTTTCCAAGGCGCTGACGATCAGGTCTGCCGCTTCATTCCAGCCCATATATCGCAGCATCATCTCGCCTGAGAGGATCACCGACCCGGGGTTGACCTTGTCCTGGCCGGCATATTTGGGCGCGGTGCCATGGGTGGCTTCGAAGATCGCGTGACCGGTGAGATAGTTGATGTTGGCGCCCGGCGCGATGCCGATTCCGCCCACCTGGGCAGCCAAGGCATCCGAGATGTAATCACCATTCAGATTCATGGTGGCGATGACATCGTACTCGGCTGGCCGAGTGAGGATCTGCTGCAGGAAGGCGTCGGCGATCACGTCCTTCACGACGATGCCGCTGGGAAGCTGGCACCATGGCCCGCCATCGATGGGCTTGGCACCATATTCGTTCCGGGCGACTTCGTAGCCCCAGTCCCGGAAGCCGCCTTCCGTGTACTTCATGATGTTGCCCTTGTGGACCAGGGTCAGGCTCTTCTGCCCGGTTCGCAGGGCGTAATCCAGGGCGGACCGGACCAGGCGCTTGGTCCCTTCCTCGGAGATCGGTTTGATGCCGATCGCACTGGTGCCGGGGAAGCGCAATGTCGCGCCCATCTGCTCCTGGAGAAAGGCAATCATCTTTTTCGCTTCAGGCGTCCCCGCGCGATACTCGATACCGGCGTAAATATCCTCGGTGTTCTCCCGGAAGATGACCATGTCCACTTCCTCCGGCCGCTTGACCGGGGATGGCACGCCGCGAAACCAGCGGACCGGGCGAACGCAGGCATACAAGTCGAGCTTCTGCCGAAGGGTCACGTTAAGCGAGCGGAACCCGCCACCGACCGGCGTCGTCAGCGGCCCCTTGATGGCCACGAGGTGGTAGTCGATTGCGCGCAGGGTGTCTTCCGGGAGCCAGTTGTCCAACTGGTTCTTGGACTTCTCGCCAGCCAGCACCTCAAACCACACGATCTTTCGTTTCCCCCCGTACGCCTTGGCGACGGCTCCATCAAGGACATATTGGGCGGCGCGCCAGATGTCCGGTCCGGTCCCGTCTCCTTCGATGAACGGGATCACCGGGTGGTCCGGCACCTGGAGGCGACCATCCACCATGGTAATTGTCTGGCCTGAAGTCGGCGCCTTGAGCGTATCATACCTGGGAGCTGGCATAAATCCTGGTTTCGTAGTGAAGTGCCAAACTTACTGTTAACTCGCCGCAGACGGAACCACGTCACCCCTGACGTGAGGCCATGGCCTGGGGATAGTACCGTTGTTTAGTGGAGACTCCCTGCTTGCATTACCGAGCTGGTGGAAAGGAGCGAAGCGAACGAATCTCCCTCGGCATGACTCCGCTCTTTCCCCGTCGCCGTTCCGGTGACTAGTCCCCAGTCCCCCGTCCCAATAGTCTTCAAGCATGTCCACTCCCATCGAGGCCGCCACTGCAATCCAGTCGGCGTTTCTCACCTACCAGTCCCGGTTCACCGCCATTACCCGGCGAGCCAAGGCACGGTTTGAGGCGAGGGAGTGGCGCGAGGCGCAGGGCGATGCGGTCGATCGGCTCAATCTGTATCGAGAGGTGATCGATGGGGCCGTGGTCGCACTCGAAGTGCTGGTGGCGGCAAATGTGAGAAATGCCTTTTTCTGGCACGAGGTCAAGGCTGTTCACACTCGTGTGTCAGGCGGCCGGCCCGACACTGGCCTGTCCCGCACGTTCTTCAACTCGATAACTCGGCGGATCTTCACGACGGTCGGAGTGGATCCCCATATCGAGTACCTCGACCAGCTGGCCGAGCCGGATACCCGGGCTGCGGCGGGGCAGGCGCCATTCTGGACCTTCAAAGGTGGCCGCGCCACCGCGGATATCGTCACCGATATTTTTTCCAGTCTCCCGTTCCGTCCGGAGTTCCTCGACCTCTCCGGTGATGCGACGCGCGCCACCACGGTCATAGATCAGCGACTCCGGGATCTTGAGGCCACTATTGACTCGGTCGAAATTCTTCCGCCCATTTTTTACCGGGGGACCGCGGCCTACGTGGTGGGCCGGATCCAGGCCGGCCCATACACCGTCCCCCTGCTGTTCGCGTTTCTTCATCCCGAGGATGGGATTGTTACTGACGCCGTCCTGACCTGGGAAGATGACGTGAGTATCGTGTTCAGCTTCACCCGGGCCTATTTCCACGTCGAGATTGACCGGCCCCAGCTGACCATGGAGTTCCTGCGCTCGATCATGCCGGCCAAGCCGGTCGATGAACTCTATACCGCGATTGGCTATCACAAGCACGGGAAGACGGTCTTCTACCGGAACCTGATGCGCCACCTCGAGTCCACTGACGCGCGTTTCGAGATCGCGGAGGGGGAACCTGGCCTGGTGATGGCGGTGTTCGCGCTTCCGACGTTCAATACCGTCTTCAAGGTGATTCGCGATCATTTCGGACAACCGAAGACCACCACCCGGGACGCGGTGCGCTCGCGGTACGACCTTGTCTTCGTCCACGACCGGGTGGGCCGCCTGGCCGATGCCCAGGAGTTCGAATACCTGGAGTTCGATCGCTCGCGCTTCGCGCCCGAGCTGCTGGACGAGCTGTTGCGGGAGGCACGGTCCAGCATTCGCCTCCAGAATGACCGGGTCATCATCCGTCACCTGTACACCGAGCGCCGGGTGACACCACTGAACCTGTTTCTCAAGCATGCGCCGCCCGACCAGGGCGTCGACGCCATCGTGGACTACGGCAATGCGATCAAGGAGCTCGCTGCCGCCAATATCTTTACCGGCGATATGCTGCTCAAGAACTTCGGGGTCACTCGGCACGGGCGAGTCATCTTCTATGACTACGATGAACTCTGCCTGCTCACGGAGTGCAACATCCGCACGATTCCGGAGACGGATGACCCGAATCTGGAAATGTCGGCCGAACCGTGGTTCTCGGTGGGCGAACACGACGTCTTTCCGGAAGAGTTCCGTGCCTTTTTCGTGCTTCCGGGCCGGCTGGGTGAAGCGTTCCTCGAGCGCCATGCCGATCTGCTTGGCGTCGCGTTCTGGAAAGCGATGCAGGAGAGACAGGCGACGGGAGAGGTGCTCGACGTCCTGCCTTACCGAATCGAGCGGCGTTTGCGGCGGTAAAAATCCCGCGGAATCCAAATGTCGCCGACGCAAACACGCGACTGGATGACGAGGCGACCGTGGCTCAAGGGCACCCTGTCTCTGCGGCAGGCAACCACGAAAATTGTCACACCGCCGTGTATATTCCCTCTCATGAACCTGCCGGGCCGACTTGCAGATCAGAATGTTTGCCGTAATTCCTGGTGCCCCGGGAAAGTTGTTTTCCGCCGCTCCGCAGTGCCTGTGTTCCGCCAGTCCGCCATTCCGCCGGTTTGCCACCAATCGTGACGTTCCCTTCTCCGATCCAGCGGCAGGCAATCGCAGGAGATCTCGGCCCGACCCTGGTCCTTGCCGGCCCCGGGGCCGGGAAGACCTCCTGCCTGGTTGGTCGGATTGATCACCTGATCCGGGCCCGCGGATTCGACCCCGCCCGGCTCTGCGCGGTCACCTTCACCAACAAGGCCGCCGAAGAGATCGTTCATCGTCTCAAGACGACGCTGGGTCGAGTCGGTGAAGAGGTCACACGAGGAACGATCCACTCGCTTTGTCTCGATATTCTCCGGCGCCATACCGCGGAGGTTGGCCTCCAGGCGGGGTTTGGTGTCGCGGATGATGCCTATCAGCACGCCGCGCTGGGCCGGCTCCGGGTGCCTCGCAAGTATCGCGGGTCAACGCTCAATCTCTTCGGGCGGCATCGCATTCAAGGGTACGAGCTGACGCCGCAGGACCAGCGGCGGTTCCTCCACTATCAGACCATGCTGCACGCGGCGAATATGGCCGACTTCGATGACCTGGTCGTGCGCACCGCGGACCTGTTCCGGAACCGGCCTGATATCGCCGACGAAGTCGCGAGTCGCTGGGACTATATCCTCATCGACGAATGCCAGGACCTCAACATCCTGCAGTACCAGATCCTCTCCCGGCTGGCGGTGCATCACCGGAACATCTTTGCCGTGGGAGACGACGAGCAGTCGATTTTCAGCTGGGCCAGCGCCGATCCGATGGTCCTCACGCAGTTCAGCGTGGACTTTGGCGTCCGTCCCATCGTACTCGACGAAAATTGTCGCTGTTCCGAGAAGATCTTCGATGCGGCGCGTCGGCTTATCCGGCAGAATCCCGAGTTGTTCAAGAAGGACCTTCGGGCTCGGCGCCAGTCCGAGTACGCGGTGGAGTCGTACGCATTCGCCGACGAGGAGGGCGAGGCGGAGTGGATTGTCGCGGACCTGCTGGCCACCCGGGCGCGATCCGGGCTTTCCTGGGGTGACCTGGGGATCCTCTATCGCCGGCACGAAAGCGGTGAGCGGCTGGAGACCCGGCTCCTCGCCGCCGGCATACCCTGCCGGCCGAGCCGGGGACGCGCGATCAGCGACGACAAGGTCATTGCCCAGGCATTGGCGTCGCTTCGTGTCATGCTTGCCCCCGACGATGTCGTGGCGGTTGAGGCACTGGCCGAGCTGGTGCTGCCGCCTCTGCTGCTCGATCACATCCGTAATCACCATGGCAATAGCGATCTTCTTGCCGGCCTCCGGGTGTATGCGCTGGAGCATAGAGGGCAACCCGATGCCCGGAAAGCCTGGCGATTCATTTATGCCGTCGAGAATCTCAAGGCGATTCGCCGCGCTCATGAAACCCTGACCGGTCTGGTGGACGCCATTCTCTCCCAGGGAGCCGGGGCCTACCGCAACCCGCTCGAAGCGGAATCGGAAAAACTGAGCGACCCGGCGGACTATCCAGGCGCGGTCGAGCTGGCCGCCGCACTCGATCGTGCCTCACGGTCAAACGGGCGACTCTGGATTACGCCCTCCCGGGGATTGGAGATCGCGCTCAGGGGCATGCTCCTCAAGGCTGGTTTCAGTCTCACCACCATCGGGTCACCGCCGGAAACGATGCCCGTCGACGACCTGGTACTTGATGCGCGGGCTGAACCCGGGATTGCCCTTCGCCTGTTCAAGGCGTTGCAGATCAACGAGAGCCGGGGATGGGAAGACAACCAGCGGGATTTCGTGGCGTTCGATCTGGAGACAACCGACAACAATATCGATGAATGCGAGATCATCGAAGTTGGGGCGGTGCGGGTGCGAAACGGAGCCGTGGTGGGAGAGTTCCAATCACTGGTGCATTGCCACCGCACTATCTCACCGAAGGCGACCGAGGTACACGGCTATCGCGACGCCGATCTGACGGGCGCACCGGAATTCGCGGCGGTGTGGCCGCTGTTCCGTGCGTTTGTCGGCGATGACACACTGGTCGCGCACAACGGCCAGCAGTTCGATGTTCCGGTTCTCCGCCGGATGGCGGGTGGCATGGCGGGCGTCCGTGACCTCGTCTTCTATGACAGCTTGCCACTCGCACGATCGCTCTTTACTCAGAGTGCGCGACTCACCGACCTGGCGGCACGATTCGGCGTGGAAGCAGGGCGCTCCCACCACGCCCTCGATGATGCCGCCGCCCTCGCTTTGGTGTACGGGCATCTCAACCGGGCGCGTCGCCTCCGGGCGCGGAAAGCGGCACTGGTCGATCTCGTCGACTACCTGGGACTGGCACTCGCGCTGGAGAACCGGGAGTCCGAGCCCGAAGCGACGGTGATCCTGGAAATCGCCCGCTACTATACGCTCGGTCGTTTCGGAGAAAGCCTGGAAGACTTCGTCAAGTCCCGGGCTCAAGACGACACAACGACCGAGGAGGTGATCGCCCGCCTGGGCGGGAACGCGCTCATGGAGCGACTCCGGGAAACCCGCACCTCGAAAGAGCGTTACCCCTCGGCGGTGGCTCGTCTTCGCGCCCTGGTGGAGGCGAGTGAATCGACCGACGTGGACGAAGCCATACGCACCCTGCTGGATCGAATCGCGCTCTCAAAGTCAGATGGGGCCGAAGTGGACCGTGACCGGGTGAACCTGCTCACGCTCCATGCCACCAAGGGGCTCGAGTTTGGCCAGGTCTACCTGGTCGGGGTAGAGGATGGCGAGATGCCGGGTCAGAAGGCACTGGCGAATAACCGGCTGAACGAAATCGAGGAGGCGAGGCGGCTGCTGTACGTCGGCATGACCCGGGCGAAGGATCGGCTGGTTCTGACCAGGGCGCACGAACGCCGGGGACAGCCGGCGGGCAACTCGCAGTTCCTGGAGGAGATTGGATTGAGGCCGATTGAAATGGCTCCGGCCTCAGTGTAGAACTGCCTGTCTTCGATCTTCACCCGCAGCGCGCGAACCATTTCCTTCGATTCATCAACCGCCGCTCGCTGTTGTGGTTTTGTTCCTCATCGGTATGCCGGTAATAGAGATTCCTGCTCCGCGTTGTCGTGTGCTGCCGCGGTGAGTGATCTCATTTCCCCCTGAGTAGCAGGTAAATGTCCCCACCTCGTTCCTCCACCTTGTACGTCTTGATGGCTTTCGTTGCCGGTCCCGCGCTGGGCTTTCCAGTCCCGGTATCGAATTGTGAACCATGCCAGGGGCAATGAACCGTCCCGCAGATCATGACACCACCCGCGAGCGAGCCTCCCCGATGGGTGCAGCTGTCGTCAAACGCCACGTAACCTGAATCCGCCCGCCCGAGCACAACGCGCCGACCAGCGACGTGCAGCAGTTTCATCTGATTGACCTTGAGCTCATCAGCGGACGCGACCAGCAGCGGCTCACCGTGAGGGTCCTTGTAGGACGCCTCGTTCCACTGGCCGGCTTCGGCATACCGGTGGTCAACGCCGATCGCGTTTCGGAATGCCAGTGTGCCACCGTGCCACGCGCCGACCATCAGGAATCCGGTTGCCACGCCTTCCAGGACCAGGCTCACGAGTCCGGGGGCCGTGCTGGCGCCGTCACGAATTGCCCAGGCGACCAGGAACATGGCGACGACCGAGAGCTGAATCAGCATGTGCTTCGTTGCCCGTGCCCTGGCCGAACTTTTCGGGGGAACGGTAAAGAAGTAGTCGATGAAACCGGGAACTGCGGCCAGGATTGCGGTCACGACCCCCGCGATGACCAGGTAATATCCCGTGGACCAGAAGAGAGGCCGCTTCCCCAGGTTGCCGGCGAGATCGGATATGAATCCGCCCGTGAGGAAGGCAAGTGGAAAGGCGATGAGCATGGGATGAATGGGATGGCCACCGATACTCGCTCGACTGCGCATGGTTCCTCCAGGAGGTCTCGTCGAATCGCGATTGCACAGTAGGCAGGGACGCTCGAATGGCGGAAGGACCTGCGTCACGTTCTATCCCTAAATTCTGCGCGCCGCCGCCTCCTTGAAGATGAGCTCGAATGGTGATCGCTCGGCGATCGCGGAGTACCAGCCTGCAGCTTCGCCGGCGCGACCCAGGGCACTCAAGGCTTCGCCCCGGAGGTAGCGATCAAAGCATTGCGAGAAGAAGGGGGACGCAACCGTGAGTTGAAACCAGACCTCAACCCGAATCGCTTCCAGGAATCGAAGCGTCGCCCTGGCGTCACCCCGGGCCCAGGCGATCACGGCGCGAAGACTCAAGGCGAGGTTGGCGATAAAGGTGGCGCTGACGAGCGGCCGGTCCAGGATTTCGAGTCGTGACAGCGAGGCCCGGGCCTCGACTTCGTCTCCCATGCGGGACGCGAGGAGGCCCAGGAGGTACTCCCGAAGATGGGCGTGGAGCCCGTTGTGCGCCGCAAAGGCGAGATTGAGGCTGGGTTGCGCGGCATCCGCGTTCCACTCCGTGAGTTCCTGGCGCAGCGCGTTGATCCTGTCGGCATTCAGAGGAACGAAAGGAAGGGCCGCGAAGAGCGACCGGACTTCCAGGCTCCACGCCGGTTCGAGCGGCTGGGCCACGGCCAACTCCGCGTCGGCCGCTTCCCACTGACCCTCGGCGCCGAGCAGGTGCGCGAGAACGATGTGGCAGAGCGCCCGCAGATCGTCCGACCGGACCGTGCGCAGGAAGGTTCGGCCCAATGTCTCTGCGGCAGGCAGGTTGCCGGAATAGAGGGCGATATCGGAGAACGCAATGCCGATCGTGAGCGCCCGCGCGCGATGCAGTTCCTCGGTGACCGCGGCAATCCCCGACTCATTCTTCCGGGAAAATTCCCGGAGCGCGCGCATGGGGAGAGCGCTATCGCCTTCCGGGCTCAGGGCAATGATGCGGTCGATCAGCTGGTCTCGCTCGGCGAGGCGTCCTTCGACGGCGGCAATGCGCACCAGGTGGACCATCGATGTCACGTGATCGGGCTCGAGTTCCAGCGCCCGCTCGAACGCATGGCGCGCGCCGGCGATGGACCGACCACGAAGCGGGTTGGAATGGAAGAGAAGATCGCCGAGGAGAAACCAGGCTTCCATGTCTTCGGGAAAGTTGGCGACGATCGCCTGATACAGGCTTTCCGCTTCCGCGGCCGACCCGGTGAGCCAGGCGCGCTGTGCGTCGAGCAGCAGCCGGTCTCGCGGAGCGAGGCGCTCGCGGTGATCGTTCGCTCGGCCGGCAGCCTCACGGGCCAACTCGGGCATGGCGCTGGCCGCCGTCGCCGCCGCGAGCCGATAGTAGGCGAGCGCGAACGCCGCGTCGTGACCGACGGCTTCCTGAAATGAATCGATGGCGTCGAAATACTTGGCCTGGCGGAAATCATGCTCACCGCGCAAATACGCCTTGAGCGCCGGGAGCGAACCCGTGGTCAACGCGGCGAGTCGCGTCACCCGTGCCCCGGGTGTCTTGTTTCTCGCGACGAGTAACTGCCGAGCCAGGTCATCTACCAGCTCGAAGATGTCGGTCTCGACTCCACCACGCGTCTCGGCTGTCGCGACCAGTTCTCCGTCGTGTCGATACAGCGAGCCACTCATCTGCAGGCGGCCTCCGGCTTCGAACACATTGCCCTGGAGATAGAACCCGGCTCCAAACCGGGCCGCGACCGATTTCCCCCGGAGGGCCTCGGGCGTCTGATCGGATCGCACAAAGGTGAGCAGTGCGCGCGGATCGATGGTGCGAAGGTCGCCCGCCCCTTCCAGCTGGGTACTGAGCAGGTCCACCATACCCTCGCCGAGATAGGCGAGGGTGGGACTGCCCACCACGGTGAATGGAAGAATCGCGATGGCGCGCGGAGCGGTCGGTTGTGGTGCGAGCGCTGGAGTCGTGGCGCGAGGAGCAGTCGAGGCGGGGTCCGCCTGGCGGGTGCGAATGCGATTGATGAAGGCCGTCGTTTCAGCGGACGGTTCGATCTCATAGGCATCCTTGAGACGGCCGGAGAACTCCTCGAACGCGCGGGCCACGCCAGCCCGATCCCCGGACCGTTCCAGCAATCCTGCCACCCGGCGGAATACGACTTCATCAAAGGGCTGAAGCAGGGCCATGCGATGGGCCCACTGAGCCGCATCCTGGATATTGCCTTCTTTCTCAGCCTCATCGGCCAGCGATTTTACCGCACTGGCCGCGCGATCCCGAAGCCTCGAGCGTTCGAGGTCCAGCCATCGTTCGAATTCGGGCGCCTGCGACACGAAAAAACCTTCGAGCAGATCCCCCCGGTACAGTGCGATGGCGGCAGCGGGGTTGCCTGCCGTCAGCGCCAATTCGAAGTCCGCGGCATCCGAAGTGAACCCGGTCTCCGCGATCGTCAGCTCCTCGTCGCCGCGGCCGACAATGACGTGGTCCCCCAGGGCCTGGCGCAGGAAGTAGATCGCGCGACGGAGAGCGGCGCGGGCGTGACTCTGATCCAGCTCGGGCCAGAACATCGCGAGCAACGCGTCTCGCCGGTGATACCGACGTGGTGTCGCAATGGCGAGATAGGCCAGCAGTCCCAGCCGCTTGGGCTGGTGCAGGACGGCGGTGACTTCTTCGCCGTCCTGGCGCAGGTCGAGCGTGCCGAGAGTTCGGAGTTCGATCACTGGGGATCAGAGATAGGTGACGGCGTCGTGAGGAGGTCGGGCAAGCCCGCCTTTCCGATCCTCGCGTCAGGGAACGATCGCATGCATCAGGCTGTTGTAGCGCATGTTCCTGGCCGTGGATTCAGCCAGAACGCTGACGGTCAGATTGGTCAAGGCCGCAGCTTTGAGACTTCCGCCGCTGGTTGCATAGTTTGACGGGTATGGGGATAAGCCCCGATAGCTGATCCCTTTCCCGTCAAAGACGATGGAAGCAAGGGTTCCGCCCATCGAGATTTCATCGGGTGCGGCTGCGGTACGGGTGAGTGTCCCACCGCTGAAAGCGAGGAACCCGATGAATGATGGCTGGTCATACAAGGCGCGAAAGAGAGTTTCCTGCTTGTCGTCCCGGTTGGCCGTCCGCCCGGCGTCGGTGAATCCGATCGCGTTACGGACAAAAACCGGAGCCGTGGTCGGCTTGAGCGCATAGTTGCTGGGATTGTATGCGGCCACCCGGGCGAACTTGTTCTTGTCCGTCTCGGTAGATCCGGTGATGGTCAGTGCGCCTGCGTTGGCCGCTCCGTTCCCGGCATAGGTCACGGGGGAGACGCCGGCCGGAAGCGGGGAGGTGATGATGCTGTGAGCCCCAAGATCATAGCTCCACCCCTCCGTCAGTCGGTCCATGATGAGGTTGGTGTAGACCAGCGGATGACCGACATCGCGAATACGCACCGTCGTCGGTGATTGATGGATAAACGACACTTCACCCGTTCCAATCACCAAGGCCCGGCTGTTTCGCACGACGATGCCGGTGCGGGCTTCGATGCCGATGGCCAGGATATCGGATGCGCCGGCGTCCTCGGTGGCCCGAGCCAGGATGCCGAGCGTACGACCCAGGCGGCCACGTTCGGTGAAGTGCGAGTCGATGACGAGGTTGCCGAGGAAGGAGAGAAAGTCCGTGTGAATGCCCGATGTCCCGGGTTGGCTGGCATCATCCAGATACCGGGTATGCGAGTCTTTGAGCACGTCGGTCGATATCATGTCCATGCTGCCGCAGAAACAGTATTCCGAGAGACTCATCGCGCCAGCACTCGTTCCGCCGATCGCGCCGCCCCGATTGGCCACGGCGCGGATATTGGTTTCCAGCAGGGTGTTGTTCCACTGATCGTAGTAGACCCCCTGGTCCCCTCCCTTGATGAACACGACATCGGCGTTCGCGACGCCGCCGACCAGGGCTGCCGAGTTTGCGTTCGCTTTGGTTTTGACCAGGTAGTCCTTGGCAACAACCGTGAGCCCGACCGTTGTTCCAATCCATTGGAAGTAGTTCACCATGAACGACGACTGGGTGGAGCTGGCCAGGATAGCGACCTGGACCACGCCGTCGCCGGTCACATCGCCATTGAGAACCAGCTCGCGATAAAGCTTGTAGCTCCACGATGCCGTGTTGCCCTGGTTTCCTTCGGACCCTCCACCCGCGGCCATGATGACGCCGGGCCCGGAACTCGATCGAGGAAGGTCCTTCGGAGGAAGTGCGATTTCCCGGGCGGACTCTTCCGGCATACTGGGCTCGGGGCCGCAGCCAGACATGATCGTCCCGGAGAGCAGGATTATCACACCCATTGAGATCGGGAAAAATTTGCGCATGACGATACCCGGGCACGGCGTTGATTGAGACGTAGAAGGGGCGTGGCCAGTGGGAACGTACAGGCGGCATTGGACGGCGGCAATGCCCGGCATGCGGGCCCATTAATCGAACTCGCCGCCCGGTGCTTTTCTGCTGTTGCTGCCCACGGCCCTTTCACGGGAATATCCGAACCGTCGGAACCGTCCTCATTCCCAACCGGCTCACCCCTGACCTCCGAAGAGAAACCATGCGGCCTGCCTTCCTTCATTCTGCGCTCGTGCTGGCTTCGGTGCCTGTCCTGCTCACATCCTGTCGCGATAGCGATACTCCGACTCAACCTGGAACAGGCGCCGGCGTCGCCACGATGATTCAGTCTGCGGGCCGAGTCGTCCCCAACCGATATATCGTCATCCTCCGACCGGGTGCGGTGAGTGTTGCGACGACGGCTGATCAGATGGTGACGTCGAACCAGGGGAAACTCTTCTTCATCTATGAGCACGCCCTGCGCGGGTTTGCCGCCGAGTTGAGTCCCGCTGCCGTCGAGTCGCTTCGTCACAATGCGTCAGTCGAGTCGATTCAGCCCGACCAGGTCGTGACCATCTCCGGCACCCAATCGCCGGTCCCCTCCTGGGGTCTTGACCGAATCGATCAGCGAAACCTTCCTCTTGATAACTCCTACACGTCCAACGCGACCGGCGCTGGTGTGCATGTGTACATCCTCGATACCGGCATTCTCCGAACTCATACCGAGTTTGGCGGACGGGCGCTCTTCGGATTCGATGCGATCAAGGATGGAAACGGCATGACCGATTGTCACGGCCACGGGACGCATGTGTCGGGCACTGTGGGTGGTGCGACGTTCGGTGTGGCGAAAGCGGTGACGCTGCACGCGGTTCGCGTGCTCGACTGCACCGGCGCGGGGACGACGTCCCAGGTAGTGGCCGGAATCGATTGGGTAACCACCCACCGAATCAAACCGGCGGTGGCCAACATGAGCCTGGGCGGCGGGGCCAATCCCGCTCTCGACCAGGCCGTGGCCAATTCGATCAAGAACGGCGGTGTGACCTACGTGATCGCCGC
The DNA here is from genome assembly GCA_039931815.1 of Gemmatimonadota bacterium. Taxonomy (GTDB): domain Bacteria; phylum Gemmatimonadota; class Gemmatimonadetes; order Gemmatimonadales; family GWC2-71-9; genus DASYPP01. The sequence goes on from JBDTRF010000028.1 coordinate 15,639, forward strand.
AGGCAACAGTAACACCGATGCCTGCACCACTTCACCGGCCAGGGTTCCCAATGCGATCACGGTTGCGGCGTCGGATATAAACGACGCGCGCGCCTCGTTCTCCAACTTCGGCCGCTGTACCGACCTGTTCGCTCCCGGCGTCAACATTACTTCCGCCTGGAATACCAGCAACTCGGCGACCATGATCCTGAGCGGCACCTCGATGGCAACCCCCCATGTCACTGGCGCGGTCGCGCTGTATCTCCAGGGGCATCCGGCGGCCGCTCCGGCTGGCGCCTTCTATGGTATTGCCGCGACCGCGACGAGCGGGCTCATCACCAATCCCGGTGTCGGATCGACCAACAAGCTGCTGCACAGCCTGCTTTTCACCACGAGCGCGTCCGATCTTCCGCCACTGGCCAATCTGGATTTCAGCTGCACCGCTCGGAGTTGTACCTTCAACAGCAATCTTTCCAAAGACGACAAGGGAATCACCGTTCGTAGCTGGGCCTTCGGCGACGGGGCGAGCGGTTCGGGTCTGACGGTGAGTCACAGCTATACGACCAGCGCCGCCTTCACGCTCACACTCACGGTGAAGGATGCGCTGGGCCAATCCAGCTCGGCCACCCGCACGTTCACCTTGCCAGCGGCTGGCGGAAAAGCCGGACAACCCCCGCTCGCCGATTTCACGGCCGCGCCACTCGGCGGCACCGTGGATTTCGACGGCTCAGCATCGACCGATGACTTTGGCATTGGGAGCTGGAGCTGGAACTTCGGAGACGGGAAGAGCGGAAACGGTAAACTGGTCAGTCATACCTATGCTCAACCGAACCAGTTCTATACCGTGACATTGACCGTGTTCGACCTCGCCGGCCAGGCGAACAGCAAGTCGTTCCCGGTGTTTCCGAACTCTTTTTAGGCGGTAAGGCGGCAGGGGAGAACAGCGGTAAGGCGGAGCGGCCGAAGTACGATGGCGTTCTCCGACGCTGCCCGGGCATATTCACCGGGTAGCGTCGAAAACGGAGTCATTGCGAGGGGGCGAAGCGACCGAAACAAGTCCGTACTGGAATTCCACCACCAACCACGGCATTTTCTGTTGACCGGGGAAACGGATCGATCTTACCCGCCCCGAGGCGAACTCCTGGCTGCCCGTACTCCCCTCGCTTCCCACGTCCATGGCTGATACTGCGCTTCAATCTCTGGCGAAGGCTCGCTGGCGGGTAGCCTTGACGCTGACCGCGGCGATGATCCTCCTCTACTTCGGGTTCATCGCCTTGATCGCCTTTGCCAAACCGCTTCTCGCCCGGCAGCTCGTCCCCGGTCTGACGCTCGGCATTCTCCTCGGCGTCCTGGTCATCATCGTTTCCTGGCTGCTCACCTGGTATTACATGCGATGGACCAGTAAACACTACGACCCGGTTCTCGATCAGCTCAAGCGAAACGTCACCGTCCGATGATTCTTCTCGCTCTCCAGGTCCCGGCCGTGCCTCAGTCATCCATCGGGCAGGCCAATCCGGTGGCCATCGGCTGCTTTCTCCTCTTTATCAGTATCACCCTGGGAATCACCTGGTGGGCCGCGCGTCGCACCCGGAGCACGGAAGATTTCTACGCTGCCGGTCGCCGGATCAGCCCGATCCAGAACGGGCTTGCCCTCGCCGGTGACTACATGAGCGCGGCCTCGTTTCTCGGTATTGCCGGGCTGGTCTCGACCACCGGGTTTGATGGTCTGATCTATTCGACGGGATGGCTGGTGGGCTGGCCCGTCGTGTTGTTTCTTATTGCGGAGCCGCTCCGGAACCTGGGCAAGTACACCTTCGCCGATGTCGTCGCGTTGAACCGACGCCCGGGGCCGGTCCGACTCGCCGCCGCGACCGGTACCCTGGCGACCGTGATCTTCTATCTCATCGCCCAGATGGTTGGTGCCGGCGGACTGATCAAGCTGATGTTTGGACTGTCCTACGAAACAGCGTTAATTATCGTCGGGATCGCCATGCTGGCCTACGTCCTCTTTGGCGGGATGCTCGCCACCACCTGGGTCCAGATCGTCAAGGCGGTCCTGCTGCTTTCCGGGGCCTTTCTGCTCGCGATCCTGGTTCTCTCGCGCTTTGGCATGAACCCGCTGACTCTCTTCTCCGCGGCCGCGGCACAGTATGGCGACGGCGTGCTCTCACCCGGCAAGCTCGTCGCCAACCCCCTTGATGCGATCTCCCTCGGGATGGCGCTCATGTTCGGCACCGCGGGCCTCCCGCACATCCTGATGCGGTTCTACACGGTACCGGATGCCCCCTCAGCTCGACGGTCGGTCTTCTATGCGACAGGACTGATCGGCGCGTTTTACCTGATGACTTTCATCCTGGGATTTGGAGCGATGGTGCTGGTGGGTCCCGACGTCATCAAGTCAGTGGATAAGGGCGGCAACATGGCGGCGCCGCTCCTGGCCGAGCTGCTGGGCGGGACCCCATTCCTGGGATTCATCGCGGCCGTCGCGTTCGCCACGATTCTCGCGGTGGTCGCCGGGCTCACGCTTTCGGGGGCGGCGGCGCTGTCCCACGATATCTGGGTGAGCGTGGTGCGGCGGGGGACGGCGACCCAGGCGGAACAGCTCAAGGTGGCGCGGGTCGCCACTATCGTTCTCGGGATCATCGCCGTGCTGCTCGGCATCACGTTCAAGGGTCAGAACGTGGCGTTCATGGTTTCATTGGCCTTTGCGATCGCGGCGAGCGCCAACTTTCCGGCGCTCATCCTTACGATATTCTGGCGACGGATGACGGGGAGTGGCGTGGTTGCTTCGATGGTGACCGGCACCGTCGCCACGCTCACCCTGATTTACCTTTCGCCCACCGTCCAGGTCGACATCCTGCACCACGAAAGCCCCATCTTCCCTCTCAAGAACCCGGCTATTATCACCATTCCGCTTTCGTTCCTGGTCGCAATCGTCGTCTCCCTGGTCACCGGTCAGCACGACACGGAATCCGGTTTCGATCACCGGGAGACACAGATGCATCTGGGACACTGAGAACAGATGGCGACAGGCGAAACGCGCGAAGCGTAGTGTGGAATCTCCTGCCAATTATGATGATGTTCCCTCGATAGATGTGATTCTCCGGCGCACCTCCTCGGGCAAGGGGGCTTTCCTGCCTGCCGCGTAATCGAACGATACGATCACGCCGGATCCTTCCGCCACAATCGCCCCAAGAGAAAGTGACACGACCACGTACTCCATGCTGAATCGATCTTCCTTGATATCCCGGGCGCGAGCGCCGATCTGAATCCGATCAGGATAGTGCAGGGGTATCCGGAAGCGGCAGCTGGTGGAATGGAGGATGGCGCCGATCTCGCTTTCCGCGTGGGACTCGACGAACCCGGCGCGCTCGAGGTAGATCATCCGCGCCGATTCGAAGTAGCGGAAGAACATGGCGTTGTTGACGTGGCCGTAGGCGTCCATCTCACCCCATTGAACCGGGAGCTCGAGGACGACGGGGAATTGGGTGAGCAGCTGATGGGTTGGCATCTCGAGAATCTAGGCGGGAGGGCGGCAGGGTGGAACGGCGAAGGTTCGGACGGCGACGACGTGAGAGTCCAGCGCAAACGGAGTCAGTGCGAGGGAGCGACGCGACCGAATCTCAACGTCATTTCGCAAAGCGTCGGTCGCTTATAGCGCATGCAATGTGATCAGTATTATTCCGGCCGTTCCGCCCGATTATATTCGCCGCCATGGATTCCCGCACCGTCTCCCGACTCAAGATCATTGTCGCGGCACTGCTCTTTTCCACCGGCGGTGCGGCGATCAAGTCCGCCGCCTTTACCAGCTGGCAGGTAGCGTGTTTCCGCTCGGGAATCGCGGCGGTCGCGGTCTTTGTGCTATCCCCGGCGTCGCGCCGGGGATGGTCGTGGCGGACGCTGGTGGTCGGGGTAACCTATGCGGCGACTCTCGTGCTCTTTGTCCTGGCGAACAAGCTCACGACGTCGGCGAACACCATCTTTCTCCAGTCGGCCGCCCCGCTCTATCTCCTGCTGCTGGGACCCTGGCTTCTCAAGGAAAAGATCACCCGGGAGGATCTCTTCTTCATGGTCCTCGTCGGGGCGGGGTTCTCCCTCTTCTTTGTCGGCAAGGAAGCTCCCATTGCCACGGCGCCCAATCCATTCCTCGGCAATGTCCTCGCCGCGATCAGCGGCCTCACCTGGGCGTTGACCATCGTGGGGCTTCGCTGGATCAGCGCTCGCCCGGGCGCCAGTGAGAGCGCGGCCGCCGCCGCCGTGGTGTCCGGTAACATGATCGCGTTTCTCGTATGTCTTCCCTTTGCCCTTCCCGTGCTGCAGGGCGGCTTCACCGACTGGGCACTGGTCAGCTACCTCGGGGTGTTCCAGATCGGCGTCGCCTACATTTTCCTGACCACCGCCATCAAGCGCATCCCGGCGCTCGAGGCCTCCGTGCTCCTGCTGGTCGAGCCCGCGTTCAACCCGATCTGGTCCTGGCTGGTCCATGGCGAACGCCCCGGGCCGTGGGCCCTGATCGGAGGCGTCATCATCATCGGTTCGACGACGGCCAAGGCGATCTACGATGCTCGGCGGGCGGGGCCGGTGTTGCAGCCGGTTGAGTAGAAGGCTCCTTCCGCCGTTCCCTTATCCCGGTCCCCCGGGTGACCAATTACTATCCCCGCTGTGAATTCCACCCTGATTGAGACCGTGCGGGTCGTAAACGGGACCGCTCCGCTCTGGACCCTCCACCTGGCCCGGATCCAGCGAAGTTGCGCGGCGCTGGGCTTTGCCTTTCCGACTCTCGTCCCACCCCAACGTGGTCCGGACCGGGTCTGCCGTTACGAGATCAGTCCAGACGGCGTCCGGGTGTCCGAGCGGGAGCCGGGTCCGACGGCCCCGGTTCGCATCATCACGGCGAGGACCTGGCACAAGCCCTATCCCAACAAGATTGCCGACCGGGCCTGTTTTGAGCAGGCGCAGGTCGAGGCGGCGGCGGCGAGTGCCAACGACGCGGTGCTGATGACGCCCCAGGGGTGGGTCGCCGAGGGGACCATCTGGAGTATTCTCTGGTGGGAAATGGGGTTGTTGTGCGCCCCGGCGCTCGAGATCGGGATCCTGCCCAGCGTGGGACGAGCGCGGGTGAGCGAGCTCAAGCGTTACGTGGGGGAGCGGAAGCTTACCCGCCGGGCGCTTTCCGGGGTTCCGCTGTTCCTGGTCAATTCAGCCCGCGGCATCGTCGAGGTGGACACCTGGGACGGCGAACGGGTGCCGCGGTACCCCGAAACTGCCCGTCTGGCGAGTCAGTTCTGGCCTTGATTCCCACCCCCCCATTCTTTAGCTTCCCCCCCCTTGGTATGGGCCGGAAAAACGCCCGTGGTGGTTGTAGCTCAATTGGTTAGAGCGCCGGACTGTGGCTCCGGAGGTTGCGG
>JBDTRF010000029.1:0-20668 GCA_039931815.1 Gemmatimonadota bacterium
TTCGGCTCGGTGGGCGCCGTATCCGGCTACGGCTCCAACAATCTCTGGGAAGATGCCAATGAGACTCGCGTCTTGGGCGCCGAACTGACCCCGCCGTCATCGGGCACCGCCGTCATTCGTCACGCCACCGTGGTGGTCAATCAATTCTACGATGTAATGGGCACCCGGGAGGACACCCTGGGCCAGGATGTGGTCGGACTGTACCTCTCCGACACCACCATCACCCGATATGGACCGGGGTGGACGCTCGCGGAACAGAGTCGTTTGTTCCTGGGACAGACCATGGCTGGGGTGCCGGCGGCCATCTGGCTGTCCGGGGATGGGTCCTACATGGTGTTCAAGAAGATCAGCAACGTCTGGGTGTCGCCTCCTGGGGTGACGGCGAAACTGACCGATATCAGCGGGACGCAGGAAACCGGAGCCGACTACGTCATCTCGCTGAGCTCAGGCAATCGGCTGGGATTTCTCCCCTCCGGGTATCAGGCCTGGGCCGCCGACATGATTGGGAACAAGAGCACATATCTCTATACCGGGACTCGGCTCATCCGGGTTACCGATCCGACGGGAGCGAGCATGCGCTTCCAGTACTACACCTCGGGTGCCGTCGGACAGGTGAAAGAGGTGTACGCGAAGGGGCCGGGTCAACCGGACAGCACCAAAATGGCCACCCTCGCCTACGATGCGAACAAGCGATTGAGCCGGGTGGACCTCTGGATCGGCGCGAGTCAGTCCGACAGCACGCTTTTCGGCTATATGAATACCGCCACGGGTGCGTTCCTCACGACCATCACGGATCCGAGGTCAGTCCCGGCGACACCGATCATCACCACGTTTACCTACGACACGGTCACCTGGACCCCGGTGCAGGTTCAGCGGCCCCCGGCCAAGTCGGGGGCGGGGTCGATCGCGTCCTTTCGGGATCAGTGGCGGCGCGCCTTTCCCCGGGCAGGGTACGGCCGCCACCTGCCGAGTCCGGCTCCCGCCCAGCTCGCGGATCGATTGGTCTACCCTCAACAGCTTCGCGGGACCAATGTAGGGTTCGAGGGGCCGATCACGGACTTTACGGTCGATCGGTTTGGCGGCCCGACCTGGGTACGGGTCATTGCTCCCGAGCCCCCGTTGACCTTTCCGCCGACCCCATCTGGCGGTGACGTGGTGCGGAGGATTGACCGGGATTCGGTGGGCCGAGTGCTCACTATTGTCGCGGCCCCGGACTCGGCCACGTTAGCGGACTCGGTGATGTATCAGTACGACGCCTTGGGACGACCGACCCGGATGATACGTCGGACGCCGACATATCCATTGGTGGTCGGCAATCCGACCCTGGATTCCGTGACCTTTACTTATGATAGCGTCACCGTGAGCGGGGCCGTCACGACCGGCGGGGCGTGGTGCTCTCGCCTGCTCAAGACGCGAGGCGCACTCGGCAGCTTCGATACCACGGTTACGAGGTATGGCGCCAGCGGAGCGGCGAAATGTCTCCCCACGAAGATCATCGGCTCCCTCGCGGATACGACCATCTTCACCTACAGCACCCTCGCGATCAGCAACGCAGCGGCGACGCGACCCGTCAGCGTGCGTGACCCGAATGGGTTGTCGGAATCGGTCAGCTACAACAGCACCAGCTGGAATACGGCGACCCACACGCGCGACGGGGATGCTGCCGTGACCACGATGATCTACAACTCGACGAATGGCACCGGTCGTCCGGATTCGGTCGTGGACCCGGTGGGCGTCAGGACCATGATGCTGTATGACCGGCTCGGACGGGTGACCTATCAGAAAACCGGTACCGGCCTCCTGGCGCCGGTGACCCATACCATCTATCTGCCGGGCGGACTCGCCAGTGAAACTCAGGTGTTTGCGGCCAACGATAACGCCATGGGCACCCCGGTCGGCCAGGTGCAGAGCAGCAAGACCTTCTTTGATCGGCTGGGCCAAGTGGATTCCGCTTTGAGCCCCGGCTCACGGAGCCCGGTCAAGGTGGGGAGGAAACAGAGTTTCCAGGGCTACACCCGCGGGCAACCCACCTACACCTTCCCCGGCAATGGAACCTTCATCGGCCGGATCTACGATTGGCTGGGCCGGACGCGATCCATTGTCCAAAACGGGGTGAATCCCGCGATTTCCTATGACGGGGAGCCGTTCGCGGACGCCGCGACCAATACCTTCTACAACACCCTGAACCTGGGCGTCGGTCCCAACCTCAGCGCAGGCCAGGTGTACAGCTACGCGTATGACAATCTCGGCCGAATGATTGGGGAAACCGGGATTGACCTGTATCTCCGTGATACACTGGGAACCCATCATAAGGGCTATGCCGCCAGCGGAGCTCTGCTCGCCGATACGGTCACCTACACGGGGGGCCTTCGTGTCATCCGGCGCTATGAGTACAATCGACGAGGCCAACGAACGGTGGCGGCGGATACGGTGCAGCTGCTGGGGTCTGGCACCCTAACCGGCGAGCGAAGCGGCAAGATCGTATACGGGTACAATACGATCTCCGGACGATTGGATTCGCTGCAGGCCACCGTTGACTCAGGGGGCGCGCCGCGCGAGTACGCGAGGATCTATTGGTATTACGATCGAGGGGGGCGGGACACGCTGCATGTGGTCTGGCTCAAACCGACGTCGGGAACGAAGATCAGTACCCGGACGACGTATGACGCCGCGGGGCGCGTGGCGTCCATCACCACGAGCCAACCGGGAACCACCTGGTACAGTTTCGGCTCGCCGAACTACTCCAAAGTCGACGAGTTGACCGTCAACTCTGCGACGGAGCCGCATGCCGGCGGACCCGTGACTTACACCAACACCTATGCCACTGATGGTACCCGACGGCTCAAGGTGTCCAATCGGGCCGTGGCCAGTTTGGGAAGCACCGCGACGACTTGGGAATACGATGTGTTTGGGAATCGGGCCCGGGAGCTCAGGAACTCAACCATGTACACTTCCCCCGGGACCTGTAACAACCTGCCGGACACCCTCTTGTACGCGTCGACCGCGGACAACCGGCTCCTGAGCCGCACGCGGATCGGCTGTACTGATAAGACCACCTATTACACTGACCAGGTGGGCAACCGGGTCGCCCAGCGCGATACCTTGAACGGCGGCGTCACGCTCCGGACCCAGAAGCTGACCTATACCGCGGCCAACGAGCTGTACTTTTCGATGACCGCGACCGAAGCCCTGGGGGTCTACGACGCGAACTGGCACTGGTACGATGCGGCGGGCCTCCGCATCATGACCCACTCGCAGACGACGAACTCCTGGTCGCTCACGTTCCAGCCGGACTCCGGGTTCCGCACGTTCTACTATTACGACGGTAGCGACATCGCGCTCACGGTGGTCCGTGGCCCATCGAACAACTACTGGGTGGGTCAGCGGTACCTGACGGGCGGGGTGGACAATCAGCTGGCGGGGCGGTTCAGCACGTTGAGCGGCGGCCAACAGACCCTGTCGTTGGTCGGCGATCGTTCAGGCAGCACCATGGCGGCAATCCGCCCGACGGGGGTAGAAGAAACGAATACGTCCTATGTCACCCACGGCGCCTTTGGCAACCTGGAGGGAACTCCGGCGGGCGGGAGTATCAAGACGCAGACGGGGTTTGCCGGAGCCAGCACGCCGAACGAGGGGGGCGGATTTGTCTATCTTCGAAATCGGTGGTATGATCCGAAGACAGGGAGGTTCCTGACCCAGGATCCGATTGGGTTGGCGGGCGGAGTGAATTTGTATGCGTATGCAGGGAACAATCCGGTAGCGTTTAGCGATCCCTTTGGGTTACAAGCCTGCAAGCTACGAATTGTGTTTATTTGCTTAGACGCTCTGTCGGGAAGTATTAAGTATCCCTGGACTAACAATTTAAAAGACTTGGGCACCGCCAACATTGAGAATGTTGCTCAAACTGCATCCGAGGTAGTCGTCGAGGGGCTCGAGGAGGGCAGTAAAAAGGCGACACGCCAAGGCATATCTGCGATTCCAGCGGCCGTTAGGAATCTCGCTAAGGGCATCCCAATTCGGCCAAGTGCCGCAGCATCCCAAATTACAAGGGGCTCCGGGTTTTTCCTGCGAACACTGGTTGCCGGCGCCCTAGTAGGTGGTGTCACATCCCTAATCACTACGCCAACACTAATGGCTGACGGGACTAAAGAAGGCTTCTGCAAAGCAAAGCCAGATGAGTGTGAGCCACCAGGGTATAAGGCGAAACCGGCAAATGCGCTCACGGAAGCTATTTTCGGTGATCCAATGAAGTCCCAAAAATAGCCTTGAGTTCAGCCATTGGACGTCTACACATCAGCTTCGGGGTCCCGTCGGAATGAATGGAGTAAATAGAATTGCCCCTGGCTTAATCGAGCGCCTCGTCGGTGGGGCGTCATCCACCAATGTTCGTGTGGCCAACCAAAGTATCTCGAGTGACACTGTTCATGGGAAACTGCACTTGCGTGTTAAGTATACACTCACTGTTCCTCGCGCAGGCCATACTTATTTGGTTCCCAAGCCTGGACCGCTCGTCCTACGATCATTAAGGCAAATCCAAAATGGACCGGAGGTGCAGGCTTCATTGAGCAAAGGTGGATGGTTCAATCCGATAAGCTGGCAAGACTCTGACAATGGTAAGGTATTTCTTGAGGCCGACTTGGAATGGCCTGACCTTGTCTCCGGGCTAGTTTGTGACTGCCTTCTATTGCCGGCGATCCTGCCAGTAGTGCTATCGCGCCAAGTGAAGAATCCAGATCTTATTCCTTCGCCAAGGCTCGCGATTGCAAGCCCCGAACTCCATCGGCTTCAAGTCGCCGCAGCTGGGTGCTTTGACAACGAAGGGTTTGTGGACGCAATAATATCACGACAAACGGGCCGGCGATGGAACCGCGAGCTTGACGACACTATTGTCATTGGTACTAGTCTTCAATCCTCTGTATCACCAGAAACGCTTGTGAGATTTGTCTTATTGATCAAGTCGATGATGAATGTTTTCGCGCAATGGCTTGGATTCAGGTCGCCTAATAGCGTTGCGGTTGGATCGCCAGAAGACTTTCCTTGCTCAATCGTCCGTCCAGCGGGGTCATACATCGCCATCTTACCGCGCTGGTTAGGCGTCGAGAGAAAGTCCGGACTTATTAACTCATTTGCACTTGCTGATCAACTGGCGAGTATCTGGTTCGGTGGATTGATTTCTGCGCATGGAAGGAATTCGCGAGAGCTGCTTGCGGGATTCCGTTGGGCATTTGCATTGATGTGGCTGTCACATGCAGGTGAAACCAGGATACTTCACCAGATGATCCAGCGAGCAGGCGCGAGTTTTGGTATTTCAAGCCCTAGTGAAAAGATCGGTCAGTTGTTGGGACGCCAAAAGGTACGAATCAGTGCGGCTGTTGCACTGGAATTTTACGAGTGGGTAAGAGACAACAACGTTTTTCCGCCAACATTTAGCGAGCTGTGCCGGGCTAGTTGCGGCCAGTCCGTGAGCTCCGATCGCTTGAATGCCGCCCTCATTCGTGATGGTATTATTGCATAACCCAACATTCCGAACGCGACATGCCGGCCCTCGTGAACAAGGACAACCCTTGACCTTAGGCAGATTGAGGGCTTGTGCGCGGCGAGTAAGCGGAAGGGTTTCGAACTCCGTAATCACCCGATCACGCAAAGCCGCCTGTGCATGATGTACGCTGATGGCCAGCGAAGGTCAGCCAAGATGCGACTTCCCTGGCAAAGAAATGCCCCGGCGCAATTGGCGGGACCTCTAGGTCGGATGCGCCCTGTCTCGACAGGACTCAACCCATCCCTGGAAGGAGGGTACGCACGTTGAGTGACGGGCTGTTCCCTGAGGGCGCCTCGAGCACTCCTGTCAAGGCGGCGCCAGTCAAGTCTCGGAACAAGTCAACCTCAATCAAGCGATGGTAGAGAGTCGTCGGAGAAAGGCTCAGTCTCGGTCGTGTCGTCATAATCCTGATGACAAACCCAGCATCTTGGTGTGGCTCCCGGTGCTGGAGTTTAGAGGCTTCTACCGGTCGCTCTGGATCAGGAGAGTCTTGGTTCGAGCCCGGGAGGTCCACAGATTACGCAGATTACGCAGATTACGCAGATTGAGTGCCTCAGCTCCTGGGTTTAGGACAAACCGCGGTACCATAGGCCCCCAATCCAATCCACAGATTGCGCAGATTACACAGATTAAGCCACTCCTTTCCTCGAGCGGGTCGTCCTGACAGATTGCCAGGTTGCTACCAAATCCAATCCGCAGATTATGCAGATTCCACCGATTGAGCCCCTCGCTTGTGCCTTGGCGCCGAGTCCAAAAAGGGAATCGACTCCCCGACTCACCTGGCCAACCTCCATTACATCAAATCCTGATCGACGCTCAGTTCTCTCCGCTCACGCGAGCAATGGTTAGCCCCGCGTTTTCCTGAATCCTGAAATCTGCGTAATCTGCGGATTGGTATGATGCGGCGGGGCTTCGGACCATGACTCACACCCAGCAGACCAATACCTGGTCCGTCAGTCTCAAGCCCGATTCCGGCTTCCGCACCTTCTATTACTACGATGGCAGCGACGTGGCGCTGACCGTGGTGCGCGGCCCGTTGAACAATTACTGGGTGGGTCAGCGGTACCTCACCGGTGGCGTGGACAATCAGCTGGCCGGACGGTTCAGCACCACCAGCGGCGGCCAGCAGACCTTGTCGTTGGTCGGTGATAGATCAGGGAGCACGCTGGCGGCAGTGCGCCCGGGCGGAGTGGAGGAGACGAATACGTCCTATGTCACCCGCGGCGCCTTTGGCACCCTGGAAGGAACCCCGGCCGGTGGGAGTATTCAGACCCAGACGGGATTCGGTGGCGCGAGCACGCCGAATTCCGGAGGCGGGTTTGTCTATCTTCGAAATCGGTGGTATGATCCAAAGACGGGGAGGTTCCTGACCCAGGATCCGATCGGACTCGCCGGCGGGGTGAATCTGGTATGCGTACGCGGGCAATAATCCGATAGCCTACACAGATCCGTTCGGGCTCTGTCCAAATAAGAATCGGTCAAACACGTTGTGCCTTGATTTCTTCATCCAATCTAAGACCGTCTTCCCGGGGCTTCGCGGGGATGGCCGAGGGTTCATGTCGGAGTCGGACCCAGCGCAATCTAGGGGCTACATCGTGGTCAACACGAAGAGTCAGAGCGTGGAAGAGAGTGGTTTCTCTCCTTCTTGTAGAGGAGGTGACTGCAGTAGCAAGCCATCAGCTCTCAACCAGATTGGCGCGTCCTTTGGTAAGGACGGACAGATCATCATATCATTCGAGGGACACGATTCTAAGACCACCGTCCCAGGTGTGGCCGGAATGCTTACTTTCACGCCAAACGGAAAGGGTTCTTACTCCGTAGATGGCTTCGCAAGTGACTATCCATCACTGGAAGCCTACAGCTACGACTCTAAGGGCAAAGCAACGGCCATTCTACAGCGCACAGAAAGTAAATCGTCGCTCTGTGCCCTGTATTGCGGGGTCAATCGGATTAAGAACGAAGTGTCCCAGTGACCATGTATCCAAGTGACATTGCATGAGGCATCTGTGCCATTAGTCTCAGATCAGCAAGGCGATGTCATTCTGCGAAATCTTGTAGTTCTCGCACTGGTGGCTTTGCCGGCTGGTGTCGTCACTCTCACATTTCTTGAGGTATTTCGAACCAACGGGACCAACCCGACATCGGTCGGAGATGTTCTAGGCGTTTATCTCGTAGCTTTGCTCCCCGCGCTATTTGGCGGGGCAATTCACCAGCTTGTAGTCACGAAGCTCCTTGGGTCGTTGTCACGTGGATCAAGGCGTTTGGCCGGGATTCTACTTAGCCCACTAGTCGTTGTTATTCTGGCCCTGATGTCAGATGGAACCTACATTTTGCGCCAATGGCCGGCGCTCGCCGTAACCATACTTGTGTTTGCTTTTCTAGCGAGGAATTGAAACTGACTCCGGCCGGGTCTTGCCTCCGGGCCTTGGTCATTTCGAATTGACGGGCCCCTTGACGCACGTCATTTGGGAAGACGCGCCAACCCCAATGAATTCATTTATGCACACAAAGAGGCGGGCACATCATTGTTGCGTTGTATACTGCATGGTGAGAGGATTCCTGAAGTTGGTTGTATCTCGTTGCCCTATTGTGTGCTCTTGCTTACTAGCTTGCTGGACTTCGTAACTTTGGGCTGGTAAATCTGCATCCACATCTTGCAGAGATTCAAGCTTACCTATACCTGCCCAGCTCAGTCTGCTTTCCAAATTTGTTACCTCGGAGCCAGCGATTTCATGTCACACCTCTGCCTCACTTCTCGAGCAATGGTATCCCTCGCTATTTCGGCAATCGCGGTTGTTGTTCCTCTTCACGACCTCCAGCACCAGTTCAATCTAGATTCAACCACAAGTACATATCCATTTGTAATCCGTCTCCATGGCATGTTTGAGCGATCGGGGGATTCCATTGTAATAACCGTCGATTCCGGCATGGTCCGAAGCCAGGTGCCAACTAAACTTGGCCGAGCGGGGATTGCAAGCGACGTCAAAATTGCCTTTGGTCTTGGGCAACGGGATGCTGATGGATGGGCATCAGAATACGAAACTTCCCTTCAGACTGTGCAGCCACTCCTTCAGCCGGAGGCCTCCCTGCCGATTGGACCAATGCATTTCGTCATGCATGGTATTGGCTCGGCCCCTCTCGGTGACCGGTGGTTATTCGCTGAACTCGTCGTTAACCAACAGCTCCCGGGTATTAGGGCCGGTGTTCTTGTCAGTTACGCGTGTGAAACCACAAACCTAAACGGACCTACAACCGAATCTCGTCTTCGTGCCACGCAAATGCAGCAGAACTACTCGCAAGCTTGCTGACCGATCAGTTGACTTCAATATTGTGCGCCGTTCCTTGCAATTCTATCAGCAAAGCGAAGGCGACTGAGGAAGTGCACTGCCACTTCTGCTCCTGTCCTTAGTGGTCTGTCCAACATGGCAAACGCGTTCACACTGCCTCAGTGAGGCCATGTGTCACACAATCCTATGTCCTACGCGCCTACAGTTTCGCCCCCGCGCTCGTGAGCGCTGAAAATCATGATGATGGTGACATCCCCCATTGTTGTGGAGTGTAGTTTGGGGTGGAGTTCCTACCTGCAAAATCCTGTTTCTCTGCTCATATAGTCCGGCACCGACGCTCGTAACCCTATGTTTTTTCGTGAGCTTGCTGGAAATCTCCACTCCCCGCATCCGAATGGGGTTCAGGGGGTCGCGGATTCAAACTTCAATTACCTTTCCAGTTCGATGTTGAATTGGTATAGCGGTAGGTATAGCATGGTTCCAAAGATATCCCGGCTCACTGTGGCGCATTACGTTGCAATTTCCCATACAAGAGTTTGCTAGCCGGACATAGACAAGACTCATAATGCCGGGGTCGTGGGTTCGAGTCCCACCCCTGCTATTCCCTCGCGAGTTCGCGGGGGATTTTTTCTGGAACATCTCTCCGACTGTGAAGAAGTCTTTACCCCTCGCACCCGCAGATGTTGCCTGTCGCCCCGACTCCCTGGGGATACGTACCCTGCGTCACACTGCTCTTCTCGTTTGAATCACAGCCGCGATATGGTGGAAATCCCATACTGTACACGCTTCTCCAGGGGCCGTGGGGTTAGGCCTTCTCCGTTCGGAAGAAGGCGAACCTGCCTTGGCATTTCAAAGAAGGGGTTTTCCATGCGGAACAGTTCGCTGTTGCTAGGCTGTCTGGCGCTCTCAGCGGGAGTGGTGCCCGCTCAGGCCTCGACGGTCTCTCGACTTTCGTTCGACAACAAGTGTACCACCGGCGCGATGATCACCTGCGCCAGTGTACAGATTCGTTTTGTCCGTCCGGGTGATCAGGCCGCGCCGATGCTGAGCATCGGATTGCGGAACCTGTCGGAGATCTCCACCTCTGATTTTTCCCCTGAGCCGCCCATACGGGGCTTCGGATTCGACCATGTGTTCAGCCAGTCGGGTGTAACGATGGACCGGCCGAATATCCTGGCCCGGAACATCGAGGGGAGCGGCCGTACCATCGAGTGTCGTCCCGGTGGTTTGGATTGTCGTGAGGTGAACGATCCCACGACTACGACTCCGGAGCCAGTCACCATGACACTGGTTGCGACTGGCCTGGTTGGAATGGGGATTGGCCGGCTTCGCCGGCGCAAGGCGACAAACGATTTGCCGTCGTAGAACGCATGGAGCGGGCATAACCCGCCGGGCAGGACGAACAAGCGGCCTCCTTTGCGGGAGGCCGCTTTCTTTATTGGCGGCAGAGCCTACACCAGTGTTGACGAATCCAGGAGGGCTCGAACTTCCGTGATGAGAGCGCCCAGGGTGAAAGGCTTAGAGAGGAAGCCCACGCCAGCCGGAATTCCACCGAATGCCCGTATACTCTCATCGGGATACCCGGACATGAGGAGGATCCTGGGCCTGGCACCGGCGCCAATGCGCTTGATCAGATCGAGCCCGGTCATCCCAGGCATGGCCAGATCGCAGACGACCAGGGCGATGTCCGCGCCGCCCGCCCGCAGGAGATCCAACGCCTGGTCCCCGCTTTGAGCTTCGAGGACAACATATCCCTGTCGCTCCAGGACGCGCCGAACGGGACGACGCACGCCGTCTTCATCATCCACCAGGAGGATCGTTTCCACTCCAGCTGGAAGGTTCTGAAGACTGGCCGGCCTCTTGAGAGCGTTCGGGCCGGGAAGCGGCGTCATGGCGTGAGTCATCCTATCGGGGTCAGACCCGGAAATTCGGGTGCCAACGGTCTCCTGCTTCCCCTAGTATCGAAGCGGCCCGGGAATAGATGAGGTGGTGCCTGGGCCCTCACCAGGCTACTTGACGTGGCAAGGCATGTGACGCACCTGCTACACCGCGGGCGCGTCACCACGGTTCCACCGACGGTAAGAATGGTCTGGTCCGGGTCGTCGCGGCATTGCTGAGAGTTGCAGTGGCAGCTCAACTATCCGATTCGATTGGTGTTGAGCGCGTGATGGTTATGGCAGGCGTCGAGCATTGCGACACCGCTCGAAAGCGGTACAACGGTTGCTAACTCATGGCGCAGGACCGCTCCCTGGGTACAGGGTCGATCAACCCTCTCAAAATGTGTGGACATGAAACCAATACGGGGTCTTCTCCTCGCGAGTGCTCTTCTGCTCGCAGCCACGAGTGTTTCAGCCCAGACTCAGGTCAAACTGACTGGCGCAGGCAACACCGTGAAGTTCGGCGTTTACGTCGGCCCCTATCGTGGGCAGCTTGGTTCCGCTCCCGGAGCGGCGACGGTTGATCTCTATTGCGTGGACTTCCTTAACCACTCCTATATCGGTGGGACATGGACCGCGCATCAGACGAATCTTGGTGCCGGCGACCTGAGCCATACCAGGTATGGTGGTGTGACGGACGCGCTCGCACACTACCGCGAAGCAGCATGGCTTACCACCCAGTTCGCCTCAACACCGGCGACGCAATGGGGTGATATCCACGCGACCATCTGGCACCTGATGTCGCCGAGTGCGCCGAACTACACGCCGTCCTCCACCTGGCTGGCCGCGGCGCAGAGTTTCTACCTGACCAACACCAACGACAGATTCTATGACCAGTTCCAGATTCTGAGCGACGTCAACATGAGCGCTCGGGGCCTGAATGGCATTCGGTCGGGTGGGGTCCAGGAATTCATCGTCGTAACCCCGGAACCCGCGACGATCCTGCTCCTGGGGACCGGCCTGGTTGGCATCATGCTGGTAGGATATAAGCGATTGGCCTGACCTCATGGTTGTCACCTGAGCGCGCCATTTCGGCGCCCTGAGTGCAAGATGGAGCGCTCAGTGTGACGACCGCCAATTCGACCGGCTCGGCGAAGGCGATCACTCGCCTTCGCCGTTTTGCTGCCCGGAACCCCGGGACCAGAGTGGCTCCAGCGCTGTACGCGCGCTATTATCCATGCATCGTGCGGCCCCAGTCTGGGCCGTCTTCCCCTAACCATACGACCATGGAACTGGAACCTTCAGAAACTCTGACGCGCCTGCGCTGGCCCCTGTATTTCATCGCCTTCGGACTGATTCTGCTCCCCCTGCTCGACTTCGTGTCCAGCGTGCTCCCTCTCGAGCCCTACAATCTTCGCTGGCGCTTTGGAACCGTGGCGCTCTTCTCGGGATTCTTGTTTACTCCCATCCTGGGCATGGTGCTGGTCTGCATGGTGGCCACATTCGCGGAACATCGTGTGATGCAGCGGGTGGTGGCGGTCGTGAATCTGATCGGGACGGTACTGTTGATCATACTCATGGTTCTCTTTGCGCTCGACGTGGTCCAGCTCCGCCTGGAAATCGGCCCCCAGGACAAGCTGGCCTATGACATGTCGGCGATCCGGGCCACGGTCAAGTATCTCTTCACGATCGTCTCCCTGATCTGGCTTGGAATCGCCGGATTCAAGGTGTCGCGGCTGCGGCGCTCGGCACGACGGGAAATGGCCCCCCTGGTGACCGGGGGCGCCTCCTGAAGGTCGCCTGGGGTTGTCGCGCGGAATCGGCACCCCGGTCGCTGCCGCGCAACGGTAAAATCGCGACGCGGATTGGAGTTCGAACTCCCGGAGAGCCGATGCAGCCTCCGAGGAAGCGTTCATCCTCTTGAACCAATAGCGGTTAGCTACATCTAATCGGCTCGGTCCATTCGGGGATATGACGTTCAGCCAGGCGCCGTCAACACCCACGGGAAATGGCGGCGAGGCACAGAAGTTGACCTTATCGTGGCTGCCATTCTCTGGCGCAATCGCGCCCTTCACCTCAAATAGTTCGAATCAGCATTCTCGTGGCCATCGGGCTTCTGGGGCCTCGATCAAGGAGCATCCGGGTGAAATCAGTTCTGATATATCTCATTCTCGTCGGGCTTCCCGTGTACGGGGTCTACTCCATCGTTAGGATGGGAGAGAAACTCACGCCGCCTGTTTCGATCGGTGGAGTCTGGCGATTCGAAGCTGCGCCCGATTCGGTCTGTGGTGGTCATCCGTTTCCGGATTCGCTGGTTGCCACCGTGGATCAATCCGGGCCCAACCTGAGAGTGCAGCTCAATAAGCTCGCGAATCCGCTGGCGGGTAAGCTTACCGGGACCAACCTCGATGTTACCAACGGTCATCTTCGCCTCCAGGCTACGCTTGCTGCGGATACATCAGCCCACGCCATGACCGGTTCCCTTTCCGGTCTGACCTGCGCCGGAACTCTTCCCGTTTCAGTCAGCGGTAAACGGTCTCATTCTGCTGCTGGCAGCCGGGCCCACTGATGCCGAATCTTCCCACGCTGATTCTCCAGATCGCCGTCATTCTGACCCTGGCCAGGGCGCTGGGCTTTCTTTTCCGGCGCATTCACCAGCCCCAGGTCGTGGGAGAGATGGTCGCGGGCATCCTGGTCGGTCCGTCGATCCTCGGATCGATCGCCCCCCATTTAAGCGCCCAGCTTTTTCCGCCGGCGAGCCTCGGGTTTCTCAGTGCGCTCAGTCAGATCGGCGTGCTCGCCTTCATGTTTGTTGTTGGCCTGGAGATCAACCCTCGACTTTTGAAGGGCCGAGGTCAATCCGCCGTGGTCATCAGTCACGCCAGCATCGTCTTTCCTTTCTTTCTCGGCGCTTCCCTGGCGTTGTACCTCTATCCCCGCTTGTCCGATACCAGTGTCGGCTTTCCCGGCTTTGCCCTTTTCCTTGGCATCGCGATGAGCATTACGGCGTTTCCGGTCCTTGCCCGGATTCTTCGTGAACGCCGTCTTCTGCGTCATCCCATTGGCGGCCTCACCATTGCCTGCGCGGCGGTGGACGATGTCACCGGCTGGTGCATCCTGGCCGGGGTGGTTTTTCTCATTCGCGCCTCGGACACCGCACTTCCAGTCTGGATGACGTTGACCGGGACGATCCTGTTTGCGCTGCTCACCTGGTTTGTGGTGCGCCCCGCGCTCCGGTCACTTGAAATCGTCTTCCGGGCCCGCGGCCGGATGACTCAGAATCTCCTCGCGCTGATACTTCTCCTGGTGTTCGCGGCGGCCTGGACGACTGAATACCTGGGCATTCACGCACTCTTCGGGGCGTTCCTGGTCGGCGCCATTATGCCCAAGGACCCGGCGTTTGTGAAAGCGCTGACCGAGCGGACCGAGGACCTGGTGGTCGTCCTCTTTCTCCCGCTGTTTTTTGCCTTCACCGGGTTGCGCATGTCGGTCCAGGTGAGCAGTGGTTCGGGCATCTGGCTGGTCACCGGGATTATCATTGCCGTGGCTGTCATCGGGAAGTTGGGTGGATCCATGATCGCGGCGCGGGTAACCGGCATGAGCTGGCGGGAGTCGGGCGCGGTCGGTATCCTGATGAATACGCGGGGATTGGTTGAACTGGTGGTGCTGAATATCGGGCTCGACATCGGCGTCATTACGCCAGTGCTCTTTTCCATGATGGTGATCATGGCGCTCGTCACCACGTTCATGACCACGCCGCTGCTGGCCCTGGTGTATCCTCGGCGTCTTCTCGAATCCGAGATCATCGCCATGGAGACGGCGGAAAAAGCCGCGGCCTGACCGCCTCCTGTCGAGGGGACTTCACTCGGGGAACTCGTTGAGTTCTCCGAGTTCTTTTTTCCTCCCGTCGCCGCATTTACGACGGCACGCGGATGTGATCCACGTCTCATTGATGCACCGTCCCCCCGGGGACGGGTTGCCGGGAAAAGCCGATAAGGTTTAGTTGTTGTTGTTTGCGGTTCGGCTCATCAATCCTACGATGATGGAAAGGCACACCAATGGCGACCAAACTGGACAAGACCATCAAGCGGGAGCTGGAGATCGACGGACAAGCGTACATGATCGCCATCTCGCCTGAGGGCTTGAAGATTACCCAGAAGGGCCATCGCAAGGGCAACGAAGTGAGTTGGAAGAGCTTGCTTGGTAGCGCCAGCGAAAGCGAAGGCAGCACCGCCGGAGCAGGCTCCGATTTTAACGGCTGATTCGAAATGACTCCGGCCCTGGCCGGAGCATGGATGATGGGTTCCCGATCCAGCAGATCGCGGCGCGGCTGGCAGGGCTCGTTCGCCAGGTGGCGAACCATGCACCCGCACCTCTTCCTTCCCGGACTCCTCATTGTGGCGGCGTGTGGACGTGGTTCGCCCGCCACCGCTGCCTATTCCCACACCAAAGTGGTCTCGGTCGATCGCGATTTTTCCCTCGCGGTCGGCGAGGCTGCTCGGGTGGCGAACACGCCAATAACCATCGGCTTCGCCAAGGTGGAAGACGATTCCCGTTGCGATCCCAACGTCACCTGCGTCTGGGCCGGCAACGGCAGGGTCGGCCTCGAGGTGACCGGCGAAGGACAGAAGGAAGCCCTCGTTCTCAACACCACGCTCAACCCTCAGTCCCGTTCGGTGCACGGCTTCATGCTGCGATTGATGGATCTCAACCGTCGGCGACCATCCGCCACCGCCGATTCCGTCGGCTACAAGGTGACACTCCGGGTTTCACGGGAAGCCCCCTGATCCGGTTACCGCCTTCTTCGATCCTCGCGAAATAGCCCTCCGTGCCCATTGTCGATCTGATCAGCCGTCATGCGCTGGAGTTCCTGATCGGCATCGTCACGCTGGCGCTCCTGTGTGCCGCGGCCGTTCTCTTTCTCGCTCAACTGGCCTGGAAAGGGCGGGAGCAGATATGGGCCTGTGTCGCGGGCACGGTGGGATGGATAAAGCACGTGCCACCGGTCAGGTGGTTCGCTGGAAAATTCCCCCGCATTGCCGGCGCTCTCAGCCTTCAGCGCCTGACCGCTACCGGCTTTCTCGAATTGTATCTCGCCGCCGGTCTTCTGCTCAGCGCCGGGACGCTCCTGTTCCTCTCGCTGGGCGAGGATATCCTGGAAAAATCGGGGCTGGTCGCCTTTGACCTGCAGCTTGCCACGGCGCTTCAGAACACCATCACCCAGAAACAACTTGCCTTTCTCATTCCAATAACCAGGCTGGGCAATGGGGCCACGCTCACGGTTCTGGGACTGGTGGTGGGGACGCTCCTCCTGGTCCGGAAACAACGCACATTGGCGATCGGGTGGCTCCTCACCCTGTTCGGCGCCGGTGTGCTCAATGTCGTGCTCAAAGCGAGCTTTCACCGGGTTCGGCCCGAGTATGCGACGATTGGAGGGTGGAGCTTTCCCAGCGGGCATGCCATGGGATCCTTTGTGGCCTACGGGATGCTCGCCTACCTCGGTGCCATTTTTCTCCCCCGCCGTCCCGCCCAGATCATGGCGGGGGTTCTTTTTCTCCTTGTCCTGTTGATCGGATTCAGCCGGCTCTATCTCGGAGTTCATTATTTCAGCGATGTTGTCGCTGGATATTCGGCGGCGGTCGTCTGGCTGGCAGTCTGCGTGTCGGGAACTGAAGTTGCCCGGCTTCGCGGTCTCCGGGTGAAGGCCTTTGCGCCCTCGTCCGCAGGCGGCGCCGGTGTCTGAGGGGGGCCGACTTCCTGCCGTCGTGTTATCCCCGCATATTGCTGGCTGTCAGCCGGATCCCCTTTCCAGCGCCATCCCCGGAAACGAACGATGAGTTCACCTGTCGCTCCGATTCTGCTTCATTGCATATCCGGCCCCGACCAGGGCAAACGGGTTGCGCTTACCGAGCATGAGGTCGTACTGGGGCGGTCTGCCCAGTGCAATGTGCTGAGCGATGATCCCCACGTAGCGGACACCCACGCCATCCTCTGGGCCAGGAACGGCCAACCCGCCTTTCGCACCATCAACGACGCCGGCGGATTTCTCGATGGGCATCGAATGACCGAAGGCCATATCGGCGGGCGGCAGCAACTCCGCTTTGGTCGCTCGATCTGGGAGATCTCCGGGCCTCCGGGGGCGCCCGCCGCCTCGCTGCTCAAGCAGCTCGGTGAGCAGATCAGCACCGCGGCCGGGGTCGAACGCATCTCCGGGTTCAATGCCGCCGAAATGTTTTCCGATGTGCTGAAGCGACGGGAGGACGAGGATGTCGAGGAGTATTTCAACGCCGGCACGCGTTCGACGACTCCCCATCTCGGAGATGTCGACGCGAACTGGCCGAGACCCTGGGCATTTTTCAAGACATTTCTGATTTCACTTGTCGTGTACGTCGGGTTTGTGCTCGCGCTGGGGGAGTTCCAGAATCCGCTGCTCATTCCCGGACTCATCACGGTGGGATCCTTCGCCATCCCATTTTCCATCCTGGTGTTTTTCTTCGAGGTCAATGTCCCCCGGAACATCTCCCTGTACCAGGTCATCCGGCTCCTGCTGATGGGCGGAATTCTATCGCTCATCCTTTCCCTCTTCTTCTTTCGCTGGACCAATCTCAGCAACTGGCTGGGCGCGACCGCAGCGGGGATCATCGAAGAGACGGGCAAGGCGTTGGCCCTTCTCCTCGTGGTCAACCGGAAACGCTATCCCTGGATCCTCAACGGCATGCTGTTCGGCGCCACGATCGGGACCGGGTTTGCCATCTTCGAGTCCGCGGGATACGCGTTCGTCTACGCACTGCAGAGCGGCCAGGACGCGATGCTGCATGTCATCACGGTCCGCGGTGTGCTGAGTGTGCTCGGCGGGCATGGGATCTGGACGGCACTGGTCGGCGCCGCGCTGTGGCGGGTCCGGGGCGATCGGCCTTTCTCGCGGGAGATGCTGGCCGACCCGCGATTCCTCCGCGTGTTCGCCCTGGCGGTCGCCCTGCATATGTGCTGGAACGCGCCGTTCACCCTTCCCCTGTATGGCAAACATGTTGTGCTGGGATTCGTGGCCTGGGTCGCCGTGCTGTCGTTTATCCAGGCCGGACTCAAACAGGTGCGAAGCCAGCAATCGGAAGTGGCAACCAAGCTGATGCCGGCGTTCAAGGCCTAGCGCGATGGCGCCAGCCGCAGGAAAAGTTATTATCTTGCGTCGCATGCGTCCTCCATTTTTCTATCGCGAAACTCACGGCATCCGGATCACGGTGCATCCGCTATTCCTGGGAGACCAGTCCGATCCCGAGGCGCACCGTTTCGTCTTTGCATATTTCGTTCGAATCGAGAATGTCGGCACCATGGCGGCGCGGCTGCTTCGGCGGCGCTGGCGGATTCACGATTCGATGGGAGAAGATTCCGAAGTCGAAGGCGACGGCGTCGTCGGGCAACAGCCGCTCATTCCGCCGGGCGGGGTTCATGAGTATCAGAGTTTCTGCGTGCTCAAATCCCCGGCTGGTCATATGGAGGGCGAATACTATTTCGAAAAGCAGGATGGGGGGCCGATCCAGGCCGCGATACCTCGGTTCATCCTGGATGCGACGGCCGGAGCCGAATCGAACTAGAAATCCCCGTACGGCTTGAAGAGTGGATCTCGAAAGAGTAGAAGCTCAGTTCATTGAGGCTCCAGCCGGTAGACGGCGCGGGGCCTTTTTCTCATGCACGAGCTTCCCCATTGACTGAGAGCCGTCGGCCAGTCTTCGGCCAATTGCAGACATTGGAGGCCGGATTCTGGTGTGATGGCAGTCTGCGATATGACCCTCGAGAAGTCGCGGCATCACTGGCGCGAGTCCGCACCCTAAGTTATTCTGTGGTATCGTTTTCCCATGCCGTGTAGTGCGGCTCATTCCCAAAAATTCGTCGGCACCGTTCCTGCTCCTGCCCCGTCAGCCCTATGAGAGCAGACTGATCATGTCATGCCCTGGTTCGTGGACGCCCGCCGGGTTCTTCCCCGGCCGGTCGCCTGATCCTGCTCTCGCCCGGACTCCCCTGTCTCATCCATGAACGCACCCGCCTGCGTCCGCTGTGGACAACCGATCACGCCTGGTGCGCGGTTTTGCACCCGGTGCGGATCGGACGTATCCGGTGAGCAGGGAAATGTGGCCACCGCCCGGCTTCCCTCAGTGCCGGCGGAAGAAGGCAGCATAGAGATCCTTCGCCGGGCCACCCTCGGCGAGTACGAAATCCTGGCTGAACTGGGGCGGGGCGGCATGGCCACGGTGTACCTGGCCCACGAGATCTCGCTCGATCGCAAGGTCGCCATCAAGGTGATGGCGCCTCAACTCATGTTCGGCGAGGGCATGGCGGAACGGTTCCGTCGAGAGGCCCGCACCGCGGCTTCACTCAGCCACCCGCACATCATTCCGATTTTTGCCGTCAAGGAATCGGGACGCGTGCTGTACTTCGTGATGAAGTTCGTCGCCGGCCGGCCGCTCGACGACATCATCCGCGAAGTTGGCCCGCTTCCGATTCCCATGGTGCGCGCCATCCTCTCCCAGGTTGGCAGCGCCCTCGGCTACGCCCATCGCCGGGGGATCATTCACCGCGACATCAAGCCCGCCAACATCATGATAGACGATGAAGGGTGGGCGGTGGTAACGGATTTCGGGATCGCCAAGGTCGCGGAAACGCAGGGACTCACCATGACCGGTGTCGCTGTCGGCACGCCGTCCTACATGAGTCCAGAACAGTGCGCCGCCAAGGAGGTGACCGGCCGGTCCGACCAATATTCACTGGGAATCGTCGCCTATGAGATGATCACCGGCAAGCAGCCGTTCGTGGCCGACACGGCGATGGCGATCATGTGGCAGCACTTCAATGATCCGCCCCGGCCGATTCGTGAGCATCGCGCCGAGTGTCCGCCGGAAATTGAGGCGGCCGTGTTGCGCATGATGGAAAAGCAGCCAGACCGGCGATGGCCGAGCATTGAGGACGCCATGGGCGCCCTGGGATCGAGCCCGCTGGCGCACGACGACCCCGTTCGTCTTCGCATGGTCGGACTGGCCAAATCCAGTCTGAATCAGCGATTGCTGGACGAGATGAAAACACCGACCAGCCTGGTGCCGCCGACCCGGAGCTCCAATAAGCAGGCGACGGAGATGATCGCCGGCGTGGGTTCCGTCGCTGTCTCGCCTCGGAGCGCTAACCTGGCCGCGGGCGACACTCTGCAGCTCTCGGTGCTGGTGCAGGACCTCAAGGGCGATACGATCGCCGGCCGAACCGTTCAATGGAGCAGTACGTCGCCGGCGCTTGCAACGGTGACCGCCGGTGGCCTGGTCACCGCCACCGCGCCGGGGCAGGTGACTATCACCGGATCGTGCGAGGGGCAGACCGCACAGTGTGAGCTTACGATTTCACCGGTGGCGGTGGCGGCCGTCGTCGTGGCTCCGGCCAATGGCTCACTCGAGGCGGGCGATACACTCCAGCTGAGTGCGACGCTGCGCGACGCCCAGGGAAAGCCGGTAACCGGCCGTTCCGTGGTCTGGACCTCCAGCGCCCCCGCCCTGGCCGGCGTGTCAGCCGATGGGCTTGTGGCTGGTTCAATACCGGGCACCGCACGGATCACCGCGACCTGTGAAGGCAAGGCCGGCGCATCCAGCGTGACGGTCACTGCGGCTCCCGTTTCTTCCATCACACTGGAACCCTCGGCGCTCTCGCTCCAGGTCGGCGGGATGGCGGACATCGGTACGATCGTTAGAGATGGACGAGGAAGAGTGGTTGCGGGACGACCGGTATCCTGGCAATCGCAAAGTCCGGCAATCGCCACCGTGTCCGACACTGGGATAGTGAAGGCGTTGGCCGCCGGCACTGCCCATGTCGCGGCAACGTGTGAGGGAAAGACGGCAACACTGGTCGTCACCATTGCGCCCATTCCCGTTGCCGCCATCGAGATCACCTCGCCTCCCAAGTCCATTGAAGTCAGTGAATCGCGCCAGCTC
>JBDTRF010000030.1:0-20290 GCA_039931815.1 Gemmatimonadota bacterium
GGGGTCCTCGTTCCAGCGCTCGTCGTGGTCGTTGTCGATGCCTTCTTCGTAAACCCGGTACTGACCGTTTTCCCCCCGCGCGGGCCGTGCCTTCCGCATGAGCCAGGGCTCCAGGGAGTCGGTGGTCCACTCGCCTGCGGAATCAGTGACCCGCATGAGGGTGATCAGCCCGTCCCGGTTGAGATCTTCCGGGCCGTCTTCGTCCACCGAACCGTCCCGATCGTCATCGAAGGGCAAACCGTTCCGCGTTCGTTCCACTGCTGGGTTCTCAAAGAACGCCTCGGCAGCATCGGGATTTGCCCGGGGAATGACATAGATGGTGCTTCGATCAAGCAGCGACGTGATAGCCGGATCCGAGCCGTACCCTTTCGCCATACTCTGAAGGACGGCGAGGGCGATTTCGCTACCAATGACGTGAGGTCCGGAGGCGTTGGCGATGACCAGGAGTGCCGGTCGGGTATCCGGCGCGTCGCCCGCCGACAACCGCACAACCGAGAGCGGCCGGCCACCCGGTGACTGCGCAATGCTGGTGACCTCGACCAGTCGTGGAAATTGTCGGTGGAGGCTGTCCAATGCGCCCGCGAGCTGGCGAGTCGAGTGATAGCGACTGAACCCCGGTGACTGGCCGGAGAGCGTCGACGCCAGCAAACCGGGAACGCTCAACAACATCATGGTACGGAGCGGCCGGTGGAAACCGGGGCACCAGGTCATCGCGGTTCTCTGGTTGAATGAAGAAGGAAAGATTTCGCGTGAATTGATTTCGTGCAAGAGGCTGCGTGATTTTCCCCGGCTCAGGTGTGACGCACCGCACCTGTGATCGCCGTTACGGTGAGCGCTCCTCTACAATTGTAGGCTGAGCATCGTTGCAAGTGGCCGGCGGGCTTCGGTGGCGAGCGGAAGAGCCGGGCCGGGCTGACCTTGCAGCTCTTGCGGCGGCGATAGTGTCTCTCTCGAGGAGGCGACGTGTCCGTTTCCAGTTTGGCCTCAATGCGGCAGTTTCCGGAGGCCGTTCGGCCTCGCCTTCAGGTCGCGTACGCCAGGGCGCGGGAGGCATTGATCACGACTCATGCCGAGCAGGCCGCACAATTTACCCGGGAGTTCTCCCGGCGACTGCCAGCGTTCGACGCGCTCGATCTTTACTTCAAGGTGGTGGCGGTGCCGCTTCCGATGGAAGACTGCATCATCAGCCGGGCACTGGTCAGTCTCGACCTTGATCGACTGCAACAGGTTCCGACCCATCCCACATTCCTGGAGTTGATCAAGGGTTTCCACTTCGAGCTTGCCTTTGAAGGTGTTCGGCGCCAGCGCCAGTTTCTCGAAGTCACCTTGCAGCTGGCCCGCCTGGCCGGGGCGCGGGCGTCCGAGGCGGTGCTGGTCACCCATGTCGATAATGCGATGCGGATCGTCGATATCCTGGAAGACACGATCTGGGTAGACGAGGCGGTGAGCCATTACATCCATACCTTCCGGCTTCCCCTCTCTACTGCCCACATGGTGTTCCAGCGGGCCCGCGCTCAAGTTGTTGACCGGCATCTCTCGGGGATGATGGTGCTTCAGGGGCCGGTGGCCGCCCAGCCTCCCAAAAAAGAATTTCGTCTGCCTGACCAGACGGTTCGCATCGCAGGGTGATTGGCGAATTTTCTGTCGGCGGAACGAAAGAAAACTACCTGAGAGGCCCGAGGCAGCCAGGCATCAAAGCCAAGCGAAGGCGCTCCAGATAGTCACTTCTTGTGCGCGCAGACCGGGCAATGTCTGACACCTCGTACGTTCTCACTCAACTGTAGGCCGGTTTCACCAGGTTCTCTATTACCCCGAGGCCCCAGTCGACCAGGAGCGCCAGCACCGCCGCCGGCAGTGCGCCCGAGAGAATCATCCGGGTGTCGGAGAGTGCGAGTCCCGCCACAATGGGATCTCCCAGGCCACCCGCTCCAATAAACGCCGCCAGAGTTGCCGTCCCAATATTGATCACGGCCGCGGTCCTGATGCCGGCCATGATCACCGGGGCCGCCAGCGGCAGGCGAACCTGGCGGAGCACCTGCCCAGGCGTCATCCCCACTGCTATCGCAGCATCGACCGCGGAGGGGGCCGCGTCTCGCAGCCCTGAATAGGTATTTCTCAGGATCGGATACAACGAATAGAGAAACAAGGCGACCAGCGCCGGGACCAGGCCAATACCGAGGAGCGGAAGCATGAATGCCAGCAACGCGATGCTGGGAATGGTCTGCATCAGTCCTACCGCTCGAATGACCGACTCGGCGCTGCCCCGTGATCGCTCGAGGAGAAGACCCAGAGGGAGGGCGATCGCAATCGCGGCGAGCAGTGAGGTTCCCGCCAGCAGGAGGTGCCGCAACGTCAGCTTGAGTATTTCATCTCGTCGCTGCAGCAGATAGGAAAGGAAAGAAGCTGCGGTGGTCCGCGGAGAACCGGCTTTGGCGTTTCGGTCTCTGAGGATTCCAAGCTCCGTGAGTTCCTGCCGCGCCACCGTTTCTATCGGCTCCCCGTCCACTTCCACTCTGCGGTTCAAGGCCCGCATGGTGGGCTCGTCCAGGAGCCCGCTCAAACGGGAGAGGGAGGTCAGGGCGGCAGGCATCGATTGTTGCAGCCGCTCCCCCACCATCGCCGCGGCCTGGTAGGGTGGAAAGAAATGGCGGTCGTCTTCCAGCACGATAAGGTCGTATCGCGAAAGCTGCCCATCGGTGGAATAGCCATCGATGACATCGACGGCTCCTTCCGACAACGCCCTGTACTTGACTGCCTGAAGCAGCGATCGCACCTGTCGGGGAGCCAGGCCGTAGGCCCTGGCCAGGCCCGGGAGACCGTCACCTCTGCCGATGAAGTCCGGTGTAAAGCCGGCGACCAGGCTGGGTGACGCGCGGGCGAGATCCGAGATAGTACGGAGATGGTAACGCTGGGCCGTCTCCCTGCGGACGGCGATGGCGTAGGTATTCTCGAAGCCAAGCGGCGGCAGCCAGCGGATTCCGAAGCGATGACGGAACTCCCGGTTGACGATGCGAAACACTTCGCGAGGATCGGTTACCGCAGGCAGCTTGAGGATGGCGAGCAAACCGGTCCCGGTGTACTCGGGATAGACATCGATAGCGCCGGTGCGCAGTGCGCCAAAGGCGATTTCGGTCGCACCCAGTCCCATCCGGCGATCGACCTTGAATCCATCGGCCTCCAGCGTCTGCGCAAACATCTCGGCCAGCAGGTACGATTCCCCGAAGGGCTTTGACGCGACGATGACCGGGCGGGCAGCCGCTTCCTGCCCCCTCCCGTCGGTGGGGCAGAGAATCAAGGCTGGAAGAAGGAGCAGCAGGCTTCGAACCATCCGTCTCCACCAGGGTTAGAGCCGACTGCGGCGTACAAGCAGCATCAACGGAGGTATGGAAACTCCCGAGTCTACTCGTTCCCCACGCGGGATTGCTTCGCGCGTCTCCCGGTTCTTTCTGCGATCGTCTGCGGTATTGCGCCTCGAAGTCATCTCGGCCTGGGACGCCGCTTTCCGTCGCGATCAGTACCCGAGTTTTGGCCTATACAATCGGAACTCCCGCACGTTCCAGCAATCGCCGCACGTAAGGATTCGCGGGCTTGCTGGTCAACTCGCGAGGAGAAGCGGTCTGTTCGATCTTACCCTGCCGCATCACCACGATCCTGGTGGCCAGGCGGAGCGCTTCGTTCAGATCATGGGTCACGAGCAGTGAGGTGACGCTCAGCCGTGTCCTGAGCGCGAGGAAGGCTTCCTGCAGGTCTCCCCGTGTAATCGCGTCCAGAGCGCCGAACGGCTCGTCCAGCAGGATGACCTGGGGTTCGGAAGCGAGCGCGCGGGCGATGGCAACTCTTTGGCGCTGGCCCCCCGATAATTCGGCTGGCCAGCGATCTCCGTACGTTTTCGGTGGGAGGCCAACGAGGTCCAGCGCGCGATTGGCCCGCTCGGTCGCATCTGGGAGGCCGAGCAGTGCGGGTACCAGGGCAGCGTTCCGCCGGATGGGCCAATGGGGGAGAAGGCCGCCTTCCTGGGGGACATAACCGGTTCGACGTCGAAGGGCGACCGGTTCAACCCCCCGTGCCTCCTGCCCGCCGATCAGGATTCGGCCATTGTCCGGTTCCACCAGCCGGTTGAAGCACCGAAGCAGCGTGGTCTTCCCCGATCCACTTTCCCCGACCAGCGCGACGCACTCTCCAGGCTCCACTTGAAGCGAGACCGCATCCAGCGCCACGGTGGTTCCGTAACGTTTGGTCACGTTCTCCGCCTGGAGCGCCGGCATCATCTGCATCCCTGGCCGATTCCCGTAACCCGGCTCATTTCTTTTCCAGCTTGAGGGAAACCGAGTTGATGCAATACCGAAGCCCCGTTGGCTTGGGCCCATCGTCAAAGACGTGGCCGAGATGGGCTTCGCAACGAGCACAGTGAACCTCGGTTCGGCGCATGAAGAGGCTTGAATCGGTTTCCGTCTCCACGTTCTCCGGCTTGACGGGCGTATGGAAGCTGGGCCAACCCGTTCCAGAGTCGAACTTTGCGTCCGCTGCGAACACCGGGTTTCCGCATGCCGCACAGGTGTACGTCCCGGGCTCCTTGTTGTTCCAGAATTCGCCGGTAAACGCCCGTTCGGTGCCTTTCTCCCTCATGACCCGGTACTGCTCGGGGGTCAGTTCCTGGGACCATTCCTTTTCAGTTTTCCTGATCTTATCAGCCATGGATCCGCTCGTGATGAGTCACAGTGTGAGTTTCCAATTCGATGCAACCGGGATTTCACCTCCCTGACGTCAAATCGGTCGACCAGAGCTAAACCTAAGTGAATCCTTCAGTTTAACCGTAGTCCGCGGGAACGTCAGGAAAACGATGTGATCTTCGACCTTTCCGGGAACCTTTTCCGGGTGTATATGCGTTGTACCTGATCGGTGTTCGCCTTTCCCCACGAGTCCAATCATGACTGCTCACGCTGAATTACAGGCGAGCCTCGGCATCGTTGCCGACCTCCTCAATGAGGCCCGGGCCAGGACGCTTCTCCTGGTAAGTCCCCTGACTGAGGACGATCTTCGGGTCCAGCACGATATCCTGATGAGTCCAGTTATCTGGGACCTGGGGCATATCGCCCATTTCGAGGACGTCTGGCTGATACAGAACGTCGAAACCGGGGGTACGGGTTCCGAAGGTCTAAGTGGAATCTTCGACCCTTTCTCGAATCCCCGGTCTACCCGGGCGAACCTGCCGCTTCCGACGATCGAGGATTGTCTCAATCTGCTGGCGTCGGTGCGCGCACGGACGCTGGCCAAGCTTACCGAGGTTTCTTTCGACACGGACGCGCCACTGCTACGCGATGGGTACGTCTACCAGATGGTGCTCCAGCATGAGTACCAGCATAATGAAACAATTCTGCAGACGCTGCAGCTCAAGAGGGGCGAACCCTATCGTGCGCCCCGGTTACGGAATCTTCCACCGGGTCAACCAATCGACGCGGAAAGCGCCTGTGATCCCTATGGTAACATGGTGAGGTTCCCGGGTGGTGTCGTTGAACTTGGTACCGATGACCGGTCGGTGGCCTACGATAATGAGCGCCCGCGGCATCGAGCGAAAATCCGGCCTTTCTGGATCG
The DNA here is from genome assembly GCA_039931815.1 of Gemmatimonadota bacterium. Taxonomy (GTDB): domain Bacteria; phylum Gemmatimonadota; class Gemmatimonadetes; order Gemmatimonadales; family GWC2-71-9; genus DASYPP01. Next base: position 5,595 of record JBDTRF010000030.1, read on the forward strand.
ATCAGGCGCCAGTCACGAATGCTCAGTACCTCAGGTTCATGGAGTCTAGTGGGTATCGCCGTCGTGAATTCTGGTCTGATGCCGGCTGGGAGTTCATCACCCGTGAGCATCTCGAGTCCCCGAAATACTGGTACCAGGAAGGGGGTGAGTGGCACACCCGGTCCATGGATCAGTCGGGTCGGGTGATCCCCGACCAGCCGGTGTGTCACGTCTGTTTCCATGAAGCGGAGGCATTCGCCCGGCACGCCGGAAAGCGGCTGCCGACGGAAGGGGAGTGGGAGGCCGCGGCCAGCTGGGATCCGGCCAGCGGTGCCATGCGGATGTATCCGTGGGGGAATGAGCCGGTGACGGCGGCCCTGGCAAACGTTGACCAACTGACGTTCGCCGTGGCGCCGATCGGTGCGTATTCCGGGAATATCTCTCCCATCGGCTGTTACGGGATGATCGGTGACGTCTGGGAATGGACCTCTTCGGATTTTGTGGGGTATCCTGCATTCCGGACCTTCCCGTACAAGGAATACTCGGAGGTGTTTTTCGGTCCGGAGTACAAGGTGCTGCGGGGCGGATCATGGGCGACTCGCTCCGGCGCCATTCGCAATACCTTCCGCAACTGGGACTACCCTATCCGCCGCCAGATCTTCAGCGGCTTCCGGTGCGCTCGCGATGCCTGACTTACGCCAATCCACGCGCATTGCGCGCAATAACGCGATGCTGGCCGAGGTGAGACTCGGCCTGACCCAGCCGCAAAAAGTACTTTCACCAAAATATTTCTATGATGACCGCGGCTCGCGACTGTTCGAACAGATTACCCGGCTGGAAGAGTACTATCCGACCCGGACTGAGCGCGGTTTGCTGACTGACCTGATGCCGGAAATGATACGGGATCTTGGTTCGGTGTCACTGGTTGAGCTGGGAGCCGGCAGTGCCGAGAAGAGTCGCATCATTCTTAACGCGATGCGGGCGGCGGGGACGCTACACACCTGCGTGCCTATCGATGTAAGCGCCGAATTTCTCGCCGATACGGCGCGTCGGCTTCGATCCGAATATGCCAACCTCCGGGTGATCCAGGCTGTGGCCGACATCAGCGGCGTCATGGCCTTTCCGTCCTTCCCCCGTCCTGCCCTTTTCGCGTTTCTTGGCAGCACCATCGGGAACTTTGAAGACGACCAGGCCATCGCGCTGCTCCGCCAGGTTGCCGCGGCCATGCAGCCGGGCGACTCCTTTCTCATGGGCGCCGACCTGGTGAAAAATCGGGCAGTGGTGGAGGCGGCCTATAACGATGCGCGAGGGGTCACCGCCGAGTTCAATCGCAATATTCTGCGAGTGCTGAATCGCGAGCTCGGCACCAATTTCGAGGAACAGCGGTTTCGTCACCAGGCGTTCTTCAACCCGGCGCAGTCGCGCATCGAAATGCACCTGATCGCGATCGGCGCACAGGTGGTCGAGCTGCCGGGTCATGGGGAGATCCTCTTCCGGGACGGCGAATCCATCCGCACCGAGATCAGCCGCAAGTTTACTCGAGGCGTTCTGGATGACATGTTTGCCCAGGCTGGCCTGGCGATAGACCGGTGGGAGACCGATGATCGCGAGTGGTACGCGCTGATGACCGTCCGGGTCGCACCACCTCGACGTCGATCGAGAATTGCGGGGCAGGGGCGGCGCCTGTCTGTGCTGCGGCAGGACCTTCGAGAGTCGGCGTTCGCGCTGACGCGACCTGCGCCAGACGGCCTCGGGCATGTCGGCGCGGAGATCGAGTTCATCGCGCTCCGGTCAGGCGACCTTCGTCCATGCCCCGTTGTTTCGGTTGATGGTGGCCTCGATTCTCGCGGGTTTCTTCGAAGCTACGGCGCGCCGCTCGGATGGCGGGAGGAGTTGTCTCCCAAGGGTACGCCGCGGTTCATCCTTCCGGGGCAGGGGACGCTCTCGTTTGAACCTGGCGGTCAGCTTGAATTCAGCTCGACGACGGCGTCCACTGCCACGGGCGCCCTTGATCTCCTCCGCGCCGTTGTGCAGCCGCTCCGCGCCGCTGCGAAGAATGCCGGTATCGAACTTCTCGACGTCGGAATCGATCCGATCAATCCCATCGATAACGTGCCGCTCGCACTCGATGCCGAGCGATATGTGAAGATGGATCAGTACTTCAGGACCATTGGCCCATCCGGTGCCAGGATGATGCGTCAGACGGCGGCCTTTCATCTCAATCTTGATTTCGGGAAAGAGAACATGCTTCGCTGGCGGGTGCTCAATTCGGCCGCACCCTACCTTACCGCCATCTTCGCCAACTCGACGCAGTATGCTGGTGCAAGGACCCAATTCATGAGCACCCGCGCCGCGGCCTGGCGCAATCTCGATCCGGCACGAACCGGCACTATGCCCGCCGGACCTGTGGCGGAGGACGAGTATCTCAATTTCGCCTTGGGCGCTCCGGCCATGCTGCTCGAGCCCATTGATGGGCGGTACGCCCCGTTCATCGACTATTGGGGAACCGACGGGCTGACACTCGATGACTGGCATGAGCATCTGAGCACCCTTTTCCCCGATATCCGGCCGCGGGGATACCTCGAGGTTCGGTGCATCGATGCCATCCCGGCGGAGTGGTATGCCGCGCCCGTGGTACTGCTGGCAGGTTTGCTCTATCACGGTCCGAGCCTCCTGGTCACCGATGACCTCCTGGGGTCACCTCAACCAGGATTGCTCTATCGCGCGGCCGCAGCCGGGCTGACCGATCCTGACATTGGTCCAGTCGCCCGTGACCTGTTCGAGGTGGGTCTACGTGGAGCGCGGGCACTGGGTGAGGAGTATGTGTCAGAGGAAGACCAGGCAATCGCGGAAGCGTTTTTCCAGCGGTTTACCGGTGCCGGGCGCTCACCTGGCTCGGAGTGAGAGACGAGTCGCCTGAAGCTGGATGATCGGGTATCGCCGGGCGCGCACGACCATCACAAGCGCAGGCGCATTCTAGTGTACGGCGTATCGCCTATGGCGTAGGGCAATGTGGTAGCTGGATCTCCGCTGTAGATCCCTCTCCTGGCAAGCGGGTTTCGAACATTTATCAATTGTTACGCGATAGGCGATACGCCATAGGAAGCGGTTCTATCACCTCGCCCCCTGCCTGAGCGCTGCATCACTTCACCCACCCAGCAGAATAGACTACTTTCGAGCCATCAAAATGCTGTTGCACGGCATATCGCCATGTGATACCGTGAATTCCTGCGTTCACATGCCAGGCGCACGTCCCATCAGCGCTGGCTGATCAATCGTTTACCGGATCCCTGATGCGCAAAGCATTACTCTGGCTCTCCGAACGTCAGCAGGTCTTCAACTTCATCAAGCGCAATGGCCTGGCTCGGCGATTTGCTTCGCGATTCGTGGCCGGTGAAACGATTGACACGGCCATTGACGCCGTTCGCGATGTCAATAAGAAAGACATAACCGCGTCGCTGGATCTGCTGGGGGAGAGTGTCACCCAGGAGAGTGAGGCGGGCGCCGCGCGTGAGGAATATCTCCGCATGCTCAAGCGGATCGCGGAGACTGGCGTCAATGCCAACGTCTCGGTCAAGCTGACGCAGATGGGTTTCGATATTTCAGAGGACATCTGCTACGCCAACATGCGGGCGATTCTCGACGAGGCGAAGCGGCTTCGCACGTTCGTCCGGCTGGACATGGAAAGCTCGGCCTACACCCAGCGTACCCTGGATTTTTTCTTCAATCGTCTCTTCGCTGACTATTCGGCCGTAACCGGCGTGGTGATCCAGTCCTGCCTTCGCCGGTCGGAGGCCGATATCGACCAGTTGATCGAGCGAAAAGCGCGGGTCCGCCTCTGCAAAGGCGCGTACCTTGAGCCGCCATCAGTCGCTTTTCCGGACAAGGCGGACGTAGACCGGAACTACGTCATGCTGATGGAACGACTGCTGGAGCGGGGCAACTATCCCGGTATCGCGACCCACGATGAGACCATCATCAACCAGGCGCAGGCCTTCGCGAAACAAAAAAACATCGGGAGCGAGCGCTTCGAGTTCCAGATGCTCTACGGTGTTCGGCGGGACCTGCAGGAAAAGCTCCGGAAGACCGGCAACAACATGCGGGTCTACATTCCCTTCGGCAGCCAGTGGTATCCCTATCTCATGCGGCGCCTGGCGGAACGCCCGGCCAATATCGCCTTCATGCTGGGTAACATCATGAAGGAGTCCGTGCGGGGCCGGTGAGCGAGATAACGCTGGGCGGGTACATGCTCAAGCATGAACGGGCGGCGGCCTTTTCCGGCAGCGATGGCCAGGCCTATTCGGTCGGCGTCTATGTCAGCGATGAAGTGGATGAACGCGGCCTCTACGGGGCCGCGTTGCTGTTTGTGCGCTGGTCCAAAGGCGGTGATCGCCCGGTCGGTCACGTGGAGACGGGCGTGCTGGCGCGAGGTGCCACGGCAGCCGAGGCGGAGGAGAGAATCAAGCTCCTGTCACTGTACGACGTGAAAGAAGCGCTGGACGAGGCGATTCGGAACGCCCCGGAGGAATGGTGAGCATTCGGGGAACCGTGCTGGCGCGCGACGGCTCGACCTATCGGGTCATGACGCCGGCGGGCGAAATAATGGCCATCCTCCGGGGCCGCGTCAAACGAGATACGCCCCGCGTGGTGGTGGGTGATGACGTCGAGCTCGATTGTGGCGGCGAGGAAGGAGCTTCTGTCGTTGAAGCCGGGGTAGAAGTTGCCTGTGGCATCACCGGGGTTGGTCCTCGACGCACTCTTCTCGAGCGGCGGATGCCTCATGGTCGCGGCGCTAAACCGATCGCTGCCAATATTGACGAGGTGCTCGTGGTCACGGCCACCTGCGACCCCGCCCCCATTCCGCAGCTGCTCGATCGCCTTCTTGTCATCGCCGAGGTGAACAGCCTTCCCGCCGCGGTCCTGCTCAACAAGACCGACCTCAACGAAGGCCAGGAAACTGAGGACCGGTTTCGGAACGCCGGGTATCCGGTGTTTCGTGCCAGTGTGAAGGCCGGGCGCGGGATGGAAGAGATCCGTAATCATCTCGCGGGGAGGACCACGGTATTGACCGGCCCTTCCGGAGCGGGGAAGTCGAGCCTGGTGAATGCACTGGAGCCAGGGCTTAAGCTCCGGGTCGGCGCGATCAGCGAGCGAAGTCGCCGCGGGACCCAGACCACCGTGAGTGCGCTCATGATTCCACTCAAGGTGGGCGGCTTCCTGGTGGACACGCCAGGATTCAGCGAGGTCGGGCTCTGGGGTGTGGTGGCGCGGGAGATGGCGAGTTGCTTTCCCGAAATGCGGGTGCTGATCGATGAATGCAAGTATGCCGACTGCAGGCACCTGATCGAACCGGGGTGCGCGGTGCTCGCGGCGGTGAAGAGCGGGACGATCGCGGCGGATCGATGGGAGAGCTATCGGCGGTTGCTGGAGGAAACAGAGGGCGAGCCAAAGGAGTGGGAATGAAGCTCACCCTCGAGAACACGGCCGGGACAATATCGAGCAGGCGCGTCAACCCCACCTGAATGGGTGGCTGCAGCACCATCGGCGAACTACATGCGCCCCGCTTTTTTGAGCGCGTCCACCACCACGGATCCGGGTAGTCCGGGCACCCGTACCCCGTCCGCACCTACCATTGTTTCCGCTGCCAGCATGGCATTCACCACCGACTCTTCCGTCGCTTCGATCACCGCGCGAAAGAGCGGATCCATGCGCTCATTGGGCCAGGTCGCAATGGTTGCCGTGTCGGTCTGACTGACGTTGTGATTCGCGGTGGAGAACGCGAGAAAGAGGTCACCGGAGAAGTTGCTGGCATAGCTTCCCAGCCGGCCCAGTCCCATGCCAACGCGACGAGCGAGGCGGGCGAGCTGGTGCGGCATCAGGGGAGCGTCGGTTGCAATGATGACGATGATGGACCCCCGTGCGCGCCCGTCGGCGCCGCCTCCGGGTGCCGGATGGGTACTGGTCCCGCACGGCGGAAGCCGATTGATCCATGCCTGCGATGCCGCTGAATCAGGGAGCGTGCGACAGTACTGATGATCCGGGGGCGTCGTGATCGGGACACCGAGCACCGTGAGATTCCCGCCGTAATTGCATTGCACCAGGACGCCGATGGTCCAGCCGCCTCCACGGTCGGAGAGTTTTCGTGAGGACGTCCCGATTCCTCCTTTCCAGTCGTTGCAGGCCATGCCAGTTCCGCCTCCCACCGCCCCCTCCTCGACGGGCCCGGGGTGGGCCGCGTCGAGCGCGGCAAAGGCATGCTCCTGCTTGACATATTCCCCATTGGGATCGCTCAGACCGTCAAAGGTCTCCGCCACCACGGGGTAGGTGAAATCGAACTTACGTCCGCTCTTGATCTCCCATTGGATCGTGGCGTCGCGCACGGTGCCGACACTGTGCGTGCCGGTGAGCAGGATTGGACCCTCCAGCAATCCCGACTCCGCGATCCAGTTGGTCCCGGTCATATCACCATTGCCGTTCAGGTTGAACGTCGCGGCAAAAACCGGCGACCAGTCTCCTTTAGGCCGCGGGAGGATCGCGGTCACACCGGTGCGGACGGGCCCCTGGTGATACACCAGGCGGCCAGCGCCACGGATAATGGTTGAGTGACCGACAGCGACGCCCGCAACATCGGTGATTGCGTTATTGGTACCGGGGGTTCCCGGAAACGGAATACCCAGCTCGCGGCCGCGAGCCCTGGATTGCCCCATGAGCGGGCTGACGAAGTGCGCGCAACAGACGACAACAAGAAGAAATCGCATAGGTCCCTTTCAAGGGCGGCGGATTGGCCGAGTCGCATCGTCGATATGGAAGACCAGCGGTCGATCAATTCAGGAAGTGGATTATCCGGTGCGGTGTCCGTGATCCTCGGCTCTGGATGATTGTCGAAGGCCCGGAATTGCGAAAGTGAGAAGCAGCCCCCGAGGGGGGCCCCCCCCTATCAAATTTGCCGCAATTTCTAAATGGGCGGTAACCAGAAAACCGCCATGATCACCATATTATTGCGACCTCCTCCTGAATTCGACCTCCCCTCGCCGTGCATTGCTCTCCCGACGTGGCTCCAGAGGGGCCGCTGTCGTTACTTCCTCTTCCAGCGGGTGGCATCGCGGGTTTCAACCTTGTTCATCATCCGGTCGAACGCGTCCTCGAGGTCGATCCCTTCCCGATTGGCCATGCAGATTAAGACGAAGAGTATATCGGCCATTTCCATGCCCATATCGCCCTCTGCCTCACCGGGCTTTTTCGTCTTCTGGCCAAATCGGTGATTGACCTCCCGGGCCAGCTCGCCGACCTCTTCGGAGAGGCGAGCCATATTCGTAAGCGGGTCGAAATAGCCGGCCTCGAACTGGCTGATCCAGCCGTCCACTCGTTTCTGGGAATTGCGCAGTGTCATTGTGGTCAGATTGGAGACGTATGGCTCAAGGATCAAGCAACTCGGGAGTTCGCGACCTTTGCGTTTTCGGCGCTGTGGTGGCACCGCGCCGCCTTAGCTCGATCTTTTCTTCCCCACCGCCGGCGCGGCTGCGCCCATGGGCTTGGCGGCGGCGAGTACGTTCACCAGTGTCCTGGCAAAGATCGGTAAATCGGCTACGGCGCGAGACGAGATCAGGTTGCCATCGACCACGACCGGGGAGTCTTCCCAGATCATGCCGGCATTGACGACGTCGTCCTTGATTGCCCGGACACTGGTGCCCCGTTTTCCTTTGAGGATACCGGCCGAGGCAGGCACCCAGCCGGCGTGACAGATGAAGGCGACCGGCTTGCCGGCCTTGAAGATTTCGCGGGTAATTTCCAGGAGTCGTTCGGAGCGCCGCATGGTATCCGGGGCAAAACCGCCCGGAATGACCAGGGCATCAAAGTCCCGGGACTTGATCTGGGTTACGTCGGTGTCCACCTTGATGGGATAGCCGTGTTTCCCCTGATAGGTGGCTTCCCCCGTGCCCGCGACGACCGTCCGGGCGCCTTCTTCTTCAAGGCGTAGCCGGGGATACCAGAGCTCGAGGTCTTCGTAGAGGGGTCCGGCAAAAATCAATACTGTTTTCCCTTTGAGTATCACGGTAGTTCTCACACATTGGGGGACTGGGATCCTGCGCCGCTGCATGGCAGCGGGACGCGCAGCCCATGGGAAAGGTCACCTTCGATTGCCCTTCATGCCCGAAGTATGACCAATCCACAAAATTCAGGATAGGCCCGGTACTCTCCTGCCTGAATCTAACATCCAGTTTTCGCGTTCTTTCCTCCGGTGGTGTAAGCTATATCCATCACGCTACCATATTTGAAATCAGGTCGCGCGGCGTTTTATCTTCCGGCTCCCTGCTCCCGTGCTCTCCCTTCTGCCATTGTGAGATTTGTGCGCCCCAGAGATCGCATTCTCGAAAACCTCGAGTCCATCTACCGGGATTCCTATGACCGGGCCAAGACGGAAGGCCTGGACGTCCGGATGACCGACCTGGAGAACGCGTACATGCGAGACCAGCTGATGCTCGAGATTCTACTCGATATCCGGGACCTCTTCTCGGTGGCGCCTGCGGCACCACTTCCCGGAGGAAGTGCCCTGGAAAAACTGGAAGCGATCCGTCGGCTGACAAAGTTCAGATAATTCTTCTCTCCAGACCATAACCTGACCCAACCCATGAATTCGTATTTTGCTTCTCTCGTCCTCGCGTTGCTCCTCACCGGGTGTACCCGGGCGCCTTCGGCGGACATGGTCATTTTCGGCCGCATCTGGACCGGAGATCCTCAGCTCCCGTGGGCCCAGGCCGTGGCTATCACCGGTGATAGCATCCTCGCGGTTGGCGACAGCGCAACGATCGCGACATACATCGGGAAGAATACCCGGCGGATGGACAATGGCGCGGCGATGGTGGTGCCCGGATTCATGGATGGTCACACCCATTTTCTGAGTGGCGGCTATCAGCTCTCCAGTGTCGACCTGCGGCGCACCACCAGCCCGGCCGAATTCGTTTCTACGCTCAAGGCCTTCGCTGCCGAGCGAAAGCCGGGTGAATGGATTCTGGGTGGGGACTGGGATCACGAGCGTTGGCCGGGCGCTCCTCTCCCGACCCGGGACTGGATCGACTCTGTCACGCCCAACAATCCGGTTTTCATTAGTCGGCTGGATGGTCACATGGCGCTGGCCAATTCAGCCGCGTTGCGCGCCGCAGGTCTGACCCTCCAAACGCCGGACATTGCGGGCGGTACCATCGTGCGCGATCCTCGCACCCACGAGCCAACCGGCATCCTCAAGGACGAGGCCATGGGCCCGGTCTACGCCGCCGTGCCGGAGCCGTCGGCTGAGCAGGACGATGCCGCACTCACCCGTGCCATGGCGTTCGTCGCTTCCAAAGGCGTGACCGCCGCCGCCATGGTAAGCTCTCCCTGGTCGGAACTTGCCGCGCTGGACCGAGCACGGAAAGGCGGCCGACTCACCATTCGCGCAACGATTTTTCACCCTCTGGAACAGTGGCGCGCCGTCGCCGAGAGCGTAAAGGCCCGGCATGGCTTTGGGGATGACTGGATTCGATTGTCCGGCGTGAAGGGCTACGTCGACGGTTCCCTCGGCTCAGGCACCGCCCTGTTCTACGAACCCTACGATGATGATCCCCGGACCCGTGGGCTCCTCACCACGCCGGAGGATTCTCTTCGGGCCTGGATCGGCGCATCGGATTCCGCCGGCCTGCAGGTCGCCGTCCATGCCATCGGCCAGCGGGCCAACGGCCTGATCCTCGATATCTACGATAGCCTGGCCAAAGCGCATGGTCCCCGCGATCGCCGGTTCCGGATCGAACACGCCCAGCATCTGCGGCCGGAGGATATCGACCGGATCGCGGCCACCGGCGTTATCGCGTCTATGCAGCCGGCGCATCTCATCGACGATGGCGAATGGGCCCAGAAACGAATCGGCCCCGACCGGATCAAGACCACCTACGCGTTCCGTTCTCTCATCGACCGCAAGGCGCACCTCGCGTTCGGCTCGGACTGGACCGTCGCGCCTATCGACCCCCTGGTCGGTATTTATGCCGCCGTCACTCGGCGAACCCGGGATAACAAGAACCCGGAGGGTTGGCTCCCGGAACAGAAGATCAGCGTCGAAGAGGCGCTCCGATCGTATACCTATGAGAACGCGTATGGAGTGTTCGGAGAAGAACACCGGGGCATGATCCGGCCAGGATACCTCGCTGATCTCGTGTTGCTGGACCAGGATATAACCCGGATTCCCCCGCCCCAGATCATGGATGTGCGCGTGAAGGCGACGATCGTCGGGGGTAAAGTGATCTATCAGGCTGAAGGGCAGTAACCCGGACGCTATGGTGGAACGGGTAAGGCAGAAGAGCCGATGATCTCGTATTGCAATCCTTGACTCGACTGCCCCGCGGTCCCCTGGCGGAACCAGATTTTCTCCCCGAGCTTTCAGCCACCTCCCGCTTCCCTGGATGTCTGGAGCTTCTTTGCGGCGACCTCTCATTTTGCTGTTGCCACTTTTCCTGGGCTTCTCGCCCCGCCTGTGTGCTCAGCGCCCGCCTTCGTTGGAACAACTCGAGGCCCAGGTCGTTGCCGACTCCAACGATCCCGTTGCGCACTATCAGCTTGCGATGGGGTACTGGGGAAAAAAGCGGTGGGACGATGCTGAACAGTCACTGCATCATGCCGCGCAGCTCTCTCCGTCCTACGCGGAGGCGTGGCTGGCCCTGGCCTGCCTGCCCGAGGCGAGAGGCGAAGGATACTGGAAAAGCTTCCATCGCCAGCACGGTGCGGCGGCGCTCGATTCGGTAATGATTCAGACCGGGTTGTACTATCGCCGCGCGTTTCTCAGCAATCCGATGGTGGATCTATCCATTCTGGGCCGCTACCGGGCGCCCTCGTCGGTCATCACCATTACCAGCGACGGGCGCATCATGCTGGGTTGGTGGATGGGTGAATTCGAAAAGGGCGTCAACAGTCTGCGTCAATCCCGAAACGAAGAGGCATTTCAGCGGCTCGACAAGATCCTGACCGACGCGCGGATGGGCAGTAACGCCACCACGATACCCTGGGAGATTCTCTGGCACCACGGCCTCGCGGCCGCACGAACCGGCCGCCTGGTCAATGCGATCAACGATTTCTCCGTCCTGACTGGCCGCGCCCGGGCCCGGGAAGATCGTGCGGCCAACTCGAACAGTCGGCCCGGACTCACTGGGCTGATGGACATCGGGTTGACCGCCCAGACCAATGATTTCCGATATACGCTGGCCTACCTGTATTTCCTGGGAGGGAAACTGCCCGAGGCGACTGCGACGTTCCAGCGCGTCCTCGAATTCGACATCGGTATGTACCAGGCTCATATCCAGCTGGCGCGGATCTATGAAGCGCGAGAAATGTGGGAGGAAGCGATCAAGGAGCGCCGCAGTGCCATGGCCACCAATCCCGATGACCCTTCCCTGCTGATCGACCTGGGATCGACCCTGGTGCGAGCCGGCAAACTGGATGAAGGCGCCGAGGTCCTGGAGCAGGCGGTCGATGAGAATCCTCGAGACCCTCGGGCGCCGTTTGCGCAGGCACTGCTGGCCGCGCAACGCCACGATTCGGTGACGATGAAATCGGCCTACGCCCGTTTCCTCCGCGTTGCCCCCAGTAGCTGGCAGTCCCAGGTGACGGAGGCAAGAACCCGGCTGGCAGCCCTCGAATCCCACTGATTTTCGGGGCTCTGAATGCGGGTGCCCGACCCCTAGCGGAATCCAGTTCCTCGTGCGAGACTATTAAATCTGTCGTCCCCCTGACAAGCAAATTGACTCAGGCCCACTTCCCGAGCGCATCGGTGACTCGAGGTTGGCATTCGCCGCCTCAGCGACGATGCGGTGGGTGCCTGTGACTCGCTCACGAGCCGTACGCCTTCACCGGGAGAATGCATGATGTTGCACAGGGGCAGGGTTGCGCTCGTCAGTATCACTATCCTATCCGGAGCGATCGTTCCGGCTCGGGCCCAGCGAGTGAACCTGACGGTCCCGATGACCGAACTGATCGCGCGAGCCGCTCGCGATTCGAATGACGCGGTCGCGCAGTATGAGGTCGCCCTGGGGTATCTCCTGGCGAAGCGCTTTGCCGAGGCGGACCATTCCCTCCGACTGGCGATCGAACTCGATCCCGGCAATGCGGCCGCTTATCTCGCCCTGGCGTATGTCCCGTTCGCGAAGAATCCCCGGCTCTGGGACATCGAAGAGGTTACCAGCAAGACGCCGCCCGAGACCGTCAAGGCGCTGGACGACTTCCTGCGGAACCGACGCCGCGCGTTCATGCTTGATCCACTGGTAGATCTGCGGGTGTTGAGCGCCATCGTCCCGCCCCAGGGCAAGGTCGGCGGGGGTGGTGGTGATCTCTGGAATATTCTCATCCTGGGGTTCGAAAACTTCTGGATTGGGAACTTCCAGGAATCGCTCCGCCTCATGACCAGCATTCTCAACAGTATGCCGGAGAGCAAGCGACGCGAGCGCATGCCATCCTTCGTGTACTGGTACCATGGCCTGGCGGCGGCGCATGTGCAGGATTATCCAACGGCCATCACGGACTTCCAACTGCTGCTGGACCGGGCGCTGGAGCGGGAGCAGGCGGAGCTGGAGCGATACTACGTTCAGGATCCATTCCGGACCTCCAACGATTACCGATACTTCCTGGCGGCGATCAAACAGCGCGCCGGGGCGGGTGACCAGGCAATTCAACTCCTGCAGGAATGCCTGGAGAAAGACCTGAGTCTGTACCCGGCGCATTCTCAGCTTGCCGCCATCTATGAATCGCGTCGCGCCTGGCCGGAGGCCGTCCGGGAGCGGCAACGGGCCCTGGAAACCAACCCCGAGGACCCGGGCCTTCTGTTTGACCTGGGGTCGACGTTGACCCGTTCGGGGGATCCCGTTCTCGCGGTAGATGCGCTCACTCGCGCCATGGAAACCAATCCGCGCAACGCTCGCATCCCGTACCTGCTGGGACAGACGGCGATGCGTGTGGGGAAACCCGACCTCGCGCGGAGCGCGTATGAGCGCTTCCTCGCGCTGGCGCCCAGCCGATTCGGCCCCCAGATCGCGCAGATCCGTGCCCGTCTCGACTCGCTGCCCGCCAGCCACTGATGCATGAAAGAAACGTCGTCGAAAGTCGGCTTTCATCCTGATCGTTGCGGAGGATCCATGAAAGCTCTATTGGGAGCAATCCTGACGCTGTTCGTGACCATCCCGGTCGCCGGCCAGAGTGTCCGGGTGGTGGAGAGCCTGGATACGCTGCAGGCCCGCGCGCGCGCCGATTCCAACGATGCGGCCGTCCACTATAACCTGGCGATGGGGTTCTGGTCCAAGAAGCGCTACGATGATGCCGAGCACTCACTGCGCCAGGCCATTGCCATCGAACCCCAGTTCGCGGATGCGTATCTCGCGCTCGGCATCGTGCATAACTGGGACGCCGATTACTGGAAGCGCATTCGCCGGCAGGGCGGCGATACGCTTATCGCCCAAACCAACAAGCAGTGGGGGCACTATTACCGCCAGGCTTTTCTCCTCGATCCACTCGTGGACCTGAAGATGCTCGGCGCGACCTACAAGATCTACGGAGAAAATCACTTCTCTCGCGGACTTGAAGACCTGGTGGAAGGAAGGTACGACAAGGCGTTTGATCACTTCGACAATCAGTTGAAACACGATCGGGACCGCCATCCGCTGGATTCGCTGGAGGGGGACCTCTGGTTTCACGGTCTTGCTGCCGCGCACCTGAACCGATACGACGTGGCGGTGGAGGACTATGGATTTCTCCTCGACCGTGCCAGAAAGCAGAGCGAGTCCGACTCTTCCGACCAGATCCCGCTCGAGCTCAATGACTATCGCTACATGATGGCCGTGTTGCAGCAGCGGCTGGGGAAGAACGACGCCGCCATGCAGCTGTACCAGGAGGTGCTGGAAAACGACCTTGGGAATTACATGGCGCACGTGCAGCTCGCCCGCATGTTTGAAGCGGCCCAGCAATGGGATCGGGCCATTGCCGAGCGACGACGCGCGGTGGAAACCAATCCCGACGATGCCAGCCTTCTTCTCGACCTGGGCATCACGCTGGGTCGAGCCGGTCAGTTTGAGCCGGCCATGGAATCACTGGCCCAGGCCAGGGATCTCAATCCGCGAGATTGTCGCGCCCTTTTCTGGATGGGTACCGCTGCTCTCCAGCTGAACCAGCGGGATCATGCGCGGGAAGCTTTCGCCCAGTTTGTTGCCATGGCGCCGAGCCGGTACGAACGACAGATCACCCTGGCCCGTCAACGTCTCACGGAGTTGCAATGAAGAATCGCGTAGTTCGCTCTGCCTCGCTGCGCTTGGGGCCACTCCTTGGCCTGTGGCTGCTGCTCTTTTCTACCGAGGCTCGAGCGCAGGGCACGGCATACGAGCAGCTACAAACCTTCTCCGGGATCCTGAACCAGATCCGCCTCAACTACGTCGATTCGGTTACCTACACCCAGATGGTTCGCTCGGCCATCGACGGGGTCCTGGGCTCGCTCGATCCACACAGCTACTTCATGCCCCGGGAACAGGGGATTCGCTCCCTGGCCTATGAGGCGGGACAGCTGGCCGGCACGGGTCTTATCGTGGGGGAGGTTGAAGGTTTGCCGACCGTGCAGGCGGTCTTGCCGGAGAGTCCCGCCGCCAAGGCGGGCATCGCCACCGGCGATCGCGTCATGCGGGTGAACGACACCGTCGTGGTCGGGATGTCCTCGCAGG
>JBDTRF010000031.1:0-20064 GCA_039931815.1 Gemmatimonadota bacterium
GACACGCGACAACGCTCCTTCAGTCAGGCACGCGGCTTCGACGTTCCGCGAGGTACTTCTCTACCGCGATCGCCGCGGTCGTCGCGTCCCCAACCGCCGTGGTCACCTGCCGGGTCAGTTGCACCCGCAGATCGCCGGCGGCGAAAAGGCCGGGAATCGACGTCATCATGCGATCATCGGTCACGATATAGCCACTCGCGTCGTGATCGAAATGGCCGTTGACGATGCCGGTGTTCGGCCGGAAACCGATAAAGACGAAGGCGCCGGTCACGGAAAGCGACGTGGCAGACCCGGTTCGAGTGTCTTCCAACCTGACGGCGTCCACCCCGCTCAGGTTGTCCCCGGTAATCTCCCGCACGCGCTGGTTCCAGATTACTTCAACTTTCGGATTGGCGAAGAGCCGCTCCTGCAGGATGCGCGATGCGCGAAACTCTTCGCGCCGGTGGATGACATACACCTTCGCCGCGTATCGGGTCAGGTAGTCGGCCTCTTCCACCGCGGCGTCTCCCCCCCCGATGACAGCGATGGTGTGGCCACGAAAGAAGGCGCCATCGCAGACGGCGCAATAGGAGACGCCCTTGCCGGCAAACTCCAGCTCGCCCGGCACATCCAGCTTTGTCGGGGTGCCGCCGGCCGTCAGGATAACCGCCGGCGCCCGATAATGGTGTCCCAGGGTCGTGGTGACCAGGAACTCGCCATCCTGCTGCCGCTCGATGGTTTCCACGTTCTCCTGTCGGATGTCGGCACCGAACTTGATCGCGTGGTCCATCATTTTCTGGGCAAGGTCACGCCCGAGGATGCTTTCGAATCCCGGATAGTCCTCGACCAGTTCCGTGTTCAGCAGTTCGCCACCGGGAAGTCCCCGCTCCAGGAGAACGGCGTTCAGCATTCCCCGCCCAGCGTACATGGCGGCACAGAGGCCGGCCGGCCCGCCTCCAACGATGATCAAATCAGAACGGTGGGTAGTAGTCATATCCCCAGGCGAATGAATACTGGATACCGGGTCATGCCCGGGACGGCGATCCAACGGCTCTCCCACACAAGCGAAGCAGGTACCTGTCCATCAATATAGAACCATTAGCCGTTCCTCATGCCACCCAGGCGTAACACGTTCACCGCACCGTGGCAGGAAGAAATCGTTCCGACCACCAGGTCAATGGCATCCCCGGCTTCGCCCGCGGCGGTCACGAGTCGGTCACCCTCAATCACGGCGGCAACACTGAAGGTTCCCACGGCAAAAACCGTATGGCGACATTGAAAGAGCACGGGGCCGGCGGTGGGAGCTCCCCGGTTGAGCCGGGTCGTGAGATCGGCCAGGGCATCTGCCATTTCCCAGGTCCGGGGACCATGGATCACGGGACAAAGCGCTGGCTCGATGCAGTGCGTGGGGCAGATCCAATCCGCGAACGAGATGTACCGGGTATGATCGGGGGCCGTGGCGTCGTAGGGGGTGTGGGGGGAGGCGTTGACCCGCGTGGTTTCCACCGTTCGCTTCGGCCAGCGAGCTCGCGCCCGCCGAAGGAGCCACTCATACATGAGGTGCGGCATCAGCGGCGAGGGCACAATGACGTCGTCGGGTCCGGCGGACTGCCGGTCGGCCGCATCGCCAAGGTAGCGGTTCAGGAATTCGCCCCACTCCGCGACGACGACTTCGCGGCTGGTGTCGGGAGGCAGGTCTCGGGTGACCTGGCAATGGGGATCTCGATCGACCACCATGATCCGACGGTAGCGAACCTTCGACCGGGCCCTTGCCGTCTCCAGCTGCCCGGTGTAGAAGGTCCCATAACAGCCACCGCCGATGACGATGACATCACCCAGTTCGACGATGGCCTCGGAGTCGGGAAGCGCAGTGGGCATCCGCCTGGGGTCAGCTCCCGTTGGTGACCGACAGAACGTGACCGCTGATCGCCCGGGCGGCATCGCTCGCGAGAAACATCACGGCGTTCACGATATCCACCATCTCGATGTAATTAGCCGAGTCCCCGGCGCTCGCCACATTTTCCGTGGTTCGCACCATGTTGGGCGCGATCGCGTTGACCCGCACGCGCTGAGACTGCAGTTCCGCGGCGAGACTTCGAGTGAAGCCGGCCACGGCCGCCTTCGCGGCGCTGTATACCGAGAGATCGACCCCCGGATTGAGGACGGCCGCCGAGGCGAAATTGACGATGCATCCGCGGGACTGTATCAGTCGAGGCAGCGATGCGCGTGACATGAGGTAGGTGGTCTTCAGGTTGATCGCGAGTTCGCGATCGAAGTCCTCCGGCTTGATGCTTCCGAGCGACCCCTGCGTGGTCAAGCCGCCGGCGACGTTCACCAGGATATCCAGGCGCCCGAAGTTCTTGATCGCGGTTTCGACCGCCAGCTCCGCGATGTCGGCTTCGGTAAGATCGCCAGCGGCCGGCCGCGCATCGATCCCCTGCGCCTTGAACTCCTTCACCCGCTCGGCCACCGCGACGGCGTTCCGATCCGCCGCGACCAGCTTGGCGCCGGCGAGCCCGAAAGCCGATGCCACGGCCTGCCCAATTTGCCCGATCCGGGCCACACCGGTGACCAACACCACCTTGTCCGAGAAATCGAATTGAATCGCCATAGACCGGGGAACAGCGTGAAAGGTGAAAAGTGGACGGTGAAAGGTATATCGTGCCGGTGGACGCTGTCGATCGGAGTCAAAGCACGGGGGACGGGGCGGCTGGCTTTCCCGCAACCTCGGTTCCTTCCGGAGTTCACTTCTTACTCTCCAGATGCTCCAGGCTTACCGACGCGCCGGGCGCCCCTCTCCGGCCAAACTGGATCCTGCCATCCTGCCCGATCAGATACACCGTACGGGTGATCCCGAATCCCCAGGGCATCGCCGCATGATACGCGTTCGCAATCGCCGCTTCCGGATCGGATAAGAGCACAAAGGGAAGCGTGAGGCGGGCCGCATATTCGGCGTGACTGGTGGCCGGCGCCGGATTGACCCCGAAGGGGCGCACATGATGTTGCTGATACAGGGCCATCTCATCGCGCACGGCGGAGAGTTGGCGGTTTCAGCCAGGTGTATTATTTCCGGGATAGAACAGCAGCAATACGGGGGATTCGGCGAGCAGATCGCTCAAGCGATAGGTGTGGCCATCCGACCCGGTCGCGGCGAAATCGGGGGCTGTGTCACCGGGTTTAAGCAGGTTAGCCATGGTGGTACCGTGAACCTGGGAGAGAAGGAAATGGCGAGAGCGGCATAGAGCTCACGGCAACGTGCATACGGTGATCGTAAGAAAACTGACGGACCTTGCTGAGACAGACGAAGACAGGATCATCCTGGCGATTCCCAGACCCAATGCCACACATGCGTCCGCGCTCATGGCTACGCAGCGGATCGTGGGGTCGGTCACGACGCCAGGCGAGCCCGACCTTCCAGGAGTGGTAACCATCCGGCGGGTACACTCTGCGAACCCATGGCGCCGTGGGATTCGCCGGCGAGTCCGTCACCATGCCAGTCACTCCCGCCAGTCCGGAGCAGTCCCAACTCGAGCGCCAGGTCGGTCAGGGCAGCACGCACGTCGGGATGGTGGCTCGGGTGACGGGTTTCCACCGCATCCAGGCCGACGTCCTTGAAGCGGCGCAGGTTTCCCCGGTTTCCCCGGTCCTTGAGGTGGGCAGCACTGGTGATTCCCCCGGCGTGGTGAACCAGGTCGCAGATCTCGCCCAGGGTCGGGAGGACCTTGGGAACGTAAGCACCCTTGCCGCGGCCGATGTAGCGATCAAAGGCCTCGTTGAGTCCCTTGACCGCGCCCTTCCGGATCAGGGCTCGGCCAACGTGAGGCCGACCCACCGAGCCACCACCGGATTCCGCCAGCACGTCGTCGAGAGTCAGTTCGACGCCCATTTTTCCTAACAACCCGACCATCTCCTGGGCCCGACTCTGGCGCTTGATCCGGGCCTCCGTGAGAAATGTTTCCAGCCCTGGGGAATCCGGACTGAGAAAGTACGAGAGCAGGTGCATCTCCCCCCACGGCGCCGCAACGGAGAACTCGCATCCCCCGATGACCCGTACCCCAAGTCGCTGGCCTTCGGCCACGGCTTCCGGCACGCCCGCAACGGAATCGTGATCCGTAAGCGCGATCGCGACCAGCCCAAGACCCGCCGCCTTCTGAACGACGGTGGCCGGCGGGCACTCTCCATCAGACGCGGTGGAATGGAGGTGAAGATCGATACAGGAAGAATCGGTCAGCGGGTATATCCCGTATCAGGTGCGGTGCGGGCCGGCTGGGACGTTCCGAAATAGCTGCGAAGCTGAAGCTCGCTGAGCTGATTCAGGGAAGTTTCGGGACTTCGACTGCCCATCGGTGAATAGCGCATCACTCTTCGATCACGGGAAGATCCAGTGCCCCGGCTGAAGAGGATGCCGAATTCGTCGCGAGAATATTGCGTCACCCGACCCGTAGGGGTCACGGTCCACTCCTCGCCGTCTATCGTGATCGTGCGTGTGGCCAAGGCCCGCTCCCGGTTGGGGTGCTCAGGTTTCGCTGAGGATATCGAGGGGGACCTCTTCCCACAGGTCCCCCGCTTCGTTGTCGTACGCTGCCACGTTGTGCAGGCGTTGCTCAAGACGGATCTCTTCCGGTGTCCGCGATGCAAGGTTGCGGTGCGACATCGGCGTTGGGCTCTCACTGAACTCCAGGAACGTGTCCGGAGTTCGCTGACTCTTGAATACCCAGATATGCTGTCCTCGCTTCGAAGCGAGGGCGGCCAGCTCCCGCAGAGCCGAGAGATACTCTCCCTGCTTGTCCAGTCCGACCCGGACCCGGGCGACACTGAGTGATCGAGCCATGATTCGTGTCCTGGAAGACTAGACTCCGTTCTCGGGGAAAGTCTCCAGCGTCTTCTTCACGTCCGCGAGGAAACGATCGGCATCTGCGCCGTCGACCACGCGATGATCGTAGGTCATCGAGAGAATACCCCTGGTCCGAATGGCGATGACGTCGGTGCCATCCGGAAGAGTGATGACCGCAGGCTGCTTGCTGATTCCCCCGACACCAAGAATGGCCACCTGCGGCTGGTTGATGATCGGGAAGCCGATCACCCCCCCGAAGACACCCGGGTTGGTGATGGTGAACGTTCCGCGCTGCACGTCATCCGGATTGAGCTTCTTCCCTCGCGCCCGCTCGCCAAGATCATTGATGGCGCGGGCGATTCCGAGCAGCGAGAGTTCATCCGCGTGCTTGATGACCGGGACGATCAAGCCCCAATCCAGGGCGACTGCAATCCCGATATTGATTTCATTGCGGTAAATCGTCGCCTCGCTGCTCACCGCCGCATTGACGACAGGATGTTTCCGGATACTCTCGGCGATCGCCTTTACCACGAACGCGAGATACGTCAGGTTGACCCCACGTTCGGCGTACTCCTTTTTCATTTTCCCGCGCAGCCTGGCCACGTGGGTGTAGTCGATATCGAAGTAACTGGAGACCTGGGCCGACACCCGCTGGGACATGATCATGTGCTCGGCGGTCAGCTTCCGGATCCGAGACCACGGTTCAACCCGGTCTCCCGGCCACGGGTCTGCGCCCGGCGCGCTCGATGGGGCCGAGGCCTGCGCCGCGGAACGACCAGCGGGACTGGACGGGGCGGGAGTTGGCGCACCGGTCGGCTGGGGGGCTTCGAGGTACCCCAGGACATCGCTCTTGGTGACGCGACCCGCGAATCCGGTCCCTGGAATGGTGGCCAGGTCGAGGTTGTGTTCCGCCACCATCTTCCGAACCAGCGGAGTGGACCGCCGGCGAAGGCGCTCTTCGGCCGACTCATCGCCGTTCGGAGCCTGCGTCGCTGCCACAGGAATGGAAGGCGCCGACGGGGCGGTTGCAGGGGCCGGTGCGGGTGCCGCTGCGGGAGCCGGGGGCCGGGTCGCGGCGGGAGCTGGGCTCGCCACGGGAGCCGGGGGCGCCGATGGCGCAGGGGCCGCAGCAGCGGGGGCGGAAGTCGAGGCGCCCTTTTCGGTTTCGATCCGGGCAACCACCGTCTGCACGGCCACCGTCTGGCCCTCCTGCACCAGGATTTCGGCCAGGACACCGGCACTGGGCGAGGGAATCTCCGCATCCACCTTATCGGTAGAAATCTCGAAGATGGGCTCATCTCGCTTGACCTCGTCGCCCAGCTTCTTCATCCAGCGGGACAGAGTGCCCTCGGCGATGGACTCGCCCATCTGCGGCATTATGACGTCGATCTTTGCCATGCTTTGCTCCTAAAAAGGCGGAAGGGCGGAACGGCGGCGAGCGGAAGGAAATCGCCGCCGGCCATTCGGTCTTTCGGTTGCGAGGTGCGCCCCATCGTTGAGTACCAGCCTGCCCTGAACCGGGAAACTCATTTCATCAAAGACACCCTGCCTCGTTGCACCCTAGTATGCGGCCAGCCAGCGAGCCGCCTTCACCAGATCGTCGGTCTGGGGCAACACGAAATCTTCCAGCGTGGGCGCGTAGGGCAGCGGCACATCGTGCGCGGTAACTCGCTTGACCGGCGCATCGAGCCACTCGAAAGCCTGGTCGTTGATCCGGGCCGTGATTTCACCGGCGACGCCACCGGTCCGGGTATCCTCGTGCGCCACCAGCACCCGGTTGGTCTTGCGAACGCTGGCCATGATGGCCTCATCGTCCATGGGCAACAAGGTGCGAAGGTCAATCACTTCGACGGAAAGCCCATCCTCCTGCTCCAGCTTCTCCGCCGCTTCCAACGCCTTGAACACCATCGCGGACCAGGTGATGATCGTGAGATCCTTCCCTTCCCGCGCGACCCTCGCCTTGCCGATCGGGGTCAGGATCTCCTCGCCCTCGGGGATCTCCTCTTTGATTCTCCGATAGAGATACTTGTGTTCGAAGTACAGCACCGGGTCATCGTCCCGGATCGCGCTCTTGATGAGGCCCTTGGCATCTCTCACTGTTGCAGGGCAGACGATCTTGAGACCCGGGGTGTGAAGAAACGCGGCCTCGGGATTCTGCGAGTGAAACGGCCCCCCGCGCACGTACCCACCGGATGGGCCACGCACCACCATTGGCGTCGGGAGTCCGGCGCGATAGCGTGCCGTCGCGACATAGTTGGTCAGCATGTCATAAGCACAGGAGATGAAATCGATGAATTGCATCTCCGCAATGGGGCGCAGGCCCATGTGGGCTGCGCCGGCGGCTGCGCCGACGATGGCCGCTTCCGCAATTGGCGTATCGATTACTCGATGCTCGCCAAACTTCTGCTGAAAGCCATCGGTCACCTTGAAGGCACCGCCGTAGGCCCCGATATCCTCCCCCAGGATGAAGACGCGCTCGTCGCGTTCCATCTCCTCCCACATTCCCTGACGGAGGGCCTCGAGGTACGTCAACTCAGCCATTTATTCTCCAATACGCGAGAGCCATCCAGGACGTCCCCATGCTACAGGGCCCGATACCATTCTGGCTGCATGACGGCTGGGGAGGCGTACACTCCCTCCAGTGCCGTGTTCACCGCCGGGAGCGGCTCATTCTCGCAGAGTTCGACCGCGGCATCGAGTTCGTTCTGAACTCGCGTGTCAACCGCATCAAGCTCCGCCCCACTGGACCAGCCGGTACTCAGCAAAGAGCCGTGAAACCGGTCGACGGGATCGTTCATCTCCCACTCGGCGATCTGCTCTTTCGGCTGATACGACTGGTTATCGTGCTCGGCGTGGCCTTTGCGGCGGTACGTCACGAACTCGATCAGCGACGCACCCCCGCCCGAGCGAGCTCGTTCGACCGCATTCCTGGTGACCGCATAGCAGGCAACGATGTCATTGCCGTCCGCCCGATAGCCCGGGATTCCATAGGCGGCCGCCTTGTCGCTGAGTTGTTTGACTGCAGTCTGCTTATGCGTCGGTGTCGAGTAGGCCCAGCCGTTGTTCTCGCAGACAATGACCAGGGGAAGGCGCTGAACGGCGGCAAAGTTGATGCCTTCATGGAACGCTCCCGTACTCATGGCCCCGTCGCCGACATACGCGAGGGCCACGCGAGGCTGTTTTCGCATCTTGAACGAGAGAGCAACTCCCGCCATCACCGGAATCATGTCGCCGAGGTGGGAGATCTGGCCGATGAACCCGCGTTCAAGGTCGCCGAAATGGATGTTCAACTCCCGGCCCCTGGTCGGCGATTCTGCCTTCGCCATGTACTGGCGCAGAATTTCGAGCGGGGTAGCACCCTGGACCAGCATCGACCCCAGGTTACGAATCAGGGGTGAAAGGAAATCGCCCTTGGATCGATCCAGCGCGTACGCACTCCCCACGCTTTCTCCCTCCTGCCCGAGGGACCGGAAAAGCCCGCCGATCACCTTGGTCTGGCGATACAGATTGACGAGACGCTCTTCCAGGGCCCGGGTGAGCCGGAGGAAGTAGTACATCTCCAGCAATTGCTCCCGAGAGAGGCCGGCGGGAAGCGCAGTTTTGGCAGCAGCTGGTGCGGTGCTGGACGCCATGAGAATCCGCGGTGAAAAACGAGGTAACGAAATGGCGGAGAAAGATTTACCCGCAGGCGGGGAGAGTCAAGTCAGGGCAGAAGGCACGCCGATTTGAAGGGATTCTCACCCGGAGCATCGGTGGCGCACCCGGTTCAGTTGATGTCGGCCCCGATCGAGTCGATGCGAGCGGTCCTGGCATCTCCGGAATCCACGGCGTTCATCGCCTTCTGGACCCCGGTCGCGCCGGGGAGGCCCGAGGCGCCGATCGCACTGTCCCGCTGCCGGGTGGTCAGGCTGTCGGTGGCTACCTTGGCCGGGGCGGCCTTCCCGCTGCAGGCGGCAAGTCCCACGAGAAGAAAAAGGCGAAGTCGCATTGGTTCATTCCTTACGAGTTGAGTGCGGAGGCATCTGGAAGCTAGCGCAACGGACGGCTCGAGGGCCAATCGAGCGACTCCTCTTGCCCAAGCTGGGATTCTGACCCACATTCGTGCATCTCTTCCCGGATCATCTCATGGCCAACCGTCGCGCATTCCTCTCGACCCTCGCTGGGGCCGCGGTCGCGGTTCCCGCCTTTCGGACCAACGCTATTCGTCAGCTGACTGAGGCCAATCGGGTCGCTGGATTCCGGCCAGCCGCGAGCCTGGCGGATGACGAGGCGTACTGGGCCGAAATCCAGCGAGCGTTCGACGCCGATCGGACCATGATCAACCTGAACAACGGTGGCTGCAGTCCCACGCCCAGCCACGTGCTCGAGGCGATGATCCGGGATCTCCGATTCAGCAACGAGCTTCCGGTGGATCACATGTGGCGGGTGCTCGAGCCGAGAATTGAGAGTGTGCGTCGGGACCTGGCTCGAGATTTCGGATGCGATCCCGAAGAAATGGCCATCACCCGGAACGCCTCCGAGGCCAATGAGACGATGATTCTCGGTCTCGACCTCGCCCGCGGTGACGAAGTCATCGTGACCAATCAGAACTATGGTCGCATGATTACGACGTGGGATCAGCGAGTCCGGCGTGATGGAATCGTCCTCAAGCAGATCTCGTTCAAGGTTCCGCCCCCGTCGATGGATTACATCGTCGAACAGTTCCGCCAGGCGATTACCCCGCGTACCAAGGTCATCGAGGTCACCCATATCACCAACCTTACCGGCCAGATCATGCCGGTCAAGCAGATCGTCGATATGGCTCGACCGCTCGGCATCGAGGTCATGGTCGACGGAGCCCATGCGTACGCCCACTTCCCGTTCACCCAGCAGGATCTCGGCTGCGACTACTACGGCACCAGCCTGCATAAATGGCTGCTGGCCCCGATCGGCACGGGGTTTCTCTATGTGTCCAAGGCCAGACAGAAGAAGCTGTGGCCGATGATGGCGGCACCGGCCAGCATGGATGAGAACATCAGGAAGTATGAAGAGATTGGAACCCATCCCGCGGCCAACCACAATGCGATCGCGGCTGCGCTCGCGTTCCATCGCGGCATTGGGTCCGAGCGAAAGATCGCCCGGTTACGGTTCCTCCGGGATCGCTGGGCCAAGCGGCTCAAGTCCGAGAGCGACCGCATCACGATTCTGACCCCGCTCGACAGCCCGTACTCCGGCGCCATCGGACTGGTGAATGTCGCGGGGATGGAAACCAACCGGCTGGTCGGCTGGCTCTACGACCGCCACCACATCGTGACCACGCCGATCAATCACGCGGAGTTTAACGGTCTTCGAATCACGCCCAACGTCTACACCACCCTCGATGAGATCGATACGTTCTCAGAGAAGATGCTGGACGCGATTCGAAAGGGCATTGCCTAGGACGGAAGGGCGGAAGGAATATGCGCAGCCGCTGAATATCGGAACGGTCTTGACGCACAACCGCGAAGATGCGCAAAGGAAACGAATCACCCTGCGAACGAGCGGGCGCAGGCTTACGTAGATTAGAACTGCTGAACGAAGAAGTGGAGACGCAGGGCAGGAGTCAACTGAAGGGTGCGTAGTGGATACAGGATAGTGTGAGCTGTTGATGATTCCACAAGCGCGACTTCGCGGACAATGCGTTTTTGCGTTCGAGCAGTTCGCTTTTAGCCGCCGAGCCTGGCCGCGTAGCCAGCCGCGGCGATGGTCTTCATGACGTCTTCCCGCGTCAGCAGGTCCTCACCGTAGTCTAAATCTGCATACCCCCGATCCAGGCACACGACCGCGCTATAGATGCCGGGCAGCTCGGTGAGCGCCCGCTCGATTTTCTTCTGGCAGAGCGTACCGGTCATCCCGTCAATATTCAGGCGCAGGTGGGCCACCAGCTACCTCGGTTCAATATGCGCCCCGCGGCGCGTGGGTCGGTTCTGCCATGGTATGGACCATCGTCAGGAAACGCTTGGCAAACTTGTCGGCTTCGCTCTCGGCGGGCTGATCAGTCGAAATGGTCACCACCGTGTAATGACCGCCTTCCGAACCGACATGCAACCGGATTCGCCCGATGTTGCCGCTGTATTCCCGGTCCCGGCTCGACTCCTCCGTCGGAGTGAGTCGCTTCCCGAAATACGTCGTCGCCCGCTCCATGATGGAGGCTGGGGAGATGGTCGTCCGATGGAAGTATTTCATGTTCCTAAGATACAGCAGGAGGGGCGAAAGGTGAAAGGTAAATGGTGAACGGCAGACGGTAAGGGCGGCTCGGTCATGAACCCCGTTTCAAGGAAAAGGTGAAAAGGCACGGCCGAATCAGGCCAACCCTTTCACCTTTGACTTTCACCTTTCCCGCGGTCGGATTACTTCTCGTAATACTCAATTCCGAGATGGGTAATCTGCTCTTCGCCCATCATCCAGCGAAGCGTGTTCTTGAGCTTGGTCTGCTGAATGAACAGGTCATGTTCCGGATACAGGTCCGGGGCATGCTGGGGGCTCTTGAAGTAGAATGACAGCCACTCCTGGATTCCGCCCATTCCTGCGCGGTGCGCCAGGTCGAAGAAAAGGGCGAGGTCGAGCACCAGCGGCGCCGCCAGGATCGAATCGCGGCAGAGGAAATCGACCTTGATCTGCATCGGGTAACCCATCCACCCGAAGATGTCGATGTTGTCCCAGCCTTCCTTGTTATCGCCCCTGGGTGGATAGTAGTTGATCCGCACCTTATGGAAGATGTCGCCATAGAGTTCGGGGTAGACCTTGGGCTGGAGGATGTACTCCAGCACTCCCAGCTTGGACTCTTCTTTCGTCTTGAAGCTCTCCGGGTCGTCCAGCACCTCACCATCCCGGTTGCCCAGGATGTTGGTAGAGTACCAGCCGGCCACGCCGAGCATTCTCGCCTTGAACATGGGGGAGAGCACGGTCTTGAGCATTGTCTGACCGGTCTTGAAATCCTTACCGCCGATCGGCACGCCTTTGTCCGACGCCAGTTTTTCGATGGCCGGGATGTCGCAGGTAAGGTTGGGCGCACCATTGGCAAAGGGAACGCCTTCCATGAGAGCCGCATAGGCATACAGCATGGACGGCGCGATCGAAATGTCGTTGGCCTCCATCGCCTTTTCGAACGTCTCCAGTGTCTGATGCGCCGGGCCCGCGGTAATGAAGATCTCCGTCGAAGCACACCACACCACGACCAGCCGGTCGCATCCGTGCTTTGCCTTGAAATCCCGCATGTCCTTGCGAAGCGCCTCGGCCAGCTCACGCTTGTTCTTGCCCTGCTTGACATTGGTGCCCGAGAGCCGCTTCACGTAGTGCTGGTCGAACACCGCAGGCATCGGCGTGATGCCCTTCAGGAAATCGGCGATCGGCTCGACATGCTCATGTTTATCCAGGACGCCGCAATGGAGGCACGACTCATACGCGTTATCCGGCACCGGGTCCCACGCGCCGAATACGAGATCGTCGAGCGACGAGAGCGGGACGAAATCCTTGATCAGTGGGGCGCGGGCGTCAGTCCGCTTGCCCAACCGAATGGTTCCCATCTGGGTGAGGGACCCCACCGGCTTTCCTTTTCCCCGGCGGGCCAGTTCAACACCGGCGATGAAAGTGGAGGCAACGGCACCAAGACCGACACAGAGAACTCCGAGCTTGCCCTTGGCTGGCTTGACCTGACGGGTGTTCGACTTCGCCACTGCTAGCGTCCTTTCACGAGAGGATCCAGGACGGCGGAATCCGTTTCCGCCGGCTTGGTCGGCGCCTGCGCGCCGTTAGTCACCTGGTATACATAGACAAAGCGCTGCACGACGGTGATGACTGAGGCCAGTGCGAGAAGCGCGGTGATTCCTTCCAGTACCAGCGCACGGGGGCCGGCGCCGACCAGAACCGACGCCAATCCGAGACCAACGATCCGTTCCGCCCGCTGCGCGATTCCAACTTTGCAATCGAGTCCCAGCCCTTCCGCCCGGGCCCGCGCATAGGAGACAAGGAGCGAGGCGAGAATGGCGATCATTGCGACCACCACCGCCGGTACCCGCCAGGCGACATCGGGGGCCAACAGGAAAAAAGTACCGATCCCGATGAAGGTGGCGCCGTCTCCTACCCGATCGAGCGTTGAATCATAGAACGCGCCGAACCGGGTGACCCGATCACTGCGCCGGGCAACCTGGCCATCCAGGGTATCGACCACACCGGAGAACAGCAGAAGGGCCCCACCTAACCGAATCCAGCCCGATCCGTAGGCTACCGCAGAAAACAGCACGACCGTGGTACCAATGGTCGTGATCGTGTTGGGTCGCACCCCGGTTCGAAGCAGCCAGTCGACTACTGGTCGAATGACGGCGTAGAAGCCGCGTTCCAGCGGAGCCAGCAGTTTCACGTGAGCCGGATTCTCCCTCGGCGCAGGAGGCGAAAACTCAGATCGTAACGCCGCGAAAGAATAATCGCCAGAACAGGTTAGGGCAACACGGCGCGATGGCAATTGCTCCATGCTTCTCGCTGAAATTGGTGGAAATCATTGACCGGATTGAACGAGTGGGAAAGATAGGCGAGATGCCGCACCTGAGCGTGACCTGTGGCTCATGTGCGCCCACATTGGTTCGGAGGCGCAGCCAGGGAGGGCGGCGCCGAGTCGCCCAGATGCAACTTTCCGGGTCTAGTAGATCAGGAATTCGCGGCGTCTTTTCTCGAACTGCTCTCGCGATTGAACCCAGCTACCGACAATTGTCTGAACCGCCACGCCTTCAGTTATCTGGGTCCGCAGGAGAGAGTCGCCAGCGAGGCGGTCAAACTGGGCCGGGGTGAAGCGGGCACGATCGGGCTGCTCTCGAAAGATGGCACTCAACAGTTCAACCGCGGCACGGGTGGGGTCATAGGTGTCCCGGTTGGTCACCCGCAGTCGTATCCCCGCCAACAAGGTGTCAGCGTATTTGCCGTCGCCTGGCTGGGAGGGAGTAAAATGGGTCGCCGAGAACTGGACCCCGGGAAGGGCGAGCCGGCGAAGATCGTCGAGCACCTTTGTGGTATCCAGCCAGGGGGCGCCCACCTGTTCAAACGGTGCATCACTTCCCCGCCCCACCGAGAGATTGGTGCCCTCGACCAGGCAGAGCCCCGGATAGTGAAACAGGCTTTCCAGCGTCGAGAGATTGGGGCTGGGTCGAATGAATGGAAGCCCGGTCTGATCGAGATACCGATTTCGCTCCCACCCGGACACTGGCACAATGGCGAGGGTCACGCGAATCGCGAGATCACTCTGGGCCAGCCGGGCTAACTCCCCCAGGGTCATGCCGTGGCGCATCGGCATGGCGAGAAGACCAACGAAAGACCGATAGGCGGTATCAAGCACGTTCCCCTGGACCGCTCCGCCAATCGGGTTGGGGCGGTCGAGAATGATGACCGGAATTCCCCGCCGTCCCGCGGCCTTCATCACTTCTACTGTTGTGCTGAGATAGGTGTAGTAGCGCGCTCCAACATCGGGCAGATCCACCAGCATGACATCGATGTCACGCAGCATGCTGTCAGTGGGGGAAGAAGTTCGGCCGTAAAGACTGTAGATTGGTAGACCACTCGCCGAATCCCGCGCCGATGAAACGACCTCGCCCGGAGCCGCGGTGCCCCGGAAGCCATGTTCTGGACTGAAAAGTGCCACGAGATTGACGCCGGCACCGCGGAGCCGCTCAACGGCGTGAACCCCGGCGGCATCGACGCCACCCTGATTGGTGACCAGTCCGACCCGGCGACCGAGGACAAGATGCAGACTGTCCTCGAGCAACACCTGGAGACCAGGCCGCACCGGATTCTGCGAGGATTCCGGCCCGGAACGACCGGCGCAGGCAAAGGCCCATCCCGCAAAACCAACGATTGTGAGTGTGCGGTGCATCGATTCCTTCCAATATTGATTGCGATAAGTGTTGCCGGCTGTGCGGTGCATGTGCCGCCGGCGCGGCCCTTCCCCGGGCCACTAGTCGTGGTGCCCATGCCCTCGCCGGATATCACATGGCCGGCGCCCGAGCTTTCACCCACCGTCAATCTCCGGCTGCTGCTCGCCAGCATGAGCCTCCGGGACAAAGTGGCCCAACTCGTGATGCCGTGGATTCCCGGCAGTTACGCGGCGTATGACGATTCCAGCTTCAGCGTCGCTGAACGGTGGGTCGATTCGCTTCATGTGGGTGGCATCATCGTATCGATTGGCTCACCGCTCGATATCGCGGCCCGGCTGAATCGACTGCAGACGCTCGCCCCGCTGCCACTGCTGGTGGCGTCCGATCTCGAGAGCGGATCTTCGTTCCGGCTCAACGGGGGCACGCCCTTTCCCACAAATATGGGTGTTGGCGCAGCGGGAAGCGAGTTGGATGCCTACGAAATGGGCCGAATCACCGCGCTCGAAGGCCGCGCCGTCGGCATCCATCTCGATTTCGCTCCCGTGGCGGACATCAACAACAATCCCGCCAACCCCATCATCAATACCCGATCCTTCGGCGAGAGCCCGAGTGCGGTCGCCCGCCTTGTCGCTGCCGAGATCAGGGGCCTTCAGGATCATGGCATGCTGGCCACGGCCAAACATTTTCCCGGGCACGGCGACACCGGCACGGATTCTCACATTTCTCTTCCCGTCATCACCGCGAACTGGGCCCGCCTCGACACGCTGGAGCTGGTCCCCTTTCGCGCCGCCATTCGCGCCGGCGTCACGGCGGTCATGTCCGCGCACATTTCTCTTCCCACCATCGACAGCGGAATGAATCGGCCGGCAACCGTGTCGCCGAGCATCCTCACCGGCATTCTTCGCGACTCCCTGGGATTCGACGGGCTCATCGTTACCGACGCCCTCAACATGGGCGCGTTGGTGAGCAGCTACGGAGCCGGAGAGGCCACCGTGCTCGCTTTTCTGGCCGGTGCTGACCTGCTGCTCCAGCCGGCTGATCCCGGCGTGGCGATCGAGGCGATGCTCAACGCGGTAGAAACCAATCGGGTGACCCTGGGGAGACTCGACTCATCACTGCTCCGGGTTCTCGAGCTTAAGCGCGGCATGGGGTTGTTCGGCCAACGGCTGGTGTCGCTTGATCGGGTCCCCGCCGTAGTCGGCTCGAGTGCATTCGGAGAGATTGCAAAGGACGTGACGGCGCGCAGTATCGTGCTGGTCAAGGACAGCGCCGGGACTGTCGATAGCATGCGGGCGGGGCCGAGGCCCCTCTCCGTCGTGGCCTACGGGGACGATGTCGGCAATACAATGACCGCTGAGCTTCGGGCGAAGGGCTATCGGGCCCAGGTCTTCCGGCTGTACTCCTCCAGTGGTCCAGCAAGCTACGACTCGGCCCGGGTCGTACTGGGGCGAACGTCGATTGCGCTCTTTGTGACGGCGGTAAGGGCCACGGCAGGAAGCGGAAACATCGGCCTGCCGGCGGCTTTCGCCGCACTCATGGACAGCTCGGCCCTCCAGCGAAGAACCGTCCTCATTTCGTTCGGATCTCCCTACCTGATTGCACAGACGCCGGGAGTCGGGTCCTATATCCTTGGCTGGCAGGCGAGAGCCATGAGCGAACGGGCGATGGCGGCTGCCCTGAGCGGTGCCATCGCGATTACGGGCACGCTCCCAATCACGGTGCCGTGGGGAGGGCCGCTGGGATATGGACTCCGGCGAGACGTCCCGCCGGCCGCCGGCAGGCACTGACCGAGCTCAACGCCGACCGCGCGCGCTATTCTTTCTCCAGGAACCAGACCTGAAATGAGATTGCCAAGACTGCCCGCCGTTTTCTCACACGCCCTTTTCCTCGGCGGCTTTGCGATGACCAACGGATGTGCGCAAACCCCGATCAAGCCATCGATCGATCCGGGCCGTTTGCGGCCATCCGCTCAATTCACATTTCCTGAAGCCACCCGTTTTCTCGATTCCGCCATCACGTCCGGTGCCGCTCCCGGGGCCGTGCTCGGGGTGAGCCTGAACGGCCGGTGGTTCATCCACGGGACCGGTCAAATCGGGGTCGGTGTTCCGGCTGTCCCGGACAGTGCTACCGAGTACGACCTCGCGTCACTGACCAAGGTCATCGGGCTCACCACCGCGATGATGATCGCCGTGGACTCGGGGCTGATCGATCTCGACGCTCCGATCCAGCGTTACGTGCCTGCGTTTACGGGACCCGGCAAGGAACGGGTTACGGTCCGAATGCTGATGGTGCACGCGAGCGGACTTCCCGCATGGCGACCGCTTTACAGGGAGACCGAGACGCGGGCAGACGCGCTCGCGCTGGTCGACACCACGGCGCTGGACACCGTGCCGGGCACCCGATTTGTCTATTCCGACCTGGGGGCCATCGTCCTGACCCAGGCGGTCGAGGCGGTGCTGCATCAGCGTATCGATTCGCTCCTCGCCAATCGGGTCTTTCAACCTCTCGACATGACATCGACCCGATACCTGCCACCAGCCAGCTGGCTGCCGCGCATTGCCCCGACTGAGAACGATCCATGGCGTGGTCGATTGCTGCGCGGGGAAGTGCACGACGAGAATGCCTCCCGTCTCGGCGGAGTATCGGGTCACGCGGGGCTCTTCAGCACCGTGCCTGACTTGCTCCGATTCGGTGACTGGCTGATCCAATGCTCCAAAGGGTTCTCGACGGTCGGAACCAGTAAGCCGGCGGTGCCGCTCCCGCATTGCCTGTGGGACTTCTCGCACCGGCAGAACATTCCTCCGGGCTCAAGTCGAGCTATCGGGTGGGATACACCGTCTGCGGGCAGCAGCGCCGGGTCACTGTTATCGGCAGAAAGTATCTGGCATACCGGTTTTACCGGTACGGCGATCTGGATCGATCCGACTCGGGACCTGGTGATTGTTCTGCTGACGAACCGGGTCAACCCGACCCGGGAGAACAACCGGATGGGACCGGTGCGCCGGGGAGTGACCGATGCCGTGGTGCGGGAACTGAATCGGCAGGCAGGCGGTTCCTTGCACCAGTGAGGATCTGTCGTTGACGTTACCCGACCGATCGGGTAACTTTGAAGGCAACAAACCCCCTTCAACACGCATCGTCCAACATGTGGCGATAGAAGGAGTTAGCGTCATGAGCAACACCGAGCAGCAGGCGGAAACGACCGGGGTCACCCTGAACCTTACCGATAAGGCTGCCCAGGAAGTCGCCAAGTTCATCGCCGCCGAGCAGGTTCCGTCGGAGAGCGCGGGACTTCGAGTCAGTGTTCTGCCCGGCGGCTGTTCCGGGTTCAAGTACAGCCTGAACATCGAAGAGCGTCCGCTGGAAGACGATATGGTGCTGGAAGTGAACAGCGTCAAGGTGTTTGTCGATGGTTTCAGCGCCCAGTACCTGAACGGAATCACGATCGACTACACCACCTCAATGCAGGGTTCCGGGTTCACGTTCAACAACCCGAACGCCACGGGTGGGTGTGGGTGCGGCAGCAGCTTTACGGCGTGATGGCAAATCGCTGAAATGACAGGCTCACGGATTGTTCCGTGAGCCTTTTTATTAAAGTGTCGTGAGCAGGGGCAGGACGACGGTACCGTAGCGCCATTCCAGCTGGTCATCAATCCCGGTTCCAATTCTCAATGTCATCCATCGACCTCCTGGTAGTCGCGGTCTATCTCACGTTGTCGATCGGTATTGGTCTCTGGGTCTCGCGCCACCAGCAGACTGCAGGGGACTATTTTCTCGGCTCCCGGGATTTGCCGCCGTTAGCGATCCTCCTGTCTATTGTCGCGACGGAAACATCGGCTCTCACCGTTATCTCCGTGCCCGGCATCGGGGCCCGGGGTAACCTCACCTTCCTCCAGCTTTCCTTCGGATACCTGATCGGCCGGATCGGTGTCGCCGCATGGCTGCTTCCCGGATACTTCCGGGGCAACCAGGAGACAGCGTACGCCCGGCTCGAATCCCGTTTCGGAACGAGCACCCGTCGCCTTACGTCAAGCGTGTTCCTGGTGACCCGGGCCCTGGGCGACGCGGTGCGCGTTTTCGCCAGTGCGATCCCCATGGCACTCGTCACCGGATGGAGTGTCCCCACGTCGATCATCGCGGTCGGCGTCATCACCATGATTTACACCTGGTTCGGCGGGTTCAAGGCGGTGGTGTGGACCGACGTCATGCAGTTGACGGTATACGTCACGGGCGGGATCGGAGCGCTCTTCATTGCGTGGCACCTCGCCGGCGGGGCATCCGAGGCCCTCTCCATCGCCGCCCGCGCCGGCAAGCTTCGGCTGATAGACACCAGCGTCGACCTCACGACGACCTACACGTTGTTCGGAGGATTGATCGGCGGGGCGCTGCTCTCCGCCGCCTCTCACGGGACTGACCACCTGATCGTGCAGCGGTTGCTCGCTTCACGCTCGCTTCCGGCGGCGCGAGTCGCACTTATCGGATCCGGTGTGGTCGTCATTCTTCAATTCCTGCTGTTTCTCCTGGTCGGATCCGCGATTGCGGCCGCCGGCCTGGCTCCGGACAGTGTTCCGGCCGATCAGATTTTCCCACGTTTCGTGATCGAGCATCTCCCGGTTGGGCTGGCCGGCCTGGTCGTCGCCGGTATTCTCGCGGCCGCCATGGGGACCCACAGCTCCGCCATCAACTCAATGGCATCATCAGTCACCCATGATCTGTACGCAGGATGGACCGGACGAACCGATCCCAAACACCTGCTCAAGGTCGGAAAGATCGCCAGTGCGGTGTGGGGTCTCGTGCTCATGGGTGGCGCGCTGTTTTTTTACCTGTACACCAGTCACAACGATACTCCGGTCGTCGTGCTCGCCCTCTCCATTGCCTCGGTGACCTATGGTGGCCTGCTGGGGACATATATCCTGGCCGCGAAGTATCCGCGGGCGGAAGGACGGGACGTCATCGCGGCAATCATCATCACCCTTTCCGTCATGCTCGTCGTCATCTTTTCCAAGCGCCTCCTGGCGGTCACGGGACTTCCGTGGCTCGAACCGGTGAGCCGGCTCGCCTGGCCCTGGTACGTCCCCCTGGGAACGGCACTCACTATTATCACGGGAATGATTGCCAGCATATTCCCCCACACACCAGCCATGAAGAGGAACGGGTGAAACGCATAGTTGTCGGGGTGGACGCCGGCGGGACGAAAACCGCGGCCGTGGTTGGAGACGGACATACGATCCTCGGCCGGGCCGATGGGGTTGGTGGTGCAATCCGGCCGGGGCGTGCCCTCATGGCGGCGAGCGCGATTGCGGATACGGTTCGCCGCGCGCTCTCCGCCAGTGGCCACCTGCAGGCCGATGTCCTGGTGGTGGGGGCGGCCGG
>JBDTRF010000032.1:0-19710 GCA_039931815.1 Gemmatimonadota bacterium
TCATCGGCATTCTCTTCGCCGTGCTTTTCTGGGCCGGTGTTCGGCCCCATCTCCTGGTCATGCTGGCCTCCCCCGTCGTGAGTCTCCTGGCGGCATTCAGCATCGTGAGCTGGGCGGTGTGGATGGTCCTGCTCACGGGACTCCTGATTCTCTGGCGCCCCTTTGTGTTCGAAGCCGTTACCGTCTGGCTGGTGAATGCCGTCATGGGTTTTATCGCTATGCCGCTGTGGAACCGACTGGAGCCGTACCAGCAGAATCGGCTCCTGACTTTCCTGAATCCTGAAATCGATCCCAAGGCGGCGGGCTATCACGCCATCCAATCCAAGGTCGCCATTGGTTCCGGAGGATTCTTCGGCAACGGCTGGCTCCAGGGTCCCCAGAAGCGGCTGGCCTTTCTCCCCGCCCAGCATACCGACTTTGCGTTCTCCGTGGTGGGGGAAGAAATGGGCTTCCTTGGCGTCTCGGTCGCGTTGATTCTCTTCCTCGTTTTCTTCATGGCCATGGTGCGGATTGCGCGGCGCGCATCAGATCCGTTCAGCAGCCTGCTCGTGTTTGGAATCGTCGGCCTCCTCTTTACTCACGTGTGGGAAAATGTCGGAATGACGGTGAATATCATGCCGATTACCGGTATTCCATTGCCATTTTTCTCCTACGGAGGGTCCTTCCTGCTGGCCAACTCCCTGGCCATTGGCATGGTGCTACGGGTTGCATGGGACGCCAGGATGTCCGGCTATGCTGATGTATAACAACAACTTAGCTGTCAAGGCCTAGCGCGGCTTGCCCGGCACCATAAGATTGAGTGTGTTCTCTCTTCCTTAACCGACAGGCCTATGGCCGTTATGGCGTGGTTCAAGAAGGAGCGGAAACCCCGCACATCTCGACGTGAACGGCTCGAAATTCCACCGGACGCGTGGGAGAAATGCGAGAAATGCGGACACATCGACATCCGCGAACGCTTCGAGAAAGCCCTCAATGTTTGCCCCGAGTGCGGCGACCACCGCCGCTTTTCCGCCGAGGAATACATCGAGTTGATGAGCGATGCGGACAGCTGGCGTGAGCTGTACGGGAATCTTCGATCGACCGATACCCTCGGGTTCGAGCACTATGCCACCCGCCTGGAGTCGGCCCATAAGAAGGCGGGCCATGCGGACGCGATCTACACTGGCAGCGCCCGACTCGAGGGAATTCCCTACAATCTGGGGGTGATGAAC
Organism: Gemmatimonadota bacterium; assembly: GCA_039931815.1. Lineage (GTDB taxonomy): Bacteria > Gemmatimonadota > Gemmatimonadetes > Gemmatimonadales > GWC2-71-9 > DASYPP01. The sequence goes on from JBDTRF010000032.1 coordinate 1,212, forward strand.
TTCGCGTTCATGGGCGGGTCCATGGGGGCGGTGGTGGGGGAGAAAATCGCGCGACTGGCTCGCCGGTCGGCGGAGAAGCGCCTCCCGCTGGTGCTCATTTCCACATCAGGTGGCGCTCGAATGCAGGAAGGCGTGCTTTCGCTGATGCAGATGGCCAAGACCTCGGCCATGATCGCACAGCTCTATCGGCTCTCCGTGCCTTACATTTCCATTCTTACCAATCCGACTACGGGCGGCGTCTCCGCGTCATTCGCCATGCAGGGCGATGCCATCCTGGCGGAGCCCGGCGCGGTTATCGGGTTTGCCGGCCAGCGCGTGATCAAACAGACCATCGGGCAGGATCTGCCGGAAGGATTTCAGACTTCGGAGTTCCTGCTGGACCATGGCCAGATCGACGACGTGATTCCCCGGGCCTCGCTTCGAGAGACGACCGCCCGGCTGATGCGCCATATGCAGGGCGCCCGCCCGCTCGAGGAAGCCTCCGAATAGCCGCAGGGGACAGGGAAGTCGATCCACAGCGAGGGCCCAACGGCTCTCGCTTTTTTTTCGCGCACCCGAAGAGCGCTCTGCTCTCGCCGTTCCCTAGTCCCCACAGTGTGGCATCCGCTACTTTGTCCTGATGCTCACCTACGCCCAGGCCCTTGATTTTCTTTTTCCTCGAACGACCACGATCAAGTTCGGACTCGAGACCACCCGGGCACTTCTTGCCGAGGTCGGAAACCCGGAGCAGGTCTACCCCACGGTGCATGTGGGGGGAACCAATGGGAAGGGCAGCGTCGCGACGCTCATTGCCACCGTTCTTGAGACGGCCGGGTGGAAGGTGGGACTCTATACCTCGCCTCACCTGGTCTCGTTCCGGGAGCGGGTCCGAGTCAACCGGGAACCAATCAGCGAGAGTGCCGTCGCGATGTGGACTGACCGGCTGGAGCCAATGATTCGCGATCGCGGTGCCACGTTTTTCGAGGCCACCACCGTCATTGCGCTCTCGGATTTCGCGAGTCGCGGCGTCGAGGTCGCCGTGGTAGAGGTCGGACTCGGCGGCCGGCTCGACAGTACCAACGTCCTGAATCCATTGGTCAGCGTGGTCACCCGGATTGCCCTGGATCACATGAAATACCTGGGCGATTCTCTGACAGAGATCGCCCGGGAAAAGGCCGGCATCGCCAAGCCGGGGGCTTCGTTTGTCATCGGTGAGACAGATCCTGAAATCGTTACGACCCTGGCCATCGAGGCGAAGTCACGGATGGGTGTCGAGCCGGATATCCGGGTTGTGCCGGCCGACAGGGAATGGGATGGACTCCTTGGGCTCGCCGGCCCGCATCAGAAACGGAACGCCGCCGTCGCCGAAGCGGCGCTGCTGGCCTTGCCCCTCCCGTACCGCCCGAGGGAAGCGGTGATCGCCTCGGGTTTCGCGCAGGCTCACATTCCCGGTCGCTTCGATCGTCGGGGGAAATGGGTCTTCGACGTTGCGCATAACCCGGATGGAATGCGGGCACTGGTGAAGGCGCTGCGGGAGGGCGATCTGCCTCGTCCGATTCACGCCCTCGTCTCGATCCTCGGCGATAAGGAATGGCCCGAGATGCTGGTTCAGCTCGATGCAGGGATCGACCGGGGGATTCTCACGATGGCCCCGACTGCAGCGGGCCGGGGGTGGAACATCCAGTGGCTGGAAGAGTGGTTGAATCGTCCCGATCGCCCGCCGGCTCGGGCTGCCTGGTCTTTGGTCCCGGATTTTTCCCAGGCGCTTGAGGCTGTCCAGGCAGGGGCAGGGACGGTCGTGGTCACTGGATCGTTTCATACTGTCGGCGACGTGATGGAGACGCTGGGGATGGCGCCGATTTGAGCGTGCCGGGGAACCGCGTGAATGGGAGCGTGAAAGATTGAGAATGGAAGACGAAAGAGACGAGCTTCGAGGGTTCCCATCGCAAGCACGGCCTGGTTGCTCCTCCACCGCTCACCTGTGACTTCTCACCTGTCTTTCACGCGCTGATACCACGCATTCGGAAAGGTCCAAACGCTCCCCGGAGCGGTTGTGCCTTTCACTTTTGACCTTTCACCAAGTGGGAGTCACGCCCGGGTAGTCCGAAATCGCACCCGAGGCGGTTGTCCCATTCCCTTTTCCTTCACTTCCCGCAGTTAAGGAAGGGGATTCGGGGTGGTTTAAGGCGTCAGACGCGACTATTTTCTCGCCATGTCAACCCAGGCCCTCCCGGGCTTCCGCGATTTTTATCCCGAAGACTTTGCTTTACGCGCTCATATCTTCGAAACCTGGCGGAAGGTGGCCACCCGCTACGGCTTCGAGGAGTATGATGGGCCTCCGCTCGAGCCGCTGGACCTGTATACGGTCAAGAGCGGTGACGAGATCGTCGGTCAACTCTATAACTTCACCGACAAGGGGGACCGCGCGGTCGCGCTGCGTCCCGAGATGACCCCTTCGCTCGCGCGGATGGTGGCCGCGCGCGCCAATGGGCTCAAGAAGCCGATCCGCTGGTTTTCCATTCCCCAGCTGTTCCGCTACGAGCGGCAGCAGCGGGGCCGACTGCGCGAACATTTCCAGCTGAACTGCGACCTGATCGGGGAGTCGAGTCCGCTGGCGGATGCCGAGATTGTCGCCCTGGGTATCGATGTGATCCGGGCGTTTGGTCTCACCGCTGCCGATGTGCGAGTTCGGCTGTCCGATCGTCGAGTGCTGGAGGCGCTGCTGGGGTCGGTCGGTGTTCCCGTGGAGCAGATGCACGCGGTCTTTGCGGCCGTCGATAAGATCGAGCGGATGACCCGGGAGGATACGCGGGTTCGCCTCGGCAAGCTGGGCCTCGCGGGACCGGTGATCGATCGTGTTTTCCAGGTCCTCGAGCTCAAGGACATGGCCGGGATTGAAACCGCGCTGGGATCGACTGGGGACAAGGCCGGAGCCGCGGCGGGACTCCGGGCAGTCGTCGAGGCGCTGGGTCAGATGGGACTGGGGGAATTCGTCGAAATCGACCTGACCATCGTCCGTGGCCTGGCGTATTACACCGGCACTGTTTTCGAGTTGTTCGACGCGAGCCGGACATTGCGAGCGATCTGTGGCGGCGGGCGGTACGACAACCTCACCGGCGCTCTGGGTGGCGTTGATCTTCCCGCGGTTGGATTTGGATTTGGCGACGTCGTCCTCGGTGAACTGCTCAAGGATCGCGGTCTCCTGCCGCTCACCCGGGGCAGCATTGACGTCTTCATCGTGTCCATCACCGGCGAGGATGTGCCCCACGCGCTGGCCCATGCCCACGCTCTGCGCGAGGCCGGCTTTCGCGTCGAGTACACGCTGTCAGGCCAGGCCGTCGGCAAGCAGATGAAACTGGCCGACGCCCGCCATGCCAGGGTCGCCATCGTCATCGGGCCGGATGACCGGGCGCGGGACGAGGTCATGATCAAGGACCTGGAGCTCAAGACGCAGCACAGCGTTCCCGTTGATAAAATCGTGCCGACGCTGGCCGGCATACTCAACGCATCGCGATGAACGGACTCTCCGCTCAGCGATTACCGTTCACCGCTCACGACTACTGGTTCGTCCATGGCCGACTCTAAAGCACTGACAACCCGGGCGGCTGATTTCAGCGCCTGGTATAACGAAGTCATCATGCGTGCCGAGCTGGCCGACTACAGCCCGGTGCGCGGGTGCATGGTTATTCGCCCGAACGGCTATGCGATCTGGGAGCAGATGCAGCGCGCGCTGGACGACATGTTCAAGGCGACCGGCCATCAAAACGCCTACTTCCCGCTTTTCATCCCCCAGAGTTTCCTGGCGCGGGAAGCCGAGCACGTCGAAGGATTTGCCCCCGAAACCGCGGTCGTGACCCATGGCGGCGGCAAGGAGCTGGAAGAACCGCTCGTCGTGCGGCCGACCTCGGAGACGATCATCTACTCGATGTTCGCCAAGTGGATTCAGAGCTACCGCCAGCTGCCGCTGCTGATTAACCAGTGGTGTAACGTGGTCCGCTGGGAGCTACGCACGCGTCTCTTCCTCCGGACGACAGAATTCCTCTGGCAGGAGGGACACACCGCGCACGCGACCGAAGCGGAAGCGGAGGCGGAAACGGTGCAGATGCTTGGTGTGTACCGGCGATTCATGGAAGAATGGATTGCCATGCCGGTGGTGACCGGGCGCAAGACCGACAGCGAGCGGTTTGCCGGCGCGCTCCGGACCTATGCCTGTGAAGCGCTGATGCAGGACAATCGCGCCCTGCAGGCGGGGACCAGTCATAACCTGGGACAGAACTTCGCCAAGGCGTTCGACGTGCGCTTTCAGACGGAAGACGGCGGACTGGACTACGTGTGGAGCACATCCTGGGGTGTCTCGACCCGGTTGATCGGCGGGTTGATCATGACGCACAGCGATGACGCCGGCCTGGTCTGCCCGCCGCGACTGTCCCAGTTCCAAGTGATCATCGTTCCGATTCATAAGAAGGAAGAAGAGCGGACCGTCGTGCTCGAGGCGGCGAATGCACTTCTTCGTGAGCTGCGAGAGGGCGGCCTGCGCGCCCACCTCGATGCCCGGGAAGGGATGACGCCAGGCGCCAAGTACTACGAGTGGGAAGGCCGCGGCGCGCCGTTTCGTCTCGAGCTGGGTCCCCGCGACATTGCGTCCGGATCGGCCATGCTGGCTCGGCGGACCGGGGGGAAGAAAGAACCGGTTCCTCTTACCGGCATTGTTGATCGGATGAAGAACGAGTGCGACCAGATGCAGAAGCTGCTACTCGAGAACGCCCGCGCCCGCCGCGAGGCCGCGAGCATTCGTGGTGCCACGAAGGAGCAGTTCCTGGCCCACCTGGACAAGGTTGGTGGTCTGACCTATGGCGGCTTTTGCGGTGACGCCAAGTGTGAAACCGAGATCAAGGAGCAGACCAAGGCGACCATCCGCGTATTGCCTGATGTGGAGTTCCGCTCTCCGGAGGCGCCCACCCGCTGCATGTGGTGCGACCGGCCGAGCGTGGGCGAAGCCATCTGGGCAAGGGCGTACTGATGGCCGGCGCCGCGGGGAACGGCAGTACCGGGGGGCCGCTTCGGGATCTGGCGCCGCTCTTTGACGATGCCGGGATTGAGCGAGTGGGTGCCGATCTGCAGATGGCGCGGGTTCCTCTCGCTGACATTGCCGCCAGGGCGGGCACGCCGGTCTACGTCTACAACGCCGAAGTCATTCGCCGGAGCTATCGCCAGCTGGACGAATCCTTCGCGACCATTCCGCACAAGATCTGCTATGCGGTCAAAGCCAACAGCAACCTCGCAGTCCTCGGAGTGCTGCGGGATTGCGGAGCCGGGGCCGATATCGTCTCCGGTGGAGAATTGCGTCGAGCGCTCAAGGCGGGCTTCCCCGCCGAGCGCATCGTATTCAGCGGCGTGGGGAAAACCGAAGCGGAGCTTGAGCTGGCCGTGCAGGAAGGATTGGGCCATGTCCATCTCGAATCCGTTGAAGAGATGGACGAGTTAGCGGCGATCGCCCGCCGGCAGCAGCGGAAAATGAAGGTGGGAATCCGGGTGAATCCCGAGGTGACCGCCAATACCCATCCGTTTATTGCGACGGGGCAGGGCGGCATCAAGTTCGGCGTGCCGATTGACCAGGTGCTTGAACTCGCCAGCGCGATCCACCGACACGAGTGGCTCGAGATGGACACCATCGCCATGCATCTCGGCAGCCAGCTGCTCGAGCCGGGACCGTACTGCGAAGGCGTCGAGCGGCTGCTGGTCCTGGTCGCAAAGATGCGCGCTTCCGGCGTCGATACGCTCCGGTCCATGGATATCGGAGGCGGCCTGGGCATTCGCTACAATCATGAGGTTCCGCTGGACCCGCGGGACGTGGCGAGAATGGTCGAACCCCTGGTCCGCTCCAGCGGCCTGACGCTGGTCCTGGAGCCGGGGCGTTTTCTGGTTGGCTCAGCGGGCGTGCTCCTGACTCAGGTGCTCTCTCGCAAGCATTCAGGGGGGAAAGACCTGGTCATCGTTGACGCCGGAATGAACGACCTGGTTCGGCCGAGCCACTATGGGGCCTATCATGCGATGGCTGAGGTGAAATCCGAGGGTCGGCCGCCGCTCCGGATGGATGTCGTCGGGCCGGTCTGTGAAACCGGCGATTTTCTCGCGCTCGACCGGGAGCTGCCCGGTCTCGTGCGCGGCGATCTTCTCGCCATCCTCGGCGCCGGTGCGTACGGATTCGTGATGAGCTCAACGTACAATACCCGGCCGCGACCGGCCGAGGCCATGGTCGACGGGGGAAAGTGGGCGCTCGTCCGGCCACGGATCCGGGAAGAAGAAATCTTCGCACAGGAAACAGTTGACCCTGAATGGGAGGCATAGCTTGGCCGAGCACAAGAACGGAATCCTGATCATCGACTTCGGTTCTCAGTTTACCCAACTTATCGCCCGCCGCGTTCGTGAATCGCATGTGTACTGCGAAATCCACCCCCCGACTCGCTCGCTCAGCTGGATCAAACAATGGAATCCCCAGGGAATCATTCTCTCCGGCGGGCCCAACTCGGTGTATGGTGACAACGTCCCCAGCGCGGAGCCCGAACTTCTCGATTTGAGCGTTCCGGTTCTCGGGCTCTGCTATGGCATGCAGCTCATGGCCCACCTGGCCGGCGCCAAAGTGGTCCGGGCGGATCGGCGGGAGTATGGGAGAGCGACCATCGAGGTCAAAGGCGGCAAAATATTCTCTGGTTTTAACCCGGGCGAGGAAACACCGGTCTGGATGAGTCACGGGGACCATGTGGATGCCCCGCCCCCCGGTTTTACCGTCACCGCCTCGAGCGCCAACAGCCCCGTCGCCGGGTTCGAGCACAACACCAAGCCGCTCTTTGCGCTCCAGTTTCACCCCGAGGTCGCCCACACGCCGCGGGGTGGCGAGATGATTCAGAACTTCCTGTTCGAGATCTGCGGCTGCAGTCCGGACTGGACCCCGGCGCATTTCATCGATGGGGAGATCACCAGGATCCGCGAGATGGTGGGCGATCGGCGGGTGATCTGCGGGCTGTCCGGCGGGGTGGATTCCTCGGTGGCGGCTGCCCTGGTTCATCGGGCGGTGGGCGATCGCCTCACCTGCATCTTTGTCGACCATGGGTTGCTCCGGCTCCACGAGCGGACCCAGGTCGAGCAGACCTTCCGCCGCCACCTCGGCATTGACCTGAGGACGGTAGACGCGGCGGATCTGTTCCTGGAGAAACTGGCCGGGATCAGTGATCCCGAGGAGAAGCGCCGCCGTATCGGCCACACGTTTATTGATGTCTTCGAAGCCGAAGCCAAGAAGGTCGGCGATGATGTCGGTTTCCTGGTGCAGGGGACCCTGTACCCCGACGTCATCGAATCGATCTCCCCCCGGGGTGGCCCTTCCGTCACGATCAAGACGCACCACAACGTCGGCGGCTTGCCGGAGCGGCTCCCTTTCAAACTGATCGAGCCGCTTCGGGAGTTATTCAAGGATGAGGTGCGCCAGGTGGGACGGGAGCTGGGCCTGCCGGAGGAGATGGTTGGCCGGCATCCGTTTCCCGGCCCCGGCCTGGCGATTCGAATCCTGGGAGACGTCACCCGGCCGAACCTGGAAATTCTCCAGAAGGCCGACAATATCTATATCGAAGAGATCCGCGCGGCAGGACTGTACGACGAAATCTGGCAGGCGTTCGCGGTCCTGCTTCCGATTCGCTCCGTGGGAGTCGTGGGCGATGATCGCAGCTACGACCAGGTTGTCGCCTTGCGCGCGGTCACCAGCAGGGACGGGATGACGGCCGACTGGTTTCCCTTTCCGCCCGAAGTTCTGGCCCATATATCGAGCCGGATTGCAAACGAAGTCAACGGCGTTAACCGTGTCGTCTACGACGTCAGCTCCAAGCCGCCAGCGACGATCGAGTGGGAATAGCCGTAGTCGGACCGGGGACCAGGGATCCATAGCGACGACAGGCACCGGGGAGCTCCGACCTTGGTCCAGAGTGCAGATCGGCATCAGGAGATTCCATCCACATACGAACGTCGCCAGCAATGGCACACTCAATCGAAGCGATGTGGCGCGGGGTAGTCTCCTGAGATTCCGACTCCCCGCGATGTCGAGTCGAAGATTCCCTGTAACCAGTCTCTCGTCCCCCTTCCCCTGTATGGTACATTAGAGGCGGCGCAGCACCGCCCTTTTATTTCCAGTTTCGATTGGCGTCCTCGCATGAGAGTTTCTACCTCAACATCCGCCATGGATTCCGCAGCGCTTGCCGATGCGTGGCCAATCCTGACGCCCGAGGAGCGGATGGAGGGGTTCAACCTGCTGGGGCGAGTGGACGCGGAAGAGTTCTTTCTTAGCCTGGCCACACGGGAACAGGCCCAGGTGCTGCAGGGCCTGATCCCGGGCGAGCGGCGGTCCTGGCTGCGATTGCTCGCGCCGGACGATGCGGCCGACGTGCTGCAGGAAGTGTCTGACGATCTGCGGGTGGAGCTGATGACCCTGCTGGATCCGCCGACCCGACTCGAAGTGACGGCCCTGATGGCGTACGCCGAGGACGAGGCCGGTGGCCTGATGAACCCGCGCTATTTGCGGGTGCGGCCGGATATGACGATCGATGAAGCCCTGCTCTACATCCGGAAACAGGCGGTGCAGGGGATTCAAATCGTTAACTACGCCTATGCCCTGGACCCGAATTCACGCCTGGTCGGGGTCGTATCATCCCGCGAACTTTTCGTCTCCCCATCCGAAAAACTGGTCCGTGAGATCATGCATTCCGATCTCATCACCGTCGCGGAGGATACCGAGCAGGAAGTCGTCGCCAGCCTGCTCGCCGAGCACGACCTGCTCTCGATTCCCGTGGTGGACGCCGAGGGCACGATGAAGGGTATCATCACCCTGGATGACATCGTGGACGTCATCCAGGAAGAAGCCACCGAGGATATCCAGAAGATCGGCGGTACCGCCGCCCTGGATGCGCCGTATCTCGAGGTCGGCCTCTTCACGATGATCCGCAAACGGGGTGGCTGGCTGGCGGTCCTGTTCCTCGGGGAAATGCTCACGGCGACCGCCATGAGCTTCTTCGAGCATGAAATTCAAAAGGCGGTGGTCCTGGCGTTGTTCGTTCCGCTGATTATCAGCAGCGGTGGGAACTCGGGATCCCAGGCGACCACGCTGGTCATACGCGCCATGGCCCTGGGCGAGGTCCGGTTACGGGACTGGTGGCGGGTCGTTCGCCGCGAAATCCCCGCGGGACTGGCACTGGGCGTCCTGCTCGGGTGCATCGGAATCGTGCGGATTGTCCTCTGGCATTCTATCGGTGGGGTCTACGGCGAACACTATATGCTGGTGGCACTGACCGTGGGGTTCAGCCTGGTGGGTGTGGTGCTCTTCGGCAGCCTGGCGGGCTCGATGCTGCCATTTGTTTTTCGTCGGCTGGGGCTCGATCCCGCGAGTGCGTCGGCTCCTTTTGTGGCCACGCTCGTCGACGTCACCGGACTGATAATCTATTTCACCATTGCGAGCATCGTCATGCGGGGAACCCTGCTCTAGGAACCGGTGACGTACCAGGATTCGGGAAACCTCCTTCCGTCGTCCTTTCCGTTTTCATCACACGCCTTTCTCATCAAGTAACGCCAGGAACTCGTTCGGTGAGGGCACGGTCATGAGTCGATCGGGAACGTCCGGTTCCTTCACGAACTGGGCGATCTTTCCCAGTACCGGCAGGTACTGGTTGGACACCTCGAGCGGAGGCGCCACGATCAGGAACAGAAAGTGAACGGGAAGATTGTCGATGCCCTGGTAGTCCACCCCGGCACGGGTACGGCCAAAGGCCAGACGGAGACGGTCAATCGCCGGAGACCGGCAATGGGGAATCGCCACGCCTCGTCCGACTCCAGTCGAGCCGAGATTCTCCCTTCGCTTGGCGATCTTGAACAGGGTCTGATTGGACCGTTCATCGAGCCCCATGAGCTGGATCATTTCCAGCAGGATGGCATCCTTCGTCGTTCCTCGGAGGTCGAGATCAATCGCGCTGTCGGTGAAGAGCTCGCGGAGCCTCATCGGGGCCTGTCGGGTGGGGGGCGGCGTTTATGCAGCGGCGTCCGCCGGTCAAGCTAATTCGGCACTGGAATCGGGTCAATTTGGGGGATCGCCGACGGCGTCCTGCAGGTCCGGTGCAGGCGCACCGTGACGAGGCCCGCGAGGATGAGAAAGGCGCCAAGGAGCGCGAGCTTGCGCGCGACCAGCACCGCCACGCCCTGCACCACGTAGAAAACGATGCGCAGCCATTGTGATGTGCTCTCCGACATCCTGTACGCCGGATCCATCTTCTGAATCGTGGCGAAGAGGTCGAGGCTGGGCGCGAAGTAGTACATCGTCGCGTTCATGAGGAGCAGGATCAATCCGCTGATGAGAAGGGGAGCCGCGAGTCGGGCATAACAGGCCCGCCGGTCGCGCCAGGAGATGATGCCGATAATGGCGAGCAGGATCGGGAATACGGGGAGAAACCAGGCGCCGGTCTGGCCCAGCTCGAGGCTTCGGCGAACGAAAAGGTGCCCCCCGCGACCGAACTTGGGGATGACATGGACGGAGTCCGCGCTATGCTCCTGGGCTTTCTCCAGGCGCTTGGCCACCGCACTCATCACCGCTTCCTGCACCATCTTCGGCGGGCGGCAGTGGGGCAGGGTGCGCAACTGCTCTTCCTCTGATGGTTTCTTGACGCCGAAGAGTTTGCGAACGCCGTTCCACGCGATTCCCAGGAATTGCCCCATGGAGCACTCATGGCGGGCATTCATTTTCCGGCGGTACAGGCGGACCAGGTTCTTCTGGATGATGGGCCGCTCGGCCACGGTGGAAATCGAAAAAGAAAAAGTGTCCTTGGGGCCCTGTCGCACGTGATCGACGATGGACTTATGGACTTCCAGGGCTTTTCTCTCGACGTCCACTTCGGTGAAGCTGGTTTGCAGCAGGAAATTGAGGTCGGATCGATCCAGCTCGAGTACAGTGCCATCGAGCGCCCGGATGTCTTTTTCTTTTTCCAGCTCGACGATCACGGCAGGAATACCAAGGGCGTACACGATGGTAGGATCGAGCACCCGCTCGATCACCTCGGGCTGTTGAATTTCCCAGAGGTAGTAGACGACTGGAAAGATGGTTACCCCCAGGACCACGAACAGGGTTGCCAGCAGGAGCGAGATAGTCCGCCGCATCATGCTTCGCTTTGAGCCTTCGGGTATGGCTGCGATTCAACTATGTCAGTATACAGGTTTAAGCAGGTTTTTGCCGTGATGGTGCTTACCGGCCGAGGGTGGCGGGGCCTCCATTGCCGCCTCTTATGTCCCCAAGTATTTTCTTCCCATGCACTTGCCCTACTGGTCCGGCGCCACCTGCCCCCTGATCCTGGCTCCCATGGCCGGGGTGTCCGAAGCTCCATTCCGGCAGATCTGCCGGCGGCTGGGGGCCGACATTCTCATGACCGAATTCCTGTCCGCCGAAGCGATCCGGCGGGGCATTCGGCGCACGCTGGAAGGGGCGGAGTTCGAGGCGGTCGAGCGTCCCATCGGGGTGCAGATTTATGGCGCCGATCCGGACGCGATGGAACGGGCGGCGGCCATCGTCACCCAGGTCTATGAACCCGAGTTCATCGACATCAATTTCGGGTGCCCGGTCAAGAAAGTGGTGCAGCGAAATGGCGGCTCGGGTTGCCTCCGGGACATGGGCCTGGTGGAAACCATTATCCGGCGGTGTGCCGGGGCGACCCATCTGCCGGTCACCGTCAAGACCCGGAGCGGATGGAATGAAGAAACCCGGGATCCGGTCGGCATCGCTCTTCGGATGCAGGATGCCGGTGCCCGGGCGTTTACGCTTCACGCCCGGACCCGGACCCAGATGTTCACGGGCAAGGCCGACTGGGATGAAATTGCCCGGGTGGTCGAGGCGCTGGAGATCCCGGTCATCGGCAACGGAGATATTCACTCCGCCGAGGACGTGCTGCGCATGCAGCGACATACAGGGTGCGCGGCGGTCATGATCGGGCGGGGCGCGTTCGGGAATCCATGGATTTTCCGGCAGGCCCACGCCCTGCTCAACCACGCTGGACCCGAGCCGGCTCCGGATGCGTCCGAGCGGTTTGCCGTCGCCCTGGAACACGCGCGCCTGGCCCAGCGGCTGCAGGGCGATACTCGCCATACGGTCATCGAATTCCGCAAACACCTCGGCTGGTACACCAAGGGACTTCCCGGAGCTTCGTCGCTTCGAGAACAGCTCTTCCAGGTGGAGTCCATGGCCCAGGCGGAGTCCATCTTCCTGGAGTACCTCGAGCCAGCCGCTCGGGTTGCGTGAACCGCACCCAGCTGGAGGCCCTGCTGGCGGAGGTCGCCGCCGGACGCCTGGATCCCGCCGGAGCGCTCGAGCGACTCACCAATTTTCCCTCCGAAGACCTTTCGTTCGCCCAGATCGATCACCACCGCGCACTTCGTCAGGGCTTGCCGGAGGTGGTATACTGTGCCGGCAAGACGACAGACCAGGTCGTGAAGATCTGCGAGGGCTTGGAACGCGCTAGCGGAAGTTTCCTGGGCACCCGGGCAACCGCCGAGCAGGCCCAGGCGCTGAAGGTCCGATTCCCGTCCCTTCGGTGGAACCCGCTGGCCCGGACCATCGTGCTCACCAATCCGGACCACCAGCCGGGAATCAAAGCCGGCCCGGTCCTCATCGTGTCCGCCGGAACCAGTGATCTCCCGGTGGCCGAGGAAGCGGCTGAGGTCGCTGATGGTGCCGGCCTCGCTGTTGAGCGGCTGACCGATGTCGGCGTAGCCGGGTTGCACCGCCTGCTCAACGCCAACGAGACGCTGCGCCGGGCGGCGGTTCTCATCGTGGTGGCGGGAATGGAGGGGGCGCTCCCGAGTGTGGTCGGCGGGCTGGTGAGTACCCCGGTGATCGCGGTCCCGACCAGTGTCGGATATGGGGCGTCTTTCGGCGGAATCGCGGCCCTCCTGGCCATGCTCAACTGCTGCGCCGCCGGTGTCACGGTGGTCAACATCGACAACGGCTTTGGGGCGGCGATCGCCGCGTTTCGGATGCTCCACCGCGAGGCCGCCGTATGATGCAGCGAGATCGTCGTGGAAAGGGAAGCGACCGGGGCACTGGACAGGTCGCTGGAATCGGGGGAGTATGATCAGCACCGTGCTTACCTCGAAAGCCGGTCTCACCTGGCTCGACGTGGTTAACCCGTCCAAAGAGGAACTGGATGAGATCGCCCGGAAATACGGGCTCCATGCCACCTCGGTGCTTGACTGCCTCGACCCCGAGCATCTGCCCAAGTATGAACGAATCGCCGAGACCTCGTTTTTCATCGTGCGTGCCTTCGATGAGCAGAGCGAGGCGTCGGCGGAGACGATTCAGCAGCTGACACGCAAAGTGGCGGCCTTTTACGGTGATAAATTTCTCATCACGATCCATCGGAAAGACCTGCCGTTCCTGGCCCACCTTCGCGAAGCGCATCTGCAACGGGCGAAAACACGAGAAGTCCGCCTTTCCTATATCGTGACGGACCTGATTAACGCGGTCGTCACCTCATACGAAAAACCGCTGGAAGAAGCCGAAACGACAACCGAGCAGTTTGAAGTCAGTCTCTTCGATCCCAAGCGGCCCGATCCACCGCTTCAGCGGATTCATATTCTCAAGCGGCGGGTTAACCTGATCAAGCGCCTGCTGTGGCAGACGGTTGGCGTCGTCCACCGGATGGCGCCCAGCTTCGAGCGCAATGCGCCGCTGTTCCAGGACGCGGCGGAGAATGCGGAGAGTTATCATTTCTACGCGGACGAGCTGCTGGACGAAGTGAACAACCTGCTCAGTATCCATCTCGCCATGGCGTCCCATAAGACCAACGAGGTGATGCGGGTCCTGACCGTGTTTTCAGCATTTTTTCTTCCTCTCACATTCATCGTGGGCGTCTACGGGATGAACTTTGATTTCATGCCGGAGTTGCACAGCAAGATTGGTTACCCTGTCGTCATGCTGATCATGCTCATGGTGAGCGCGATCATTTTTATCTGGTTTCGCCGCCGGGGATGGCTTCGCCGGCCCCCGACCTGATGCCATTCACGCAAGCATCCTTTCCCTGGTGGTCTGTTCTCGGACCGATCGCCGCCCTCGCGACCGGGGTCGCTGGATATATCCTGGGCCGGCGGCGGCCGCCTCGCGGAGTGTCGTCCAGCACTTTTTCGCCCTCCGAACGGGTCATCCCCGATCCCGCGATTCGCTGGCTGGGCGGGGCGCATAATGCCCTGGCGGTGTGGGCCTTTGAAGGCTCCACGCTCGACTCGGTGGCGATCGCCCGTCATGTCAACAGCGCGGTGCTCCGCCCCGACGATGTCGAATCCATGGAGCAGCGTCTTGCCGCCTCGCTCAGTACCGAGGATGAAGGTGTTCAGCGGATGGAGCAGGGAACCCTGATCTACGTTTCCCGCTCTGCGGCACTGGCCGGGATGCTGCTCCGACCAGGCCCATCGGTCGCCACGGACCTGGCGCTCGATGACCTGAGAGAGCTTGCCAACGCCTTGATGTATCACCACGCCCTTTTACCGACCCGGGAATCCAAGTCGCCGGTCGAGAGTCTCGCCGCACTGGGCACCGGCCTCGCGGTTCAGCTGGAACGTCTGGCTGGCGCTGAGGTCATCGTGGTCGCGAACCTTCACGGCGGCCCGCAGGTCATCGCCAACTCACCCACTGCGGACAAACGGCTGCTGCAGAAGCCGGCCGACCCGGACAGTCCGGCCGGAAAAGTCTCCCGGGGCGAGGACGATTCGATCTTCACCGGCCTGGACCCGCTGGGAACCTCGATCACCGATCGACGTCGCTCGAAGGCCGCCCAGGTCGAGCCGATCGGGCCGGCACAGAATCGCCAAGGCGCCGTCATCCTCTGGCCGGCCAGCGGTCGCGAGATTTCCGGCCAGGCGCTGGGAGATGTGACTGAGGCCATCCGTTCTATCGAATCCACCCTGGCCGCGGCGAGGATGATGCACGAGCTTCTCCAGTCGGCAATGACTGATGCACTGACTGGCTTGAAGAACCGGAGAGGGTTGGACGTAGAACTGACCAAGACTGGCTCGGAATTTGGCGCTCTGATCTATACCGACCTCGACAAGTTCAAGGGACTGAACGATTCGCTCGGGCATCCCGCCGGGGACGCCGCCCTCAGCCATTTTGCCAACATCCTCCGAGACCATGTTCGCTCTACGGACACGGCGGCTCGGATCGGCGGAGAGGAGTTTGCGGTCTGGCTGCCGGGCGCCACGATCGAGCGCGGGGTCGAGATTGCGGAACGGATCCGGCTTTCGCTGGGCTATCGCCCCTGGATCTGGAAAAACCACCAGTGGCCCCTCACGGCATCCTTCGGGGTCGCCGGCTGCCCGGAAACCAGCCGAAGCCGTCAGAACCTGCCGGCGCAGGCCGATGCCGCGCTCTACCAGGCGAAAAACGGCGGGCGAAACAAGGTGGCAACCGCCGGAAAATCCGGGGACTGGACACTCTAGCATGGTATCAGCGCTGCTGATTAAACCTTGAAGTTTCAACAAGTTCGGTTATTATTGCTGCTACGGGGGCGATCGGCTTCGACGGGTTTGATGAAGGAATCGCCGCGTGCCCAGGTCCAGGTCCCTGGTTAAACCGCTTGGAAAGATTCAACTGCCAATTCTGAACTGGCAATGGCCGCGTAAGCTGAGCTAAGCTCGCTTCACGCACCTTCCAGAAGTTGAGCCCGCCTGGGGCGCTCTTCTGGAATCGCAAATCCGGGCTGGCAAGCCGTGGTGCTCCGACGCGGTGAGCGAGAAAACAGGAGCTGATCCACTGGGCGGTTGGTTCGTCACCGGTCAGCGGACGAAGCAGAGAGATGAACCTACGCACGTAGACGTGGTTTTGGAGACTTACTCGGACCAGGGTTCGATTCCCTGCGCCTCCATCCCCCAGCCCTCTCTCCATTCGTGGAGAGGGGGATTTTTTTTGGAAGCTGCTTGATCGCTGATCGATTGCCGCGACGTCGACGACGTCAACCCAGTTTCGACCCAACCATTTGCCGGCCCGGATCGACTAACTCAACACGAATGCACGCGCGCACTTCCGGTTCCAAATGATCCCCGACCGTGACCTGGTCGATGGTATCCTCCGCGAGGGGGATGAGCGCGCGTTTCGCGAGCTCTATCGCCGGTATACGCCTCGGCTCTACATGACGTCGCTCCGGCTGCTGGGCCGCTCCGAAATGGATGCCGAGGATGCGGTGCAGGAAACCTGGATCAGGGCAGTGCGGGAGCTGGGCGGATTCCGCTGGCAGTCTGCGTTATCGACCTGGCTTACCGCGATCACCTGCAACGTGGCCCGGGACCAACTGCGGCGAATTCGCCGCAGGGCCGAAGACGAGCAGCCTGCCCATGACCAGCCGTCCGCGCCGTCGCGGGCCGGTGAGGATATCGATCTGGAGCGCGCCATCGAACTTCTCCCCGATGGCTATCGCACGGTCCTGGTGCTCCACGATGTCCAGGGATTGACGCACGAAGAGATTGGCGAGGCACTTGGGATCGCGCCGGGAACCTCCAAGAGCCAGCTCTCCGGCGCCCGTCGTTCGATCCGCGCGATGCTATGTCCTGTTACGGAGGCTGATGATGCTGCACGATGATGAGTTGACCCCGGAAGAGCGCGCTGCATTCGACATGCTTCCGCTGCAGCGGGAACCCTCGAGCCTGCTGGAAGAGCGGACCGTTCTCGCGCTTCGATCGGAAGGCCGGCTTCGGGCTCGGCAATCTCGGGCCTGGATGGGTACCCGATGGGTCATCGCCGCGGCCGCGGCCGTGATGGTGTATCTCGGGGGCATTGCGACTGGCCAATGGCTGTCGGCCAGGGAGACCGCGACCGCCCTGGCGTCCATCGAACGAAACAACGCGATGCAGGCCGCGATGCTGGTCCAGCGAACCGGGTCGGCCTATGCCCAGGCGATCGCCGCCCTGGCGCATGCCCCCGACTCCCCCGACGGCCGCTATCTGCTGCAGGGACGGGAAGTGGCATTGACCGCGCTGTACGCGGCGGCGAACGAAGTGGTCCGAATGGCGCCCGACGATCCAGTGGTTGTTCGAATTCTCCAGGTGCTCGATCACGAACGGGACCATGCCGATACGACGAAAACGGCAACTCATCGCGTCATCTGGTTCTGAGTTCAACGGCATTCCGCTCTGATCATACGGTGCGCGTCAGCGCCCTCATCGCTCTTCGACGGAGAATCACATGACAGAAGGTATCGGTAACTTTCGGCGGGCATTTCTCCCGGCCCTGGGGTTCCTGGTTTTCCTGGCGATCCCGCGCGTGCTGCTCGGACAGGAGGTAGCGAAGGAGTGTTCGTCCGGCTGGTCCACCCTCGGCTCGATCGGTGTCCAGGAATTCACCTGTGATTGTACCTACAATCGAACCTCGGACGAAACGTTCTGGCGGTTCCGCGCGGAGCCTGTCATCCGCCGGGTGATCGACGGGGGACCGGCGGACGGGAAGCTGCGATCGGGAGACGTGATTGTCGCGATTGATGGATTGTTGATCACGACCAGGGCTGGGGGCGAACGCATCGCCAACCTTGAGACCGGCCGGTCGGTCATAATTACAGTTCGCCGAAACGGCAAAGAACTGGAGTTCCCGATCGTGACGGACGAATCCTGCGCCCTGGCGGAGTTGGCGCAGGTTGTCTCGCCGGCGGTCCCGTCCGCTCTTGCGGTACCGGTATCACCGTCCCGGGCCTCCAGCGTTGCGGGGACTGCTCCGCTCGCCCGAACGGCCGCCCTGTCCCGGGGGGTTGGTCCTGCCATCGCGGAGGTTCCGGTGCCGGCCCAGCCCAATGCCTGGTTCGGGTTCGGAATCACCTGCAGCAACTGCTCGGTCAATTCGAGCGGGCGGCGTGAGCTGGAGCAGCAGGAAGTTGAACTGCGCGCGACGGCCTCCCGTTACTCCAATCGACCTGAGCAGCTGGCGCGGTTGCGGGCATCGATTGACGCCCTTCGCCGGCGCACCTCGGAATGGCACTTCAGCGACTATCCATCGGTGTATTCCGTGGATCCGGGTAGCCCGGCCGATCGCGCGGGACTCCGACGAGGTGATATCCTGACCGCCATCGATGGAGTGTCACTCCTGACTCCCGAAGGTGGCCAGCGATTCGGGTCGGTTGAACCGGGTCAACCGGTGGCCTGGACGTATCGCCGCGGTGGATCCACTCGCTCGGCCCGAATGACAGCCATTGATCCGCCCGAGAACCCCGATGCCGTCTCGCTGCGGTCAAGATATGAGAACCTGGTTACCGCACTCGAAGAGTTGCACTCGACCGACTCGGCCGCCCTCACTCCCCAACTGCGCCAGCTTCGCGAAAGGCTGGAGACCGCGCAGGTTGAGCATGGGCGCCTGGCGGAAATTGCTCCCGAAGCGCAGGAACAACACCTTCGCTTTGCGGGAATGGTAGGTAACACCAGCGTCGAGGTTCGCGGACTGGGGTCGGTGGAGGTCTCTTTCGACAACGCGACGGGC